>JAPLHZ010000296.1 GCA_026389365.1 Cyanobacteriota bacterium
CTTAACCGTATTGAAAACTGTTGGGCTTGGCTGAAATCTCGTATCCGTAAACTCCTAAGGGATTCACCTAATCTTCATGATGCTATAGACTCCGTTCTTGCTCTTGCTGCGTCCTAACTTCACTGGCTATAGCTATAAATCGTCCCCATAGAGATCATCAGTCATATAATCAACTAAAATAGGCGTTGTAGCATTAGGCAAAGTCGCATATCGAAACCATTTATGGTCGTCCCCAAGGACTCAAAACCAGCCAAATCAAAAAGATTCAGCGTATTTATCACGATCGATTACCGATCGATAGCGTCACTACGCCCGAGTTTGCCCAGCGTCTCGCTAGCGTCAGCACCGACATCGGTGAACCCATTTGTGCCTATGTAAACCGTCGTGGACAAGTGATTCGAGTGGGAGTCGGTACGCCGCGTCAAACCCAAATTCCACCGAAAGAACTGCCTCGTTATGGGGCCGATCGGCTTAGCGGCATCCGGTGCATCGCCACCCATCTCAAACTGGAACCGCCTAATGAAGCCGCACTCACCGCCATGGCCGTACAGCGACTGGATTCATTAGTCGTATTGACGCTAACGGGCAGCGGGTTTCAAAAGCGGGGCGGTGGCGGGGCGGGCTATGTCAAAGAAGCCTACTGGTGTCATTTGATTCCGCACCCAGAAACCGCGTGGCAAATCTCGAATCCTATGGGTTTAGAGGAAATGCTCGACCAACACTTTACTGAATTTGTTGAAGAATTAGAAGCCGATTTTCAGCGACAATTCGTAGCACGGGCCGTCGATGACGATCGCGATCGGGTTCTAGTCGTCGGCTTAGAAACGGATCAAGTCACCAAACAACGCTATCAAGATGGCATTGAAGAAATTAAACGCTTGGTGGAAACAGCAGGGGGGGAAGTTCTAGAAGTATTACGACAAAAACGATCGCGGCCCCATCCTCGGACGGTTGTGGGTGAAGGGAAAGTTCAAGAAATTTCATTAGTGGCCCAAACGATTGGGGCGAACCTAATTGTTTTCGATCGAGATCTCGCTCCCATTCAACGTCGTAATCTTGAGGACAATATCGGCATTCGGGTGATCGATCGAACTGAAGTCATTCTTGATATCTTCGCCCAGCGCGCCCAATCAGGAGCCGGAAAACTGCAAGTTGAACTCGCACAGATGCAATATATGTTGCCGAGATTGGTTGGTCGCGGGAAATCCATGTCTAAACTCGGTGGCGGTATCGGAACTCGGGGACCGGGCGAAACGAAGCTAGAAACCGAACGTCGGGTGATTCAACAACGCATTAATAATCTGCAACGGGAAGTGAGTTCGTTGCAAGAACACCGAACGAGGCTCCGACAAAAACGGCAACATGAGCGCGTCCCAAGTGTTGCAATAGTCGGCTATACAAATGCCGGGAAGTCCACGTTGGTGAATGCACTAACTAACTCTGAAATCTACGCCGCAGATCAGCTTTTTGCAACGCTAGACCCAACAACAAGACGATTGATAATTCAAGATGCTGAAACGGAAGAAAATCGACAAATCCTTCTCACCGACACCGTTGGATTTATTCACGAATTGCCACCGCCGTTGATGGATGCCTTCCGGGCTACTTTGGAGGAAGTTTCTGAAGCGGATGCGATGTTGCATGTTGTGGACTTGTCTCATCCGGCATGGTTAAGCCAAATTCGATCGGTGATGGATGTATTGTCGAAATTGCCGATTTCACCAGGTCCGGCCATCATTGCATTCAACAAAATGGATCAAGTGGATGGCGATCGGCTCATGGAAGCAAAGGACGAATATCCGCAGGCATTGTTTATCTCCGCCCACGATCGGTTGGGTTTGGAGACCTTACGTCAACGGCTTTGCCAATTGATTCGATATGCTTGTGAATAGCAGATCTATTTAGGTCTAATTCATTCCGGTTTAACAGGAGGAATTAAAATGACATTCTGATAAAATTCCTCCACAGCTACCGTCAGACCGATACTTTCAATCACAATACTATTTCCCTCACCATAAGTCGTAAATTCCCAACTCCCCGAAGGTTGACGGCGGAATACTTCAACGAATTGGGTTTCTGAACTGACCAAGATGTATTCCTGAAGGCTCGTCAATTGGCGATACAGTTTGAACTTGCCACCCCGATCGTAGGCTTCAGTGCTGGGCGATAAAACTTCCACAATTATACAAGGAAATTGAATGAATTGTTGTGCTGTCCGATCGCGATCGTCACAACTTACACTCACATCTGGATAGGTAAATGGCCCTTTTTGAGAAATTCCAACCTTTGCATCTGAATTGTAGGTGATACAGCCACTGCCCAAAGTATGAGACTGTAATAAAGTAGTAACATTTACACCAATACGGGCATGAGTCAAGCTTCCACCCGCCATCGCATAAACTTCTCCATCAAAATATTCATAGCGCTCTTGTTGACGCTCTTCCCAGTCAAAATACTCTTGTGGACTAAAGTGATTAGAGTTTACTGCTGCAATCATTTTTATTACTCCTAAATAAGATTAATATTGTAATCTTATTATGATTTACAGCGGCTTTCAATAATCCCCCACTCATTCATCGTCGTCGTGCTTTGCTCACCATTTTACGAGACAACCGAAGCCTCAAATCTTCTTGCTTCGCCCAATCTTGCAAAATGCGAAAAAACGATTGCCGATCGCGTTCTTGCACCACCGCCACCTGATCCGCTGTTTCAATCACATAGGGATAACCACCCCCGATCGCCACTTCACCCCGCACCCAATTAATAACTTGTTCTGCACGGCCCGCATCATACACCCACATAGGAAGTTCAAGCCTTGCGGGAAGCCCGTCACGATTGGTTTTTAAATAGGTGAATGCAATCCGATCGCCATGTTTACCATACACATCTAAAATTCCCGATCGTGCACAACGAAAAATAGGGGTACGATCGCCCCATTCCATAGATTGAATACATTTCTTATTTGCATAGAACTTATCCAATAACTTCGCATCGTGAATGGATTTGTTATCGGGCAATGCAAACAAACTTTGTAACATTCCGGTCAAATCACGAGCCGTACTTGTATCGATATAAGCGACTACCGGAACTTTGAAATGTTCACTCGCCTCTAAAAGATTCAATACACAACGCACATAAGTTGCTTGGGTTTCCTGGTCAAATGCCTCTGCAAAAGTAGCCACTAGTGAACCATCAAAAAAGGCCAACGCATCTTCCATGCCTTCGTGGTCTTCAAAGTAATCAATAATTCTTTGTGTTTCCATCTCAAAACGGCGCATATTTACCTTACGATCGGCCAATTCACCGCCCAACCGATCGACTTTAAGATCCTGCGGAGTCATGATGTAGGATTCAATGTCTTTAAAATATTGTCCGGCTTCAGTATGCAAATTTTCAAACCAGCCAATTTGCACCAGCGCCACCGGAATGGACAAATCCTTTCCCGGATAAATTTGCGACCCATCCACGGCAAAGGTCGAAACTCCTGAAAGCTGCTCTCTTACCCAAGCATTACTCTGCTCCCGCGTCTCCCACTTCAAACCACAAGCCAAAATCCAACTTTTAAACTCATCCAACAATTCTAGTGGAATAGCTCCACAACCCGGTTTAGCTGCCAGCCGCGCCTGAAGTTCATCCGTCGAGAGTGTAATGGCTTCGGACAGTGCGTTTTGATAGATTTCAATTAATCTAAACGTCTCTTCGTCAAACCGAGAAAATTCCGATCGACGTGCATTGAGCTGACTTAGGATTTGGCTGGGCTTAAGCGGCATTGCGATCGGGGTAAACAGAGGTTAAATTAACGATAGCTCTCTCAGGTCGATAGTTCAAGTGTTTTGGTAGTTCATTTGTTTTTGCCAGGGTTTTGCTTTACGTTGTGGGGCCGATCGGGGTATAAACTAACGTTAATGTTTTAATAATTTGTTTTACTCATTCAGGAGTGATTATCTATGAGCGACGATCAAAATATAGTACCCACACCATTAGTTTGTAGTGTTTGCGGGGTTCAGATTATAAAGGCGATCGGGCGAGATGTGGTAATTTTTGCAACGGGCGCTAAATCTACGCGAGAAGTTTTGGCGCAACGGGTATGTCAACATGTCAAAGACCGACCGGGTTGTATTAATCGATCTCAATAATGGTAAGGATTGAGCAATGAGTTTGCTAGATAGGGCGATCGCCCAAGCGCAGGAAGTTCTCCTATCCCAACAAACCCAGGATGGCTATTGGTGGGCGACACTAGAATCAAATGTGACAATGACAGCGGAAGCTATTTTGCTGCATAAGCTGTATGGCACTGATGTCGATCGTCCTATGGAAAAAGCATTAAATTATTTACATAATCACCAATGTGAAAATGGAAGTTGGGAACTTTATAAAGGGGATGGCGGAAATCTTAGTGTTTCAATAGAAGCTTATATGGGATTACGATTGCTGGGAGTAGCGATCGATCAACATTGCTTAGTGAATGCTCGGGAGTTTATTTTGTCTCGCGGGGGCATCACTAAAGCTCGCATTTTTACTAAGTTTCATCTAGCTATAATTGGGTGCTATGACTGGCGGGGATTGCCATCGATTCCGCCGTGGATTATGGTGCTGCCGAATCAGATTTCGCCGTTTACTATTTATGAATTGTCGAGTTGGGCGCGGGGCAGTACGGTGCCTTTAATGGTAGTGTTCGATCGTAAACCTGTGTGGTTGACGCAGCCTAGGATTACCCTACATGAATTGTATGTGGACGGGGACGATCGGGAACGATATGAATTGCCGAAGAAAGGGGACTGGACGGACGGGTTTATTGGGTTAGATTTTGCATTTAAGATTGCGGAAGAGTTGAATTTAGTTCCATTCCGAACAGAAGGATTAGCGGCGGCTGAACAGTGGATTTTAGACCGTCAGGAAGCAACGGGCGATTGGGCAGGAATCATTCCAGCGATGTTGAATTCATTGCTAGCGATGAAAGCATTAAAGTATGATGTGAATGATTCAGTTGTGTCTCGCGGTATTGCCGCTCTCGATCGCTTTAGTGTTGAGACAGACGATGAGTATTGGATTCAGCCATGTGTTTCCCCTGTATGGGATACAGCATTGGTAATGCGATCGCTTACTCAATCGGGTTTGAGTTCCAATCATCCTGCCTTGAAGCGGGGTGCGGATTGGTTAGTGAAAATGCAGATTATTGATTATGGTGATTGGGCGGTAAAAAATAAGAAAGGCGCACCGGGAGCTTGGGCATTTGAATTTGACAATCGCTTTTATCCGGACGTGGATGATACGGCGGTGGTAGTGATGGCATTGGCGCAAGTTGAGTCGTCAGATGAGGTATTGAAAGGGCGATCGATCGATCGTGCGGTGCGGTGGATTGAAACAATGCAATGTCGCCCTGGCGGTTGGGCTGCGTTTGATTTGGATAATAGACTTAATCGGAAATAGGGTTTTGCGAATTTACAGCCCTTGCCTAGCAAGGCTTTGAATCTCTAAAAAACAATTTCCGATAATGTTTAATGATCAAGATTGGCTGAATGATTTGCCCTATGGTGATTTGCGGGCGATGATTGACCCGAATACGGCAGATGTGACGGCAAGGGTTTTGGAAATGGTTGGGGGTTTGAGATTAGGTTCTGCATTGTCAATGGATCAGATTGAGAAAGCGATCGCATATTTGCTTGGACAACAAGAACCGGAAGGCTGTTGGTTTGGTCGCTGGGGAGTTAATTATATTTATGGTACTTGTGGCGTGTTGACGGCGTTTGATTCGCTAGGGTTGATTCAGAAGTTTAAATTATCAATGGGTCGGGCGGTTGAATGGTTGGTGAATTGTCAGAATGTTGATGGAGGTTGGGGCGAGACTTGTGGGAGCTATGCCGATCGGTCTCTTATGGGAATAGGTGATAGTACTCCGTCGCAAACGGCTTGGGGGTTGATGGGTTTGATGGCGGGGGCTGCGGCTATGGTTGATTTTTCATGGCGCGATCGGGTGAATGAGGCGATGGCGCGATCGGTTTCGTATTTGATTACCACGCAGGATGTGAATGGTGAATGGTCGGAGGAATGGCATACGGGGACGGGGTTTCCGCAGCATTTTTATTTGAAATATAATTTGTATTGTCAACATTTTCCATTGACGGCATTGGGACGATATCGATCGTATTTGAAATAGGTATTATGGTTTTTGATTACGGATTTTGGCAGTGTTCTGCTAGGAATTATCATACAGGGGGAGTATTGGCGGTAATGGTGTCATGACCCGTAAATATTCAGCATTTCTAGCGTTAGAAGCTTTGCTAGAGGCATTTGGCTGACTGGCTAATTGAATAGACAAGATCAATTTATCAATCAATTCATCAAAAGTTGCTGAAGCCGATTATTAGATTGACCATAACTCACGATCGCTACATCTAAATCATAGTGTTCATAGCGTTGAAATGATCGTTGCATTGCATCAAAAATCCAATCGATCGAATTCCCAAAAACACCACCACCCAACAAAGTCAGGAATACCCGATGATTGCCTGTGGCCTGAGCATTCACGATCGCACTACAAATCGTCGCCTCGTAGGATGCCTCTAAAATCAAACGCGCAAACGGTTCCCAAAGATTTGAATCATGGGAAGAATACCCCACAGGCAAGGCAGAACAATAGGTTTGAGTCACAAGGTGGGCACTCTGGGCGATCGTAACCTGAGTATTCCATTGCACTCCAATGCGTAACAGTTGGCGCAGATGATCGAGATCGGATTCATTCATCGATCGTAACCGAGTTTGAATTTCGAGTAATCCAGCCTTTGTCGCTAATGCATAACCATTCTGCATTTTCCAGAGTCCATTTTGGACATTGTCTAAACTTTTTCCGACATCTACCAAGCAATCAATTTGGTTATCTTCAGATTGTCCAATCTGTCCATTACACAGCGCAAAATAGTTTCGATAAATGGTTCCGGCACCCGCTGCAATAGCGCAAGCTGGACCTTGGGTTCGATCGTTTTCGTAAATCCCAACTCCTGCTTCTGGCGTAATATTCGGGGAAACCATTTCCAATAAATTAAACTGCGACGCAACCTGAAATAATGCCCCAGCGTTAGACAATTCAGTATGAAGACCTTGGACATCGCCCACAACTTCACGAACCGTCAGTTTCCCTTTTTTGAATTCACCAGCCTCAACCCTATCTCGTAACTCTCCTAATGACGGTGTTTCTAATTTTCCACAGGAAAAACCTATGCCATTTACGCGAGATATTAAACGATCGCCTTCCAACAAAAAATTATCCCGAACCTGATGTGACGAGATTTCTCGGAATCCGGTTAAGCCTTCAAACCAATTGATACTCATATGACCTAAAACCAATTCTCCTAAACACGAGCCTCAGAAATAGCACGATCGCTACATTTTTTGATCATTTTGTATCCGTCACGCGCCAACTCAATTTCAAATTAATCCAAAAATTCCACAGCATCACAAGCGCGATCGCCAATAACTTTGCCCCGATCGCCGGAACATCAGCAACCTTGCTCATCAACCCGACCAAAGTTCCTTGCAATACAATTCCAACCAAACAAAGTACATTGAACTTCAGGAATCGCCTCACCATCGATCGGCGTCCCGGTTGCTGAATAGAGCGATCACCAAACGTCCACCGATCGTTCCAAATAAAATTATTCAATACCGCCACCTCGGCTGACAATATCGTCGCTGTCACCGCTGCCAACCCCAACCCATTGGAAAGCATCCAAAATACTCCCAAATCAACAAAGACACCACTAAACCCGACTGCGCCAAACTTTAAAAAGCGACCGATCGGGAACTGTTCCTGAAACTTCTCCAAACGACCATCAGAACGTAATCGTACCAAATGCTGCAAATACTCCACATACTGCCGCCAAGTCACCTTACTCTCGCCGTCTTGTCGCTCTTGGAACACATACCCTACTTCCGAAATGTGTTCAATCTCACCGCGACCCAAAATCTCTAACAGAATTTTATAGCCCTGCGGATTCAAGATTTGATTAGTCACAGACGATCGGCGCACCATAAAATAGCCACTCATGGGATCACTCACCCGACCCACGACCTGGGGAGCAATCATCAATCCCAGAATCTGCGCACCTCGTGAGGTCATCCGTCGAAACACACTCCATTCGCTAATTCCTCCGCCCACCACATGCCGACTTGCCACCGCCAAATCACTCCCCGATACCAATTCCCCAAAAAGCTTTTCCAACACTTCCGGCGGATGCTGAAGATCTCCATCAATTACGCCCAACAAGCGCCCCCGACTCGCCTGCCATCCACGAATTACCGCCGTAGATAATCCCCGTTCTGCCGTCCGTCGCATCACCCGCAAGTTTGGATATTCACACAACAGCGATCGGGCTATCTCCCAAGTCTGATCCGGACTATCATCATCCACAATAATTAATTCGTAGTCATTCGGACAAATCCGATCGAGTAATCCCGTCAGTTTCTCGACCAACAGCACGACATTGCCCACCTCATTATACGTCGGCACCACCAACGACAACAGCACCGTATCAACTTGCTCGACAGAGGGAATTTGTAACACACCAACAGGTACAGCCAACAGGTCAAGAGTTAATGTAGGCACCGGAAACTCCTCAGAATAGCGATCGTAAAAAGATTCAAAAAAGAAAGCAATATATTAAACATTATCGGAAATTATTTTTTAGAGATTCAAAGCCTTGCTAGGCAAGGGCTGTAAATTCGCAAAACCCTATTTCCGATTAAGTCTATTGTAATCACGAAAGATTATTTTATCCCCAGATTAAACTAATTCCATACAAATACAATGGAATACCGAACACAATATTAAATGGAAATGTAACCGCTAAGGCCGTCGAAATATACAAGCTCGGATTCGCCTCCGGAACCGTCATCCGCATGGCCGCTGGAACTGCAATATAAGATGCGCTTGCACATAATACGGCGAACAATAATGCATCGCCCTTAGACATATGAATAAAATAGGCAATAGATGCTCCAATTCCCGCATTCAAAACTGGAATCAAAATGGCAAACGCAATGAGAAAAATACCCGTCTTTTGTAAATCCTTAATCCGTTTCGCCGCAATCAATCCCATATCCAACAAAAAGAACATCAACGCACCATAAAACATATCACCAATAAATGGCTTTACTTTTTCATAGCCATGTTCACCACTCAACATCCCAATGGCAATACTACCAAACAGCAAAAAGACCGATCCATTCAAAAATGATTCCTTCAGCACTTCGCCCCATTCAATTTTCTCACCCTCACCCCGCTCGGCCCCAAATACCTGCACTAACACCAATCCCACAATAATCGCCGGAGACTCCATCAAGGCCAACGCCGCCACCATATAGCCGTCATACTTAATACCAATTTGATCCAAGAGCGTACTCGCCGTAATGAACGTCACCGCGCTAATGGCTCCATAGGTTGCTGCGATCGCGGCTGAGTTATAGGCATCGAGCTTAGTGCGTAGAATGAAGTAGGTGTAAATAGGCACAGCACAAGACATGAAGATAGCCGACCCAATAGCCAACACCACCTCTTGACTAAAGCCACTATTAACCAACTCAACGCCGCCCTTGAAGCCGATCGCAATCAATAAATATAATGAAAAGAATTTAGGAATCGGCTGAGGAATCTCCAAATCCGACTTCAGCAGCACCGCCAACATCCCCAGAAAAAAGAACAACACCGGAGGATTGAAAAAATTCGATGCCACCAAACTCAAATCCATACCCAGCCCCAAGCACTTCACAAAACAACAGGATCGAACAATTGTTAAGTCTGACATGCATCGGTGACATACGATCGTATTTGCGACCAAACTCTTGCTATAATTAGGACAATGAGCGAGACTAATACTCATTTGGGATTGTAGCTCAGATGGATAGAGCGACCGCCTCCTAAGCGGTAGGCCGTGGGTTCAACTCCCGCCAGTCCCGTTCATAGTAAACGTTCATTATTCTCTTTGATATTTAAGCCGGGATAGTAGAGTTCTCTAACCTCGGATTAATAATAGACTTAATCGGAAATAGGGTTTTGCGAATTTACAGCCCTTGCCTAGCAAGGCTTTGAATCTCTAAAAAACAATTTCCGATAATGTTTAATAAACTTAATTGTTGTTTAGAAGTCTTCTACTAAAAATTCTTTAGTTTGAGGTGGCGTAACATTTGCAGATTGTTCCTGATTAATCTGCAACTAATAGAGTAAAGTTGGTTGTTGATATTAGAGGATGTTTGAAAAGTCCAATATTGTATCAAGTGAGACCTAATCGCCGTAAACTCCTGTGAAGGGCAGGGTGGTTTCATACAAAGAAAAGATAAACATTGTCGAGCATATTAGCCCAAGCTCTGAGGGCATCCGGTACGGTACGGTAGCCTCCGCGTCTGGCTAACGTAATGGCGAAGGAATTGAAGATGGCCCAGTTCACA
>JAPLHZ010000097.1 GCA_026389365.1 Cyanobacteriota bacterium
AGAATACTCTCTTCTAGGTATCGAAACAGGAGAAGGAGATTTGGATTAAGGTTAAATTTAATTGCAGGGATTTACAATTATGAGCTTAGTTTATCTTTAGAACAGACGATTTCATGATACTTTCGCAGGAGGTCTATTGACTGGTGAGGTCGAGGAGTATCCGCAATATTGGTGTCCTCCAGTCCGAACAGAGATAGCCATTTTGAGTTCGTGGCACAAGCCGATCGCCTTCTGGATGTCCTTCTCTCCAGTCGGATACAAAATAATGCGTGGAGAAACATATTCCTCTACAACTGACGTTGTCGCGTATTGTAGCCTCTTCTGCGGGTACTTATCATCGCCAATGATGACCCACTGCCCATCGAACGCCAACAAGTTTGCTTTTACTCTCAATTCTTCCAACTGCTTCTTGTGTTCAGCGACGTATTTGTTGATGAAGTCTGAGTTGCTCATTTGATCTCTCCTTTTACGTGTATTGGTTGTCAACTTTTGAGTTCATTTTTTGATGAATACTTCGTTAAAGGAACGAATAACTCTTTTGCAGAGGAATGTATCATATTATTTTTTATTAGTCAATAAGTTAAGTAAATCGCTCATTTAATTTTTGCATCAATTTTGACTTCCCTACGGAGACGATTGATTTAAGTCTATTGATACCAAAAGTTTCATCGATTAATAGCTCGATCGTCCATATTATTCCATTGACAACATTAATAATTCGATCGCATGTTCTAACCCAGCGCAATGACTCCGTGATTTCCAGCGATCGATCACGATCGTCCCCACAAACCCTAAGCCTCACCCGCATGGTAAGAACTACGCACCAATGGACCCGATCGTACCTGTTTAAACCCAAGCTCTGTCGCAATTTTCCCCAAGTCATCAAACTCATCCGGAGTCCAATACTTACGCACCGGAAGATGGTCAAGGGATGGCCGCATGTATTGTCCGATCGTCACCCGATCGCAATCCACATCTCTCAAATCCCGCAACGTCTGAACCACTTCATCGACCGATTCACCATGGCCCAACATAATGCCCGATTTAGTCGCGATCGTACTATCCATTTGTTTGACCTGAGCCAAAACTTGAAGAGATCTACTATACTTCGTCCCCCGACGCACAACGCCTTGTAATCGCTCCACCGTTTCAATATTGTGGTTGTAGCAAACCGGACTTGCATTCACCACCGTTTGAATCCGATCGATCTGCAACACATCCGGATCCAAACCCTCAAAACGACCACCCCAAAAATCAGGTGTCAACACTTCAATTAAAGTGAACGGATTCGCCGATCGGATTTCACGCATCGTGTCCGCAAACCAACTCGCCCCGCCGTCAGGAATATCGTCCCGCGTCACCGAAGTCAACACCACATATTTCAAGCCCAACAACGCCACCGACTCCGCCACCTTCTTCGGCTCATCGGGATCCAACGGCATCGGCGCATGACCCTTATCAACTTGGCAAAACCCGCAGCTTCTTGTACAAGTCGGACCCATCAGCAAAAAAGTCGCCGTGCGTTGGCTATAGCACTCCCCCCGATTCGGGCAGCGTCCTTCTTCGCAGATAGTGTGAATGTTGCGTTGCTTGATAATGCGTTGGACTTCCGAAATTTCGCTGGCCTTGCCGATCGTCGGACCTCTCAACCAGTCCGGCATCGCTAACAGTTCCGATCGTTGACTAGTGGTCATCTTGGTTACAAAATTAGAGGTGTGAACTGAGCATATTAGGGCACAATAGAGCTGAGCGTCCCTCTATAATACTCAAATTACGAGAGTGGCCAAGAACAGGAGTCGTAAAAACTCCACCGAATATTCGGTCGTAAATTGTATTGAATCTAATATACCGAGTGCAGTCATTCGCAAGGGGAATTGAATTGTGGCAAGTCATAAAGTCTTAGTAATCGACGACAGCGCGGTCATCCGAAATATGGTCCGTGACATGCTGCCGAAGGGTAACTTTGAAATCCTCGAAGCGAAGGATGGTGTGCAGGGTATCAACTTAGTTCGCCAAGAACGTCCGACGTTGATTATGTTGGATTTCCTGTTGCCTCGCATGAGCGGTTGGGAAGTGTTCCAACAAATCCAGGCTCAGGCCGATCTTCAGTCGATTCCATTGGTGTTGATGTCAGGTCGAAAGGAAGAAGTAACGGAGAAAATCAAAGAGCCGTTCGAGTACTTTGAATTTGTCCAAAAGCCCTTTGATCAAAAGCAATTGATCGAAGCCATCAAGCTGTCCATGGCTAAGGCAAAACGTCGCCCAGCGGTCGCAGTTTCGCCAAGTGTGGCTCCAGCTGTAACAGGTGCGGCAGTCGGAGGCGGAGATCTAACGGACCTAACAGCAAAAGTGACAAAGCTTCAAGCCGAAGTCGATGCGCTGAAGAAGCAACAGGCGCAAATCTTGGCGTTTATCAAGGCGAAACTAAAATAGGCTTCAGAATTTTCAACTTTAAAAGCGATCGTCCAAAGTTAAGTCTTTGCGATCGCTTTTTTATGATTTTTTACTCCAGTTCTCGGCGGCCTTCGAGCGCCCGTGCTAAGGTCACCTCATCGGCATATTCCAAGTCGCCACCCATGGGCAACCCAAAGGCAATTCGGGTAACTTTTGTAAACGGTTTGATTAAATGCGCGACGTAGAGAGTGGTGGTTTCGCCTTCGACACTGGGGGCGATCGCCATGATCACTTCTCTCGCGTCTTGTTTGCTGACCCGTTGGACTAATGCCTTAATGTTTAATTGTTCAGGACCAATGCCATCGATCGGCGAAATCAACCCGCCCAACACATGATATTTACCTTTATATTCCCGCGTCTTTTCCAGCGCAATCAAATCCCGCGAATCACTCACCACACAAATAATTCCATTATCCCGCTTTGGAGAACTGCAAATATCGCACAACGGATCAGCCGATAGATGACCGCACACAGAGCATGTTCCGACTTGTTTTTTCGCATCAATTAGCGCTTGAGCAAGTGCCGCCACCTCGGCTTCAGGTCGCTTAAGAATATGCAAGGCAAGCCGTTGGGCAGTTTTTGGACCAACGCCCGGTAGGTGCTGAAAATGTTCAATTAGGCGGGCAAGTGGGCGGGTATACATGAAAGAATCCAGAGAAAAATCCAGAGAAAAAAACCACAGGACTAAAGCGAACCATAAGCAGAACCTCCATCAACCGGGGGGCCAAGAGAGCGATCGTCCGCCCAAGAGGTGAACGTGTAGATGATACACGGTTTGCCCGCCGTCGTTGCCGGTATTGATTACCGTACGGTAGCCGTTGGTGAGTCCTTCGGATGCGGCGATTTCTTTTACGGTGAGGAGAAGATGTCCAAGGAGTTCGCAATCTTCAGGAGTTGCGTCTGCTAATTTTGGAATCGGCTTTTTGGGGATGACGAGGATATGGACGGGAGCTTGGGGCGTGATGTCACGGAAGGCGAGGCAAAGGTCGTCTTCATAGACGATATCGGCAGGGATTTCGCGACGAATGATTTTGCTAAATAGGGTGTCGGTCATGGGAGTGGTGATTAAGGTTTGGGCAAGTGGGCGCGCTATTATTTTAGAGGAATTAGGGCGATCGAACAGCAATTCTCATTATGGAAACATCCTTGTCCAAAGGGTCGATTCTTGGCAGTTTAATTAGGGTTCTCCCAGAATTCCCGTGGAGGACGCTAGATGTGGTTTGAAGGCAATTGACAATCCTAGGGAATTTAGGTTGCTGGAAATCGCGTATACCCATTAAGGTCGAGAGTGAGGCGTTGAAAGAGACGATTCACATCA
>JAPLHZ010000045.1 GCA_026389365.1 Cyanobacteriota bacterium
TCAAATGTTGCTGGAGTCACGCCGCACAACCGTTTGAACTCTACAGGCTCTAAATTCTTAGCTTGTTTATAACTCACGTTCAATTAGCTGAATTTATATCTATTGTACAACTTTATTCGACTTTCGCAGGAGGTCTATTGATTAAAAAGGTCATCAATGATCCCAATCAACAGGTCCGATCGATGGCTATTTTTGTCATGGGATTAAAGCCGACTCCTGAAGCGTTGCCGATTTTAATCGAAATATTGCAGACGGCTTTGGACTATGGTGTGCGGGCCGATGCGGCGGGAGCCTTGGGCTATATCGAAGATGTACGAGCCTTTGAGCCGTTAGTGAAAGCCTTTGAAACCGATACCGATTGGTTGGTCCGGTTTAGTGCGGCGGTATCGCTGGGGAATTTGAAAGATCCTCGGGCAAAGCCTGTCTTACTGCGAGCGCTCCAGAGTCCTGAAGTGGTGATTCAGCAGGCGGCGATCGCGGCCTTAGGAGAAATCAAGTCGATTGACGCTGTGGATGCGATTCTTGGGTTTGTCCAATCCGACGACTGGCTCGTGCGCCAACGGCTTGCGGAAGCTTTGGGAAATCTCGATACTGAAAAAAGTATATCGGCTCTTCGCTATCTTGCCAAAGATCCCCATGCCAATGTTGCTGAAGCCGCCGCAATTTCGCTTCAACGACTTGCGAGGACTACGTAAATGGCGATAGCGATTCTATTGACGAAATGCGTTCACAAAAAAAGGATACGATCGCATCCCCTTTTCTAATTAGCCACTGAATAATTTCGTAGCTCAGCTTATCTGATTGCCTAAGACTATTTTTCCTAACTTGCGGCTCTGAGCGGACGAATCCACCCGCGCAGGAAGTAATAAAGTGATGTCAGCGCTTCATTCAAGACCTTTGTACTCAACTGAAGTGCATCTACGTTAGGCAACAGGTCAGACACCATAAAGTTACGCTCAATCAAATCTTTTCCCTTGGCCTGAGTTTCCAACGTCGCTTTAGGGGGAATCGTATAGAAATCCGTAGGTCGGGAAATAATTGTAATGCCTTGACCACTTGGCGCAAGTTCCTTACCAAAGGTCAACGCAGCGCGACTGGTTTCGATCGCCGAGGTAACGACCATGATCTGATTGCCGTAGCTAATATTCTTATCTTCCAAAATCTTACGAACATTCTGAGCCGTCTCAATCATCGATCGACTACTATGGTCCGCAATCATAGACGTGCCTGGAATCCCAAATTGCGTTTGAAGCAGTTTTATAATATCCGCCGTTTCAGAAATGTCCTCTTTTTTCTCGCCTTTCTCCATGCGCTCCAGACGTGGACCCGCACTGACAATCAAAAGTGGATTATTGCCCCGCTCAGAATTGAACGCTTGGGCCGCCCCCAAAATCCGATTGCCCCGCTCCGTCAATTGAACAGGTAAGCCAGCTAACAACCCTAAACGCCCCTCGGAAATCGCTTCAGGCGGTGGGAAGAGTCCATTGCGATCGACTTTTTTAACAGGCGGTGCACTCTCAACCCGAGGGCTAAGCTTCAACCGGGTTGTATTCTGCCCCAAAAGAACAATCACACGTCTTGCTCCGCCAGGGAGTGAGGCAACATTCGGCTGCATAATTTGGACTGCTTCCATCTCAGTGCGCTGCGCTAAAAAGTTCGCAACTAGCGGCAAACTAAACACCAATAACGATGCCACCCCAATCCGCAACAAAATTTTGTTAAACTTCCCCCCACTCTCCACATCTCGCCAAACCACACACAGCAGCACCAAAATCAATCCATAGGGATTAAGCACCACTGAAATGATTTGCCAAAGATCGCCCAGCAAACCACCAGATGGCGATCCATTGAAAAACGTCATCGCCGTCACGGCAACCAAAAGAAGTAAAACTAATCCCCCGAGAAACGCTTTAGGCAACGCTTTGAGAAGAACAAATCTAGCGGCAAGACCAACTAATATCCAAAGTAAAACCTGTGTTAACAGTAAAAAAACATCCGTGACCAATAAAACCATGGGGCGAATCCCTTCAGTAGCTGTGAAGACCTTATCTGGAATGGGTTCGTGACGACGACATCCCAGGAAACTGGATTGTACTCAAGATTTTTACAGTTGCAGAAGTTTTCTCGCAGTTCTTTAAAGCTTAGTGCCTCGAATTCCTACATCATCATTAAATACGGTGGTAAATACGCTGGTCTGTACAACACAAAATAAAAGACTTAGAGGGAGTTGCCACCCAAATTTTGCGATCGCCGTCACTAACTCGTACTCTGACCTCTGGGGATCAAGAGAGTAATAAACAATAAACCTACACATTGATCCTACAGATTGACAACGAGCGCGATCGATTCCTGGCTTGATCTAACCTCAATGCAATTTCTCAATGCCAGTGTCCCAATCTCTGTGCCGTTGTCAGAGTCGTTTTTTTAGGGCAGAATTTAAGCATCTCAGGCCATCCTAGACTCATCTCTAACCTATCTCATCTAACCTATACATCGCCTAAATCCAGGAGAATTGACATCGTGCAATCCACTTCCCCCAGCACTTCAGATCCATCTAAAGGAAAAATTCTCGTCACAGGCGGCGCGGGCTACATTGGTTCTCATGCATCCCTTGCCCTGACCTCGGCGGGTTATGAGGTCGTGGTGCTAGATAGTCTCGTCTATGGGCATGCCAATATTGTTAAAGACGTATTGAACTTGGAACTGGTGGTGGGCGATACGAACGATCGTTCCTGCCTCGATTCACTGTTTAAAAAACATAGCTTTGATGCCGTAATGCACTTCGCAGCCTATGCCTACGTCGGCGAATCTGTTACCCAGCCCGATAAGTATTACAGAAACAATGTTGTCGGTACCCTGACGCTTCTGGAAGCCATGAAGGATGCGGGGATCAAAAAATTTATTTTCTCCTCCACCTGTGCCACCTACGGCATCCCCACCGTTGTCCCCATTCCCGAAGATCACCCCCAAAATCCGATCAATCCCTACGGCGCAACGAAATTGATGGTGGAGCGAATTCTGGCCGATTTCGACCATGCCTATGATCTGCGATCGGTTGCATTTCGTTACTTCAATGCTGCCGGAGCCGATCCCCAAGGTCAACTCGGGGAAGCCCACGATCCCGAAACTCACCTGATCCCGTTAGTTCTGTTTGCTGCCCTAGGTCGAATTCCATCGGTGTCTGTTTTTGGAACGGACTACGATACTCCGGATGGCACCTGCATTCGTGACTATATCCATGTGACAGATTTGGCTCAGGCTCATGTTCAGGGATTAGAATATTTGATGAAGGGCGGAAAAAGCGATCGGTTCAACCTCGGCAACGGCAGCGGATTCTCTGTGAAAGAGGTGATCGAAACTGCCCGCACCGTGACAGGTCGCGAAATCATCGCCATTGAAAATCCTCGCCGGGCAGGCGATCCTCCAGCCTTGGTTGGCAGCGGCGATCGTGCCCGCAATGTCTTAGGCTGGGATCCCCAATATGCTGACCTCAAGACAATCTTGACCCACGCTTGGGCTTGGCACTTGAAACGCCACGGATAAAGAATCAGCTAATTGCATAAGTGTCATGAGCGGAAAGTGACACAAAACTGAAACAAATCTGGGAGAGGGCTTTGCTAAACTATTTAACAACGTTTAAATTGGCCTTCTTTCAGCCAGACCACCCCTATATGTGGGCACATTAAAAAATACCGTTAGTCAAAAATACTCAAATTGTTCAATTGATCGTTCCTGGCTCGATCGTCTGCGGAACTGAACTTGTAAGGAAAATTTTATTATGAAGCTTCAGGACTCTCCCATCATCGCATCCATGCCCATCGCATCCGATAATCCTGATAACCCCGATGCCATTGAAACCCTGATGGATCAGTTTTCCGGTCAGTGGCACACAAGGCTAGTCGGGGAACTTCCCGCAGCGGCGAATCATCACGATGCCATTGTCAAGTGGTTGGTCGGCAACGATCGCACTCGTTACAGCGATCTTTCCACCGCTCAACTTAATATTCTTAAAAATGCGATGGACTTTCGCTATCGGATTTTGCGCGATCGATATCTTAATACCGCGCCTGATAAATCCTACCGAAACTTACTTCAACGCCTCAGTGGCATATTCCTGATTCGCAACAAAATTCAAACTTGGATTGCCTTATCTCGCGATCGGGCACGTACTGTCGTGGATGTACTTCAAGAAGTAATTCAAGAGCTGATGCAACAGGATGCCTACCTTCAGCAGCAGACCGCCTGGATTGGGAAATGCACCATAGATGGTCGATTGCGGAATGCTTTGATGATGGCGACGACTGAAGAATATTGTTTGCGGCCCGTCCGAAATCAGCCGTTACTGATGTATCGGTTTGTCAACTATCTTAAACGAAGTCAGCGTGGCGGCATGACGCAAGTACCCAGCAATGACTTTATCCGACTAGTCTCCGACGAGATGGGCCTGGGTGACGAGGGGGAAGGAGCCGTTAACCTATTAGATGCCAGCGCAGTGGCTGATTATCAAGAAGCTGAGGCTCAAGCTCAACAGCAGGAAGCCCGATCGGCAGTCGTGTCGAGCTTAGTGCTGTATTTAGATGAAAAAGTCGGGCCAGATGCATCTCAATGGCTGCGGCTGTATTTACAAGGCAATACCCAAGAAGTAATTGCCGAACGGATGGATTTACCCATTAAACAGATCTATCGACTCCGGGAAAAAGTCGGATATCACGCCATTAAAGTATTTTCAGTGAAAAAACAGCCACAACTAATGAAGGAATGGCTGGGAATTTAGTACGTTATCTTTGTTAATTCGCTAACTCCTTAATCAACACTCCGGACAGATTTTCAGTCGGTCAAGCCCTGAGAGAGCCGTATTCCAGTAGTCTCTGGTAGTTTGGATTTAATTTAACCAAAGTCGGGTCCAAACCAAACATTGCGATAAATAAGTCTAATAAATGCTCA
>JAPLHZ010000286.1 GCA_026389365.1 Cyanobacteriota bacterium
CCTTAACCGTATTGAAAACTGTTGGGCTTGGCTGAAATCTCGTATCCGTAAACTCCTAAGGGATTCACCTAATCTTCATGATGCTATAGACTCCGTTCTTGCTCTTGCTGCGTCCTAACTTCACTGGCTATAGCTATATTGCTAGCTAAGCTTTATGCCGAGCAGCTGATTGCCCACAAATCTGGTATTGCCGATACCTATTTGCCGGACAATATTCCTGATTTGATGCTGAGCTATTTGAATGAATTAAATCGTGATCATAATCCAAATCAACCTGACAATCCTACTGTTCATCAAGATGCAAAAGTGACGGCTTGGGAATGTTTGAAATACACCTTCCGTCCGTCTCCCGTCAAACGCGAGACGTTGTTGACTGAGTTGGAATTGGCCTGCGGAATCGATTCGGCAACCGCCAAAATCAGACTCGGTCATTTACAAACTCGTTTACGGATATTGCAAACTTTCGGTCCGGCCCAAGATCAAATCTCATTTTCCCTCGATCCTTTGGCCGAATGCCTTGCTGCATTATATTTAGTTGAACTCTACAGTAATGAAACCTACCTTTGGAATAATTTCATGATTCAAGCCGATGCGATGCCAGGTGCGCCGGAAAGTATTCATGGATTTCTATTAGCACTACGGGATTGTTGCTTAAGCCGAGGTGTGGAAAGGGATATTCCAGAGAATGTTCTTAATGAATTGGGCCAGCGAGTGGGATTGAGTACGGAAATGCTACGTCGTAATCAAATTGATCAACGGCTTGCACGGCTTGTTCCAAAACTGAGTAATGGTGTTTTGGAGACTAAGTTACGGGCAATTCGAGAATTAGGTGATCTCGGTGCAGCAGCACAATCGGTATTACCTGCATTAGTTCGTGAAATTCATGCGCCAGAATGGCAAATTCGTCAAGAGGTGATTAAGACGATCGGACTCATGGGTGCGGAGGGACGAAATGCGATTCCCGTATTAGTCGATCGGATGCGCGACGACGATCGCCGAGTTGTTTGCGAAGCTGTCGCCTCTCTTGGCAAAATCGGCACAATAGCAATTCCTGCTCTAGTCTCTGCTCTTGATAGTAAAACAGCCTATATTCGTAGCACTGCTGCCTGGATTTTGGCTAATTTTGAAGAGGGTGCAAATTCTGCTGTTCCGGCTTTGCGTAAGGTTCTTCAGGATGAAGATTGGCAAGTGCAATGGGTGGCAGCTTATACCTTGGGGTCGATCGGGACTGGGGCAAAAGAAGCGGTACCCGATTTGATTATTAGTTGTAGCGGTGAATATGGATTGGTACGTCAAGAAGCCAGCCGTGCCCTTTGGCGAATTAATGGAGAAGCTGCCTCAAAAATTGTTGAGGCCAGTCGTTAGGCCATCCCTCATAATGAATATACCGGAAGTCCCCAGAATTGGGGGTTAGGGGCTTCCGGTAGGCTTATTCTTGGGAGTTTTAAAAGTCCTTTTGTGGGTGTCAAAAAAAACGATTCCCCTAAATCTCTAAAATTACTCCGGGTAGATATTAAGAGCGATTAATCTATCCCTGTCGCCTTGGAATTTCAATAGAGAAGACAGTTTCACCTGAAATTTCACGTTGGTAAATACGTCCACCGTGTTGGGCTTGGATAATTTGATAGCTGGTGGACAGTCCGAGTCCAGTTCCCTGGCCAATGGGTTTGGTGGTGAAAAACGGATCAAAAATACGCGATCGTATCGCATCATCAATGCCCAACCCTGTATCTGAAATCTGTATCTGAACCCAATCGTCATCGATCGCCCTGGTCACGATGCGCACTTTGGGTGATAGCAAAACTATATTGGGATCTAGCATTGGAGAATTTGATGTTTTTCGCATCCAAGATTCATCAATTGCATCAATCGCATTATTTAATAAATCCATGAAGACTTGATTGATTTGTCCAGCATGACATTCGACTGGAAACATGAGTTCATATTGTCGTTCAACGATGATTTTCGATCGCCAAACATTTCGGCTAAACCGATGCTGAAGTAACACTATTGAGCTTTCAAGTCCTTCATGTAAATCAAAGAATTGTAACGACGATTGATCGAGCCGTGAAAAAACGTTCAAAGACTGGACAATAGACAAAATTCGAGCCGTCCCAACTTCCATTGATGCAATTAATTTTGGTAAATCTTCTTGCATAAAATCTAAATCAATCGAATCCAATTGTGCTTGTAATTCTGGCGGCAAATCTGGGAATGCCGATTGGTAGCCAGAAAGCAGATTTAATAGTTCTTGTGTATAGTTGGTAGTATGAATTAGATTGCCCTGAACAAAGTTAATCGGATTGTTAATCTCATGGGTTATGCCTGCGACTAACTGACCCAGACTCGACATTTTTTCCGCTTGAATCAGTTGAACTTGGGCACGGTTAATGTGTTGTAATGCCTGCTCTAACCGATCGCTCTTTTGCCGCAGTTCTAGTTCAACTTGGGTGCGTGCTTCTATTTCAGCCTGAAGCTTAGCATTTTGAACAGAAAAATCTTGCTGTAACCGTCGAACCATTAAATGATGCGCGACCCGTGCTAATACTTCTTTGATTTGGAACGGTTTGGTAATATAGTCCATCCCTCCTACTTGAAAGCCTCGCACCTTATCACGCGCATCATCTAAAGCACTAATAAATAAGATTGGAATATTGCAAGTTTCAGGATTAGCCTTAAGACGTTCGCAGACAGTATAGCCGTCCATTCCCGGCATCATAATGTCCAGCAAAATTAAATTTGGAAGGATAATAGAAACAGTATTAAACACCTCCCTACCGCTAGCAGCGCGATAGACATCGTAGCCTTGACGCTGTAATACGCCCTCAAGTAAATCTAGATTGTCGGGATGATCGTCTACGACGAGAATCCGAGCTGGAGGAAATTGGGACATAGCCTATACGGAAATCACAGGCAGAGCATTATTCATCTTTACTATTTTATCATTAATTTTATTATCAACACTCCGGACAGATTTTCAGTCGGTCAAGCCCTGAGAGAGCCGTATTCCAGTAGTCTCTGGTAGTTTGGATTTAATTTAACCAAAGTCGGGTCCAAACCAAACATTGCGATAAATAAGTCTAATAAATGCTCA
>JAPLHZ010000046.1 GCA_026389365.1 Cyanobacteriota bacterium
GCTGGGGTGTTTGCCCAGTCTGGTGGGTCTATTTCAATTCCGTCGATCTGAGGTGCTTGAATCATAATTTCAAATCTAACCTCAAAAACTGGTCTGAAACGTTAATTCTTCGTTACCCCTGGAAGGCTTACGTTCAACAAGACAATAGGATGAATCCCCTTACTCGTCATACTCTGTGCCCAAGCCAATAGTGTCTGAATATCTCGGAGTAATGTCCCATCCAGTGTTGTTCTAGAATTCCCCAGCACCGCTCACCGACTTGAGAGGTAGTTAATGACGGTTGTTCTGAATACTCCATATGCTGGGCTATCATCGGATTATTGAAGCGCTGAAACCTTACTCAATTTGGTAGTCTTTTTTATGGGAATCGCCTAACCCGTAAAAAACGATCGGCAGAGCCTACCGATGACCGAAGGTCTGCCACTCTCTTAAGATACAAGACGATCTCACCTAAACCACTAACCAATTCCCCCTAGAACTCTTCTTTCGCCGGACGCAACAACCCCGGAATCACCACCGCCAAAACACCCGCACCGAAGAACGCAATAACATTTCGAGCTAACGGCAACCAATCCGTCGTCCGAGTCACTACCGGACCAACCCCAAACGCAAAGAACAAAATTCCCCACAACGGCGACAGAATCAGCGACCACTGCCAAGAGAAAAACTGACCTTCCTTCCGGGGCTGGCCCGCAAACCCCGCGACAATTCCACCAACCGCCGATGAAATGAACGTCAAAATCCATTGCTCTTGCGGCAATCCCGGCACCACACTACAGCCACCCTGACGTAGACATAATTCTAAGGTCTGAATGGTTTGGATAATCGCCTCATCTTCACCATTATCCGCCACAAAAAACTGATTCCCAAAGCGCGTCTGAAGCTCAATCCAAAAGGTCCGAGATAACAATGGATACAGTTGCTCACCCACACTAAAATTTAGAATGTTGCCGCCCCGTGCATCCGCCACCAACATCACACTCTTATCGTCCAATCCCCAAAACTTCTTCACCGCACGTCCCGGAGTCCGATCGAACTGGGTCAATACTCGCAATTTCCAGCCCGTTTCCTGCTCAAATTTCGTCAACTCCGTTCCCAGACGATCTTCCTGAACCGGGGTCAGCACCCGTGCCAAATCAATAATATTGGTGGGATGATCTGGCAACAAATCTGGATTCTCATAGGCCAGAACCGGGCTGCACCAGAGAACAAGGGCCGCCAAAACCACACAGCACCCTTTCATCAAGGACTGGGACCATGCAAGAGAAGAAAAAAGTTTCATTCGGATAGAGGTCACGGGCGAAGGTTTACATTTATTAACAGTGGCTCTCATCTTACGAGCGTCGGTGATTCCCCGTCAACGGATCAACCATCACCGCCGTCTGCGCCCGCCTCTGGAAAACGATCGCCATGCTGCTGCGATCCCCACGACCAAGCTCTTTGTCCCGACATTTGCCCGCTCCACCTGATACTTCACCTCCGTCAAGCTCTCATCCACCTGCTTCACCACATGACTCGCATGTTCTAATCCCTGACTCACATCCTCCGTCAAATCCGAAAGCTCTAGCCCCGTCCTTCGCATCGCTTCTAGGGTTGGGGGCAGATCACGAGACAGTAAGTCAAATAGCTTTTGGGCACTTTGAGCCGCCTTGCTCAGCTCCTGAAATGCAGGCACCGCCACAATCAACACCGCCGTCAAACTCATGGCGACCAGACATAACGAGAGTCCTAACCAAAAAAGCGGCTCCATTATTCATCGTCCACAGGGTAAGTCGTCGAGGGCGAGGATTTACGATCGGGAATGGTAGATCTTGGGGCATCTGCCTCCGGTGTCCGTTGACTGACTTCCATACCCGCTTCTACTCCTGCCGCGATCGCCTCCTTAAGCCGAACCAAAGTATCATCCCACCGCTGGATGGCGTTTTCCGTCAGCCGATCGGCCTGGACCTGAACGACCACCGCCAGATCATCTGCTAGTTCAGGCAGTGCTTCTGCCGACTTTTTTAAAATGCGTCGGGTTTCATGGCCGGGACGCGGTGCCACCAATAGCCCAGCAATAGCCCCCGCCGCCGCACCAAACAGAATTCCACTTAAAAAACGACCAGAACGGTTGTTGGACATAGAAAATTACGCCGTCACGCTATCGATTCTTACCAATCTTATCGTACTCGTCCTAATCATCGGATGCGCCGGGACATCCATTTCTGACGATCGCTCCTAGGAACTGGATGCAATCGCTTTATTTGCAACCAATGACGATGTACAGCATAGATGGTAGTTAGGAGGGAAGTCAAAAGCTGAAAGGCCGGGATTAATTGGAATTGCAAGGACTGATGAAGCTGCTGATAGTGCGTTTGAAGCTCAGCGAACGACAAGTTTTGAATAGGGATTAAGCCATTTTGAAATGATCGCTCAGATCGAATTAGACCTTCGTTCAGCCGAATCAACGATCGTCGCCATTGCACAATTTGCGCTGCGGTCCAGAGACAAAGTAGGCAGAGAAAGCAATTGAATGTAATAACAAAAATAACAATAGGCGACATAAGACTATAAAAAGATTATAAAAGTTACGCAGCAGCAGTTTACCAAGCAATCCAACGATCGCAAACCTAAGAAATTATGTCTTATCTGTCGCCTTAACAACTTCAATCTTATCGTGATCCCGTTGAATTTGTTACCCCGTTCATCAAGCATTGAGCTATGGTTATGCAATGCAAGCTCAGAAACCATAATAATATTTCACAGATTAAATCCACATCTGACTTAATTTAGGTGATTCCTATGTTTGATTCAAAGTCCGCTATTTCTGTGCCTAGAACGATTCAAGAAGTTGCGGAAGCTGTTCGTCTATTCAAATCTCGTGACTGGAGTCGGGAGGAACTCTATGAACGTTGGCAAGCTATTCGAGCGGCAACTCTAAACCTGTCTGATCTAGAACTAGATCGGGTTTCGGGCGGAGATAGTTATTAAGTACGGGAATATTTAGGGTTCTCCCAGAATTCCCGTGGAGGACGCTAGATGTGGTTTGAAGGCAATTGACAATCCTAGGGAATTTAGGTTGCTGGAAATCGCGTATACCCATTAAGGTCGAGAGTGAGGCGTTGAAAGAGACGATTCACATCA
>JAPLHZ010000316.1 GCA_026389365.1 Cyanobacteriota bacterium
AGTATCGAGGGGAAAGGTAAGGGATTGCGATAGGGAATGATCCAGCGCGATCGATTCTAAAACACTCGTTTCAGCAGGTGTCGATTCACTTTGGAAAACCTCATTCACCCGCAGGTTCGCAAAACTGAACGGCACGGTAGCTGCTCCGACGTCTGGAAGCAGTTGCACTTGAAGATGAATGTGAGGTTGGGGAGAATAGCCCGAATTTCCGCACCGTCCAATCAATGCACCCCGCTCAATGCGATCGCCCGATTTAATCCCAATACTGTTCTGTGCAAAGTGGGAAATCTCTACATAAAAACCGCGTTCATCGTAGAGCACCACATAGTTGCCCCAATTGTTGTCAGAATCGACCGTTCCGATCGCACAATCTGGCAAATCATTCACCACCCGCACCACCCAGCCCCGAATAGGCGACAAAACAGGTTTTTGGAAGGCATAGTAATCGGCTAACTGCTCCCCTGTGCCGCGATAGGTTTGCTCCTGTTCATCACGAATCACAAAGTCATAGGCATGACGCCACAACCCTTGGTGTGTCCACTGTCCATCGCAGCCCTGCCACACCGCCCACCGCCCTGCAAATGGAAGCGCGATCGCTCGACCTGTCCCTTGATATCGCAATCGAGCTGTGATTTCAGCATCGAGGGTTTTCTCGGGAGACGATTGTGGAATACGCACGAGACTACGACTTCCTGTCAATCCCAAGAGATACAGCAACATCATCGTCACAATGTTATACGGCAACGCATGAACGGGTAATCCTACCGCTGCCCAGAAGACACTAATGGCTTCACTCAAGAGAGCAGTTAAGGAAACAGCAATCGCAGCGAGTAAGTAACTCCGAGGGGATGGCAGAAGATAAAAACCACCGATCGCAAGAGCAACCAAAATAAAGTTCAGTGCAGCAGGATCGTGATACACATAGATGAAGGTTCCCGTTAACATACCCCGCAACGTTGTACCCAATGCGTAACTACTCAGCGCAAGTAAGAACTGAATCCGGGAATTGAACAGTAACAGCACTGCTACGATCATCCCGACCCACACATTAGGTAGAAAGAAAATCAATCCTAAGGTGCGCAGGAATCCTTCGAGAGCAAAGGGAAGACCGATCGTGTAAGCATGGGCTGGAAGGACGGCGTGCTGTAATCCGGCATAGCGAAAGGCCGCGAGATGCACCACCCAACTCACCAAAATAAACGGCAGACTCAACACCGGAAGCCACAGGAATGTTCTTAAAATATGGCTAATGGTCCAGGTGCAGAGGAACGCTAAAACACCCGCAGCGGCTGCCAGAAAGATTGCGGGGAAACTGGGTTGAAACAAATACCCAACGCTCAACCCGGCGAGTAATGGATTGAACAGCAACGGAGCAGGATAGGTTTCTACACTGACTGATTGGCTGGCTGACTGATTGGCTGGCTGACTGATTGACTGGCTGGCTGCGCGATCGCCCGGTTCAAGTTGTAGAGCCACCGCAAACAGAACTGCTGCCAATACACCCGTGAGTCCTAATAGCAAAACTCCAGGTTGCAATAGCATTGCCGTTAGCAATAACGCTCCTGTTGGAATTCCCCGCAAAAACAGAATCTCAGCCGTTGCCGCACAGATAGCACGACCCAGTTGCAAAGGACGATCGAGCAGGGTTTTCCAACGGTTCCCGATCGCTTGAGCAGACGACAGACGGGGGATAAGAGTCGATCGCTTTAAACGACTCCAAACGGACAAATCGCGCAAATCCAACATGGTTCTAATTCGCTCCGCTGTAAGTCAACACGCCATCAGGACGCAACGTATCCGTTAGCAAATCGTTAGGATCTGCGATCGGTTGCAAAGACAATCTCGAAGGCAAGTGTTCGCGTCGTTCCAAATCGGTGATATCTTCCGCCGCTCGAATCAGTTCCACATCGCCCGATTCTGAAATCAGCACAACATTAGGACGATATTCAATAAATTGCATCCATTGCGTGTTGTTGTATGCGCCAACCGTTGAGATAACTAAGCGATCGCCCCGCGACAATGGCGGCAATGAAATGTGCTCATCAATCACATCAATATTCATGCACAACGGACCATACAAAACTGACGGCTCCGGTGTGCCGGGTACAGCTTGCCCAAGCGCCACATCAAAGCGATACCAAAACCCAGTGAACAAGAGATTAACACCCGCATCCATGACGTAGGCACGAGTCCCATCGGGCAGGCGTTTGGTGCCACAGACACTGGTGATCAGCGTTCCAGCTTCATCGACCATGGCGCGCCCAGATTCGATAATGAGCTTCGGTGTATGTCCCGGTTTTACGGATTGCCACAACGCATCCGTGATTGCTTCCGCATACTCATCAATGGTGGGAATGATCACGTCAGCGGAATGATACACGCCCTTCAACCGACTACGGGACGGAAACCCACCGCCAATGTCAATGTAGTCCATTCGCCAACCCTGCGCGTCCTCAATCTCGTAGCCAAACGCCACCATTTTTTTCACTTGGCAGGCATAGGCATTGGGATCCAAAATATAGGTTCCAATATGACTGTGCAGACCATTTACGCGCAATTTACCGCTACGTGCAATTCTTAGTACCGCATCCATTGCCTGTCCCGATTCCAAATTGAATCCAAACCGTGACCAGCAGGGTTGAATTCCTGAATCTAGATTAAGACGAATTCCGACGTTCACCGTGCGATCGAGACGAATTGCGATCGATTCCAAATCTTCAATTTCGTCTAGGTGATCGACATTAATTGTGACGCCATCTAGAACTGCCGCTTCTAAGGTTTCGATCGGTTTGTGGGGACCATTGAGAATAATCTGATTGCCCGGAACGCCTAATGCTTTTGCCTTGTCGTATTCCATTTTGGATACTAATTCTGCCATCGCACCTTCTTGATGAAAGATGGCACAAATTGCTTTCAGGTAGTTCGTTTTATACGACCATCCAAACGTTACATCAGGGTAGCGCGTCGCAAAGGCATTCCGCATCGTCCGATATTGTCGTCGCAATGTGCGCTCAGAATAGACGAATAAGGGTGAGCCGTATTGTTCTACGAGTGCTTCAATACTCACTCCTGCGATCGAAGATTTGATGCGTTGTTGGGACGATTTCGCGCCTGCAAATTTGTTCATCAAACCACTGTGTAATTGATGAATTACAGGTTTTTCGTAAGTCTGCATTAGCGTTCTCCTTGAGTGACGAGTGTTTGTAATGGAGCCGAATCCAACACCATTTCGTAGGTGTAGCGCATGAAAAGTTTGCCTGGTTCGTAGGCCGTTAGTGGCGGCTGAGATAAATCAACCATGGGTAAGCCAAACGCAGCCTGTACCAAACGCTCAGGTAAGTTAATCCCAACACCTGTTGCAAAGTAGGTCCAAGCGGGGAATCGTGGATTGATTTCGATTAAATAGATGGTGCCATCGCGATCGGCAATACATTCCAGTTCAAAGGCTCCTCGCCATTGACTTTCCCGTAAAAAAGCTTCCGCCGCATTGATCAAAGCGGGATGATGAATGGTTAGCCCACTCCAGATTTTCCCTAGTTCAGTAACACCCATTTTCTTGATCGCGACGAGTCCTAAATGACTGCCTTTTCCATCGCCCACGCCCACCAGATTTAGCTCAATGCCATGGGCAATCTCTTGGACCAAAATGGGAAATCCCCACTCCGCTGCGAGTTGGTGAAACCGTGATGCCGCTTCTGTCTGACTCAATGCCCGGTATGCCTTGTAGTACGGTCCTTTGACCATTACCGGAAACCCTAATTCTGCCGTTGCTTCTTGCAACTCTTTCACAGAGGTTACGGTTATGGTCTTCGGCGTTGTCAACCCAAAACTGGGAGCCACTTCCGCCAATTTTGCTTTGTTTCGCAGGGCAAACTGAGCTTTGGTTGGTAAATAGGTGCGAATCCCGATCGATTCCAGTTCTTTCGCGCACTGAATATAAAGCGGCAATTCCACATCAAAGTTAGGAATCACACAATCTAATCCAAATTGTTGTTGAATCTGTTGCAACCGCTCGATTAAAACCTCTGGCTCGGACGACGGATAAGGCATCATATAGCGGCGATCGAACAGCCAATCCATATATAACCCCGGCTCGGTCGCATCGTAAGCCAGCCCAACAATCCGAGGACTCGAATCGGCTTCACGCAAGCTCCGCGCAACACCCGTTCCCGGACCCGGATTATCGATTGAGTTAATGCCAGTAACGGCGATCGTCAAATCCTTCATCACCAAATTCTTCATAACCAAATCCATCATGAATTGACTCCAGCAAATCCGAGGGTGTGGAGTTGTTGGAAAAAGTCTGCGACATCGCGATCGATCGTGTTCTGCGCGATGTTGAATTCGTGGGCGATCGACTGAACAATTTGGGATTGGGTTTCGCCAGATTTGAGCCGTTGCACAATCAGTTGGGCACAACCATTCAGGGTATAGCTTTCCCCCGTTGTGACATTAAATGCAAAACCATCTGTGTTGATAGTAAGTGCGGAGAGTGGAAGCATTTGGGTGGCCGGGTAAAGGGTCTCAAGTCATACCATGTTCCAAGTAAACCCAAGAAACATGACAAGTTTACGATCGATTGTATTACAGATTTGTAATCATGAAGCGTGTGATTTTTGAGATAGTTTGGGAAGCCTTACGATTTTCCTTTAAACTTCTGAATCACTTTTGCTAGTTGGCCTGGTGTCAAAACCTGACGTTCTCCCATTAATGTTTCAAAGCGGCTATTATCTCGCTGTTGGTGTAGTTTTTGGACCTCCTGATGCTGTTGTCGCAGTTGATCGATCGAGGCACTACTTTAGACCTCCTGCGAAAGTCGAATAAAGTTGTACAATAGATATAAATTCAGCTAATTGAACGTGAGTTATAAACAAGCTAAGAATTTAGAGCCTGTAGAGTTCAAACGGTTGTGCGGCGTGACTCCAGCAACATTTGAGCAA
>JAPLHZ010000078.1 GCA_026389365.1 Cyanobacteriota bacterium
TGTCGATTGATTATCTGTTGTAATTCTTCCTTTTCCAACTTTTCTAAATGCAATGCTTTTGGAGATGACATAAACACTAATCTTTGACCATTATTTCATTTCTTCTTATAGTATCTTCACTTTAGCCGCCTTGTACTAGTCTTTTGCTTGTTGGGTTGCAAGGCGGGAATTTGACTACCGCGCCTTCCCTTAATAATGATGTACGGTTGTCCTATGAAAGCTATTAGTCCGGTGGGTTCGATCGATCGCGGTACTGTAACGTGAGTTCGGGATAAGAAAGAGCGAGTTACTGCTTCTAGAGCGGACTACAGACATTTGCTATCCGGCATAAAAGCTCGATTTTCAGAAAATGCTGTTTAGGAGCGAGTTTAAAATTTGCGTTTGGCTCAACCACAGGTCTTTCAGCAATTCCTTAACCCGAACTCAGATTTATTAATTCAATCATTTCACCAAAAAGCCCCAAACCTCGATCGAGAGCTGGGGCTTTTAATTGGCTTTTTAATTAACAATCCAGCTCTATAGCAGCTCAGACTTGAGGGTTAGCCGCGTTGTTTGCGCTTTGCCCAGACCGAACCACCGATCGCAACTAAACCAAGCATCATTCCGGGTTCAGGTGTTTTTCGGACATCCTGTTTACCAATGTTGAACGAATGGTTATCGGTTTCAAATCCACCACTATCACCATCAGCTTGGCTGATCAGCACACGATCGAAGCGCTCACTTTCACCAGCGTAAAAATGACCATAACCATTCTTTTCACCACCGTGCTGACTGGCTGAAAGTGTAGCTCGATCGTTCATATCAGCCGTGTTGTAGGTCTTGATCAACGTAGTACCACGATAGAACGACAGGGTATTCCCACTGCTAATCGCACCCAAACCTATCCCGAAGTAGTTTGCGGTGGAGTCAAGTTTGATTTGGACACTCTTGCCTTCAAACACTGCCAAATACTTACTGTTGTTTACCTCACCATTTGCGCCAGCGGGTGCCCATTTGTCACTGAGAACACTGCTTGATCCACTGCCTACGAACGAATACTTCGCAAATCCAGTGGTCGGGAGCACACCAGAATTAAAGTCTATTGTTTTGACGGTACTTTTTCCAGAAAAATCTGAGTATGCACCTTGGTCGGTCACACCATTGGGACCTGCGATACCCTTGGTCATGTTGAAGGAAAATGCTTGAGCACTACCCATTTGTCCGAGAACAGTTGCTGCGCTTAGAACTGCGATCGAAACTAAATTACGTGTAAATGTCATGATGAAATGGGTTCCTAATAAGTTAAGAAAATGAATGTTCAACTTTCTCAAGCAAAGTACCGAGTTACTCGGTAAATCACGTCTTGGAAGAATTTAGATATTTTTATTATGCAACATGAGAGTGGGTTTGATTTGGGGGAGATTACACAAACTTGGAGAAGATCTAGACATCTTTAAAATCAAGTAGAATCTGGGTCTGAAGCTCATGACTACTTCATAAAATTGTCCGTAATTAACGCAGTAATTTTTTTAAAGTGCTTAATATGAATTGATCTGAGTCAGAGTTTATCGCGAACTTAGATTGGGAGGGCGATCGGGACAGAAGGAGTACTGAAAAGCTTTGTAATTACGAACTTAGACCAGGGGAGTTAGCATCTGCTTCATATTGCAATTTATCCGTAAATTCTCGGATGTCATTGAGGAAATAGTCTCACCATCACATCAAAAGCTTTGAGGTAATGCAATGGTGAATGTTGTACCTTGATTTTCCTGGCTTTCAACCGTTATGGTGCCTTGGTGATTGGTGACTATTGTTTGAACAATGGCCAGCCCAAGTCCCGTTCCGCCTGAGGCTTTCGATCGAGCCGGATCGACACGATAAAACCGATCGAACAATTGAGGCAAAGCCAGTTCAGGAATGCCAATGCCCGTATCAATAATTCGTAGAGTCCAGATGGCTTGATTACTCCGCTTACTCGATTGAAGTTCCAGCTTAACGCTGCCTTGGTTTGGCGTATATAGAATGGCGTTGCTCACCAAGTTGGTCAAAAGCCTTGCTAGTGCAGACCGATCGCCCGTGAGTTTTGCCGTGTGGACATCAGTAATAAGCTTGAGTTGAATGTCTTTTTCAGCGGCACTAATCCCTTGCTCTTCCAGAACTTCTTCAACTAAGTCACGCAAATCCACCTCGCCCCACTGGGGCTGGACAATGCCACTATCTTGACGGGCTAGAAATAGAAGATCGTCCACAAGTTTGCCAAGACGACGGGTGAGACGCTCGACCACTTGGAGATGGGATCGGGTTTGAGTGGGATCTGGATCTGGATCGCTGAGGGCAACTTGAACATTGGTTTGGATGACAGCGATTGGATTCCGCAACTCGTGGGAGGCATCGGCTGTAAATTGACGCAAGGTTTGGTAAGAATCCCGAATCGGCTGCATGGCAAGTCCCGACAAAAACCAACCGATCGCCGCAACAATACCAATCATGCCGCTAATGCCAAGAGTCAAATCTACAAAAAGTTCTCGAATGGGCTTGGTGACTTCAAACCAGGGATGGCTAACACGTAAATAGCCCAAAACCTGCTGCCCAAGCTGAATTCGCTGAGTCACTTGTCGCAAAAGACGCGTTGCATCGAGTCGAACGGTTTCGGTATGAGTTCGATTGCTATTCATGATAAGCGGCGCAGCGATCGGGCTGGGTAGAGTAGACCATTCTAAGGAACCCCGCGCTGTAAACCATTCCAGATCAATATGGTCGTCTCCTTGTTCTAGAAAGTTATCCCGGAAACTAGCTTCAATATTGACCTGTAGGGTGCGAGATTTGGGAGCGACGGGTTCAATAACAATCGATCGACTTACAACTTCGACGACATGCTCTAGGGTGTCGTCGATACGCTCGATCAGGGTGCTACGAACGTAAAAATAAACGCCTGTAGCAAATAAAAGTAACAGAATTGCGGTGACGGACGTGTACCAAAGGGCGAGTCGTCTACGCGTGGTTTGGAACATTAGAGTGATTGCATTTTTTTAAGAACTGCTTCACGATTTCGCATTGCATTAGGATCATTCGGTCGGAACTGAAGCACTTTATCGAAACTCTCTAATGCTGATTCCCATTCTCCCATCGTCACTAATAAGCTGCCCCGATTGTTCCAGGCACGAAAATCGTTAGGCCGCAATTCCAAGGCGCGATTGTAGCTTTTTAATGCGTCATCTGGACGGTTGAGATTTTTTAACAAAATAGCACGGTTGTACCAGGCTTCGTAGTAATCAGGTTGAAGGGTAAGTGCCCGATCGTAACTGGTCAGCGCTTTTTCCCAATTTTCTAATTTTACAAACGACAAGGCTTGACCATACCAAGCAGTTGCAAAATTTGGTTCAAATTTTAGCGCTTTTTGATAACACCCGATCGCATCTTGGTGACGATTGAGATTTTTTAATGCAACACCCCGCTGATACCAAACTTGGGGATCTTCTACCTGCATCGCCAACGACTGGGCATAGCTACTGGATGCTGCTTCATAATCTCCTAAACAAAGTAAGGCATTCCCACGGCTACTCAACCCCTCCGCATGATCCGGTCGGATTTCGAGCGATCGGTTGAAGTGGGTAACGGCCCCTTCATAACGGCCTGTGGCATAGAGCGCGGCCCCTTGTAAATACCAAGTATCCGCTGAGGATGGGTCTAAGTCTAAGGCTTTGGCCAAATAGGCAATAGCGTCTTCATAACGATTCAAGGTGTAGAGCGCAAGCCCCAAACTGTAATGAGCATCTGGATAGTTGGGCTGAAGTTGAATAACACGCTGAAAGCTACTGCCCGCATCTTCATAACGCCCTGCGATGTGCTCCGTCCAGCCCCGCTGATAAAACAAAAAGGGTGAAGTTGGATGGACCATTAGCGCTTTCTCTAAGCAAGCCAATGCTTCTTTATGTTTGCCTAGACTGACATAGACATTCGCTTTTTCACTCCAGGCTGCGAGGGAATCAGGCCGCTGCTCTAAAATGGCACTCAAGGCTACGATCGCACTCGAATAATCCCCCATTTCACAGAGTTGGGAGACCTGACTCAAATCAGCATCAATGGAATCAACCGAATTTTTAATCTGGGTTTGCAACATAGTGTTCGTCACATCTCACAAGTCTCTAAGTACCTAATAGTGCCCAATCTATACAGAAAGATACTCAATTAAAGAGATATTTTCGCTAGGAATAACCACTTAAAATTGGCTAAATGAGTGCTTTATAAATTTTCTTTCACAAGAATAGCGACATGTTCTAAGTAAACAGTGTGACATGAAACACAAAAATTAAGCCTTTAGTCTTAGCTTTACAGATCTTTAAGGAACTGAAATGCTTACCTAGTCTGATCTAGACTTTTTTGAGTAAGGTTGCATATATATTTTTCTCCCCTTACTAAATCGTCCTTACCTACTCTCTCAGGATTGTCTCCATGTTTCCAAATCACCGTCCCCGCCGTCTACGATCGAATGACACCTTGCGCCGTATGGTGCGTGAAACCGTGTTAACGCCCAACGATTTGATTTACCCATTGTTTGCAGTACCGGGAGAAGGCTTTGCCAAGGAAGTCGTTTCCATGCCGGGGGTTTACCAGCTTTCGGTAGATAAAATTGTAGATGAAGCCCAGGAGGCTTACGACTTAGGGATTCCCGCAATTATTCTATTTGGGATCCCGGCGGATAAGGATGTGGATGCGACGGATGCTTGGCATGATTGCGGCATTGTCCAAAAGGCGACGGCAGCCGTGAAAAAAGCGGTGCCCAACTTAGTGGTCATTAATGACACTTGCCTTTGTGAATACACGCCCCATGGTCATTGTGGTTATTTGGGAGAAAGCGATTTGACGGGCCGCGTGTTGAATGATCCAACGCTGGAGCTGTTGAAAAAAGTAGCGATCGCACAGGCGGTAGCGGGGGCCGATATTATTGCGCCGTCGGGGATGATGGATGGCTTTGTCGGAGCGATTCGGGAGGCATTGGATGGGGCTGGATTTGAAGATATTCCTATCATGTCCTATGCCGCAAAATATTCGTCTGCCTATTACGGTCCGTTTCGGGATGCTGCTGAGTCTACGCCGCAGTTTGGCGATCGGCGCACGTATCAAATGGATCCAGGCAATGCCCGTGAGGCGGTGAAGGAGATTTTGCTGGATCTCGAAGAAGGGGCGGATATGTTGATGGTGAAACCTGCGCTGTCCTATATGGACATTATTCATCGGGTCAAGGAGGCGAGTAACGTTCCGGTGGCGGCCTACAATGTTTCGGGTGAATATGCCATGGTGAAGGCGGCGGCGCTGAATGGCTGGGTTGATGAGGAGAGGATTGTATTGGAAACGCTGACGAGTTTTAAACGGGCTGGGGCCGATATGATCTTGACGTATCACGCGAAGGATGCAGCACGCTGGATCGGCTAATTACAGATAGTGGATCAGGTTTGATCTCAGGCTTGACTTAGCTTCTGTATCAAAATTTCTGTGCGAGTTGAGGTGTGAATGTTATAAGAAATACGATCGTCTTTCATTCCTTGTTTTATTCAGCCCTCAACCTTGCCACCGTTGTCTATATGACTAGTTTTGATTTTCTTTTATTGACGGTTTACTTTCTGTGTGTGACCTCTGTGTTTAGTCGTATCATCAATTCATTTAATGATGAGTTTTTTATCATTGTGGACCAAGATGAATTGAAGAAACAACTTGAAGGCGTGAAGTTGGACGATCGTGTGGATATTTCGTTTAAGTTCGAGGACCGATACGAGTTTCACACCCTTAAGGAATTTGGGATCAATGTTAAAAATAAATCCAATGATCATCCGTTATATGTGGATTGGAATGCTAGCAGTGTGACAGACTTGGACGGTAAAGCTAGACGAGTGACGCGTTTGATTCCAGGAAATTCTATAGATCTATTTCAACAGCAAGCCCTCAGTCCCGTAGCGGCCAACACCACCTTAAAAGAGAATATTGTTGCTGAAGATATGCTGAAGCGTAAAGGGGATGATGGGCCATTGGAAATAGAGAAAACTCTTTTAGATCTATCTAAACCTAAAAAACCTGGTGATGCTTTGAACCGTTATTTCGCATTTATGAGTTTAAAAAGTAGATTGAAATTCAGCTTAAACTTGATGCTACGAATAGTGAATGATGGCACACCTAGCACAGGCTATGGTATTCCAATTCGATGTGACTTTTCGTTGCAAAAACTCCACTGGTACGCGGGTTTGCCCTGGAATCCTAAGTAACCGGGTTAACAATTAACAAGAGATTCTAATTGATCTATTGTTACTGGAATATCTTGAGTTAATACTTCAAAGCCTCGATCGGTGACGAGTACATCATCCTCAATCCGAATGCCTCGTACATCACTAAATTGTTCGAGGCATTCCCAATTTACGACATCATTATATTTTTCACGATTTTTGGGATCATTCAAAATTGCAGGCACTTGATAAAATCCGGGTTCTATGGTCACGACCATTCCCGTTTGTAATGGCCGATCGAGCCGTAAAAACCCTAAACCAAACCGATCGCTCCGAGTTCGACCCTTTGCATAGCCTGCTGCATCGCCTAAGTCTTCCATGTCATGAACATCTAAACCGAGTAAATGTCCAACGCCGTGGGGAAAGAATAAGGCATGAGCATCCCGATCGACTAATGTTTGGGCATCACCTTTAAGAATCCCGAGATCAACAAAGCCTTCTGTGAGTTTGAGGCAAGCTAACAAATGTAAATCTTTGTATTCCACACCTGGTTTTATGGCGGCGATCGCAGCATCGTGGGCAGCTAAAACGACATTGTACAAATCTCGCTGAGTGGACGAGAATTTGCCAGAAGCATTCCAGGTGCGAGTGACATCTGCGGCCCAGCCATTTTGAGTTTCCGCACCGACATCGGCAAGGATTAAATCGGTGGGTTGAATTGCGTGATGATAATGCTCGTTATGTAAGACTTCACCATGAACAGTGACGATGCTGTTATAGGCGGTGGTCATGGTGTGGCTTATGATTACCGCTTCCATAGCCGATCGTACTTCTGCTTCAGTTTTTGAAGTTCTTGAAGCTTTTATTCCGGCAAGATGCGATCGGGTTGTGACTTCTACAGCATTTCTAATTTCACTAATTGCATAGTCGTCATGGTGTAGTCGAAGGGTTACGATCGCATTTACAATTTCATCATCAAATTGATTGGTGATTGCGCTAGGAAGTTCTGATAGTGAATGGGTATAGTCGGCTCCGATCGTTGTCGCTAGATCATCTCGTGTTGGAGATTCGCCGTGCCACAGAGCGCTACCGGGATGCGGATTGTCCACGTAGAGTGTGAGTTTGCCTTGTGCGAGTTGAATGACGGCTGATTCAATTGGGATGCCTGCAAAGTAAAGAAAATGACTACTGGCACGAAAGGGATATTTGTTTGCTGGAAAGTTACGACTTGGGCGTTTTCCAGCGGCAATAAAAACAGGTTTATCCGTTAATTTCGCTAGTTTTTCACGACGGGTCTTGAGTGATTGAATCAGCATGAGTGAATCCAGAGGAGAGAACTAGGGCAAATCATCTTCTGAGAGTTCGGCGGAAATCGACTTCATACTGCAATTTCGACCATTTGAACATTAGGACTAAGATTAGTGCGACTATTGGCAACTTCTAGCCATCCTTGAATGGCCTCTTGTAAATTTGCTATGATTTCTTCCATGGTTTCCCCATCGGTAAAACATCCAGGAAGTGCCGGAACTTCTGCCCAATATCCACCTTCTTCGGCTGGATGAATAATTGCTTTTATTTTCATGGTGAAGTTTGACTGTGCGCGATCGCATTAAATCTATCTATATCATCCTAGCTCAAAATAAGAAAATCCTCTGACTCTGCGATCGCATTATCAAAGGATTTAAGGCGTTTTAAATTTGGAATTTAGTATTCAGGCACAGACGGATCAACGTCACGGCTCCAAGCCAAAATACCACCAATAACATTTGTGCCTTTGATTCCGGTTTTTTCGCTGATTATTCCGATCGCTTTTGCCGATCGACCACCCGCTTTGCAATGCACAATGAGCTTTTTATCGCCCAACAATGCTTTGACGCGATCGACACCATCTGCATTTTCAATGTCAGGCAATGGAATCAATACGGCACCGGGAATCTTACCAATATCAAACTCATGGGTATTGCGAACATCGACTAAAAGATAATCCGTTGCACCACTATCAATCAACTTTTTCAAATCCGTAACGGTCATTTCATTCATTTCTTTTTGAGCCTCTGCTTCGGCTGCGGCGGCCTGAGGAATTCCGCAAAATTCTTCGTAATCAATCAGTTTATCAATTACAGGACGATCGGGATTTGGACTGAGTTTGAGTTCGCGGAACTTCATATTCAAGGCGTCGTAAAGCATCAAGCGTCCACTTAATGTTGTGCCCACGCCCAAAATGATTTTGACGGTTTCAGTCGCTTGCAATGTACCGATTACTCCGGGGAGAATCCCTAATACTCCGCCTTCTGCACAGGAGGGAACCAAACCCGGTGGTGGTGGCTCAGGGTAGAGATCGCGATAGTTTGGACTCGGGGCATTTTCGTCGTAGTTCCAGTCTTTGCCGGATTTGCGGGCGGCGGTTTTTTCGGGGGTAGTCAGGGCATCCCATCCATCCGGACGGACCCAGCCACCTCTGTAATTGAAGACGGTCGCTTGACCTTCAAAGTGGAAAATTGAGCCGTAGACGTTGGGTTTGTTGAGTAAAACACATGCGTCATTGACGAGATAGCGGGTTGGGAAGTTGTCTGTGCCGTCAATCACAACATCGTAGGGCCGCACAATATCTAGGGCATTTTCAGCGCTGATGCGGGTTTCGTAGAGATCGATTTGGCAGAAGGGATTGATTTCGAGAATGCGTTCTTTGGCAGATAGAATTTTGGGTTTGCCAACGCTGGATGTGCTGTGAATCACCTGGCGCTGGAGGTTTGAAGTATCAACCACATCAAAATCCACGATGCCAATGCGGCCCACACCTGCGGCAGCTAAATACAGCAGCAACGGGGATCCGAGTCCGCCTGTGCCGATGCAGAGGACGCTGGCGGCTTTGAGCTTTTTCTGACCGTCTACGCCGACTTGAGGCAGGATGATGTGCCGGGAATAGCGCTCGTAGTCGTCTTTTGACAGTTGAATTTCATCTAGGTTCGGGTTCAACATAATTTGCTTATTAGACCTTGCTCGATCGAAGAATGGAGTTATGACGGCGAGCAGCCCGACTAATCATGAGACAAATCACGAGACGGGACGCAAACCAGAAGCTTATTCTAAGGTGGGATTGGGATCGTTGGTACAATGGATTTCGTAAAGCAGACTAAATAAGTCGGGATTGGATTAGTCGAGGGTGAAGAATCCTGGTTTCAGTCGATCGAGTCCTTCTAAGATTCCGGCTGCATGGTCATTGTTGGCATAATAAATCATGTCGCCACCCCGATCTTTATACCAATTCAATAGTTCTGTTTGAGCATTGTTGACAATAATTCCAAGGGTGTCTTGTTTGAATAGTCCAATATCATTCCCAGAATCGCCACAAACAATGGTATTTGCATTGTTGATTTTTAATGCTGTCATTAGATGGCGCAGGGCTAATCCTTTATCACAACGGACGGGGAGAATATCGAGATCTTCGTTGCTGCTGTAGATCACTTGGGCGGCAAATCCGGCGGTTGTGATCCGATCGCGGAGTTGACTTAGAATTTCTTTTGCATTGTTGTCGTGTAAGTAAAAGCTGATTTTAAATTCATTTTGACTGGAATTCGGCTGGGGAAGAAGTTCTGGGAATTCAGCGGCAATGGTATGGATTTTTTCGCGGTGCCATTGGGCTTTGAGGTGTTCAGACCAACTGCTGTCGAGAATGCCATTTTGGTAGATTTCGCTACCAACCCCGGTGATCCAATACTGGGGTTCAAGTAGGGTTTCAGTCGTTTGTAATTGTTTGGCGGATTCGTAGGATCGTCCAGTAGCGTAGATTAATCCGACCCGATCGCCGCAGTTTAAGATTTTTTGATTAAATTCCTGCGTTGCGATCGTATTTCCCACTAAGGTATTATCGAGGTCTGTCACGATGTAGCATTTTGTTTGAGTATTCATTTCAATTGCGGTTGATGACCGATTGTGCATTACAACTCTAATAGCCACATATCAGTATATCAAATGCAAGAAGCCGATATTCTTAAATTAGCGCAATCACTTTTATACGATCGGGCAATGGTGTCTTGGAATGGTGAGTGGGTCGGGGCAATAGCGGCCATTCCTAAAGCTTCACTAAGTAAGGCGGGTGGAGATCTTAACTATTCTGAGATCTTTATTCGAGATAATGTTCCGGTAATGGTGTATTTGCTATTGCAGAAAAAATATGCTGCCGTTAAAAACTTTTTAACAACTTGTCTATCGTTGCAAAGCCAAACGCCGCAAACCCGAGGCATTTTTCCGACCAGTTTTGTGGAGCATGATGGGGTGTTGGTTGCGGATTATGGGCAACGGGCGATCGGGCGGGTGATTTCGGTGGATGCGACGTTGTGGTGGGTGGTGTTGGCGAATGCGTATGTGAAGCATAGTGGCGATCGGGATTGGGCGGCACAACCGAATGTTCAAAGTGGGATTCAGAAGTTTTTAGATTTGATTTTGCGGCCTTCGTTTCGGGACGCTCCGACGTTATATGTGCCGGATGGGGCATTTATGATCGATCGGCCTTTAGATGTGTGGGGTGCGCCGTTGGAGATTCAGGCGTTGTTGTATGGGGCATTGCGGAGTGCGGCGGCGTTGTTAACGTTTGCGGGTAGTCATTCGCAGCCTCATACACCCCATGATTGTTTGAGTTATGCGCGGGTGTTGCGGCGGCATTTGTTGAAGCATTATTGGGTGACGAGTAAGACGGTGCAGGTGTTGCGGCGCAGACCGACGGAGCAATATGGTACTGGCATTCAGAATGAGTTTAATATTCAAACGGAGACGATTCCCCATTGGCTTCAGGAATGGTTGGGCGATCGGGGTGGCTATTTGATTGGGAATATTCGGACGGGGAGACCTGATTTTCGATTCTTTTCATTAGGAAATTGTTTGGGTGCAATTTTTGATGTGATTAGTCCAAATCAACAACAATCGTTGTTTAGGTTGGTGATGCAGAATCAACAGCATTTGGTGGCGCAGATGCCGTTGCGAATTTGTCATCCACCGCTTGAGGATACGGATTGGCGGAAGAAGACGGGGTACGATCGGAAGAATTTGCCGTGGTGTTATCACAATGGTGGTCATTGGGCTTCTTTGACTTGGTTTTTATGTATTGCGATGCAACGTCAAAATCATAGTTTGCCGGAGGATTTGCAATATACCGTGAAGTCGTTTTTGAACAATTGTTATGATCTGATGTTGCGTCAGTTGCCGGATCAACAATGGGCGGAGTATCACGATGGTCCGACGGCATATTGGATTGGACAACAGGCGCGGACGTATCAAACGTGGACGATTGTGGGGCTTTTGTTGATGCAACATTTTGTGAATGCGCCGGAGGGTGAGAGCCGGGTTTTGGATTTGGGGTTGTAGTTTGATTCCTTAAGGTTAATTATCTTAGGATGCCGTTGGAGTTTACGATCGCCCGACCCCCCTAAATCTCCCTTAAAAAGGGGGACTTTGAGATTTATTCGATTTCGATGACTTGACCGGGGGCGATCGTTTCTAGGGCATCACAAACTTGAGGAATCAAGGGAATGAGATCCGGGAGACGATTGCTATCGGCAACCATGACGATGATCGCAACGCCTTCTTGTTCGAGGTTTTGTTGATATGGTTTTGACTTCGTATTGGGGGAGTTGCCGTTTTAATGGACGGGGAACGCATTCATCAAGCAGGATTCGCATCTTTCGTCAGGAGTTGGGTCGTTAACATGTCTTGGGCAAGGTTTAGCACAGCGATCGCTTGTTCTTTTCGGACGCTGGGAAAGTGATCTAGGAATTCATCTAAGGGATCGCCTGCGGCTAAATAGTCTAATAATGTTTTAACCGGGACACGGGTACCAATAAAGACTGGAGTTCCGCCTAAAATATCAGTATCGCTGTGAATGACAGATAAGAGGTTTGTCATGATCGGCTGATGTGCAAATTAAGGGTGATCCGATCGTAGCTGGTTTCTCACAGGTTTAGCAGATGGATGATACAAAGTTTGAATCTTCGGATCAGTCGCAGATGCGGGCGGCGGGTAAGGTATATGGCAATGCGTATTTTGGAGATATAGCTATAGCCAGCTAGGTTAGGACATAAGATAGAAAGAAAGCGAATTGTCTGAGCAATAACAATGCCAAAACCATATAGTTCCGATTTACGGCAAAAGGTAATGCAAGCAATCGAAATGGATGGGCTAAA
>JAPLHZ010000371.1 GCA_026389365.1 Cyanobacteriota bacterium
TCAAATGTTGCTGGAGTCACGCCGCACAACCGTTTGAACTCTACAGGCTCTAAATTCTTAGCTTGTTTATAACTCACGTTCAATTAGCTGAATTTATATCTATTGTACAACTTTATTCGACTTTCGCAGGAGGTCTATTGAAGAGATGGGCGATCGGGGCTGTGATAGCCCATTGATCTGCGGGGACGTGCGATCGACTTGGCGGATTATCGAGATGCGATCGTCTAAATTTGCTAAAATAGCGCTAATCCTTAACATCGGTGACGAAGCTATGCCTGCTATTTCGATGTTCTATGGCATCATCATTATGATGTACTACTTCGACAATCAGAAACATAACCGTCCCCATATTCATGTCAAATACCAAGACGATCAGGCTGTCTTTGCCATTCCAGACGGTGAACTCCTTGAAGGAACACTTCAGAAGTCCAAGCTAAAACTCGTTCAAGCCTGGATCGAAATTCATCGTGAAGACCTCATGGCAAACTGGGAACTAGCTGTCAACGGTCAACAAGTCTTCAAAATTGATCCTCTTCGCTAATATCAATCATGTCACCCAGCGTTATCCAAGTCCAACCCCTCGACAACTACCAACTTCAACTTCACTTCGACAATAGTGAAATTCGTATTTTTGATGTCACGCCTTATCTAGACAAAGGTATCTTTAGCCAACTTAAATCGATCGATCAATTTCAAACTGTAAAGCCGTTCTTTGGCGGTATTCAATGGGAAAGTGAACAGGATTTTAGTCGTGATACGCTTTATCTCCTGAGTCATCCTATTCAAAGCCAGAACGATTTTCTTCGATCGTTCTCCAACTCGACACGTGAGAAAACGGAAGATTAGCGATCGGTGGCGCGATCGACAGAATGAAGAGAGGGACGATCGATCGCATCAGCAAGCTAAAGAATTATCGATCGTTCTCCAACGACTTAACTAAATCATCAAGCTGCATAAAACCTAAAAAATGCCTCTGATTATTCACCAACAATCATCGTTTTAACATATTTAAGAATTTGCAAAACACGATCGAGGTCATTCCCTTCATTCAGCATCGAAAATAGATTAGACGTTGCATATTTGGGAACACTATCAATGATCTGGAGTTTGAGAAAAAGGAATTCACTCCCATTCACCACAAGCCCAAAACAAGGACGATTCACCCGAGGATTTGCCAGCATATAAGCCAGGGTTTGAGGAATCGCTTTTGTAATGGAGAACTCCGAATTTTTTGCCTCAATAACCGTCACCCAAAGCGTCTGCTGAACCACCAGAACATCAATGCTACCTTGAATGATTTCACCCTCATCTTCCGCACTTACCTGAATACTCGCCTCCCCCTCCACCCGAATCGGAGGCTCATAAAACCCCGCCAGATCTAAAATCGGAGAAAGCACCACCATTTTGACAATGCTTTCCATCACTGGATATTCCAACAAATATAGATAATTACGTTTGAGCCGATCGAGCGCCACATGTTCGGCCTCAGTGAGTACAACACGACGATCGCGCCATTCCATAAAGAAATCTGTCAATTCAGATTTTTGGAGATTGAAGCGAGTTTTCAGATCGTGGAGTTTGAGAGTATGAGGCACGATCGTTCTGATAGCCATGGTGATGAATCAAGAATGGATCATAGTTCTCATCATAGCTCCGTGACAGTTGAAACCGGATCTTAAATCTGGAAAGTGCGATCGCCCAAACCTTACCAGTACAATGAAACGCATAACCTCCTCACGGATCACCCATGAGCGACCCCGCACTCAAAACCATCCTTTTCCTTGCCGCGAACCCCAAAGGCACCACACCGCTCCGCCTTGACCAAGAAATGCGCGACATCGCCGAAGGCTTACAGCGATCGCAACACCGCGAGCAATTTCGCCTAGAACAACGGTGGGCCACCCGCCCTCGCGATATTCAACGTGCCCTACTCGATTGTCACCCTTATATTGTGCATTTTTCCGGTCATGGAGCTGGCGAAGCTGGATTAGCTTTGGAATCCGACAACGGGACAATCCAATATGTAGATGCCACAGCGTTAGCAGGATTGTTTGAACTGTTTGCCCATCAAATCGGCTGCGTCGTTCTCAATGCCTGCTATTCCGATCTTCAGGCCACTGCGATCGCCCAACACATTCCTCATGTCATTGGTATGAACCAGGCGATCGGCGATCGTGCTGCGATGGAATTTGCGATCGGCTTCTACGATGCCCTCGGTGCAGGTCAACCGATCGAATTTGCCTACAAACTGGGATGCAGCGCTATCCGGATGTCCGGCATTCCAGAACAACTCACACCTACGCTAAAGTCTCGGCCAGCGGCAACGTTAACAGTGTTGAGTGCGATCGTCAATGTTCGCTCATGGACTTCCTACGCTAAAGTCTCGCCCAGCGGCAACGTTAACAGTCGTCCCACCCGTTGTCCTAGCAGAACAGATGCCGCCTGTCTCACCACAACCTATTCCCCTATCGCAGAGGCGTCGCCTAGAACAACAACGCATCACACTTCAGTCCGAATGGGATCTCAGAACCGAAAAACTCAGTCATCTCCAACGCAGCTTAACCCTAGAATCGGGTGCCGCCGTTAAGTTTCAATTGCAAAAGCAAATTCATGAAGAGGAGACTCAATTATCCATACTTAGCGATCAATTAGATGCGATCGAATTCTCCTTATCATCCTGATCTAAATCCACCTGCACCGGATGAAAATATTCGTGAATCTGTTCAGCCACACGCGGACCAATCCCCGGAACGTTCGCTAACTGATCTACGCTCGCTTCACGGATATAGTCGATCGATCGAAAGGTTGCCAAAAGTTGCTTCTGACGATAGTGACCCAACCCAGGAATCTCATCAAGGCGCGATCGTTGCATTCGTTTCGATCGAAAGTGTTTGTATCTGACCCAGTTTCCCTACATTGGAAAGTTGTATGCTGAGTTAGCACCGGACCTGAGAGGGATTCGGTTAGAGCGATAGATCATTTTTTGTCGAGTGTATCCCGATCGACTCACCATTGTTCGGATTGTAAATGCCTCCTGCGATTTGAAGAAACTATTTTCGGAATCATAATCAACTGGCGATCGACCCCACCCCCCAATTCTGAGGGCGATCGAGTTTCTGGTTGTTGACGGAGTAGTGCGATCGAGTTTAAGCCAAAATCAAAATATAGCAATTGCCATGAGTGTTATAGCTATAGCCAGTGAAGTTAGGACGCAGCAAGAGCAAGAACGGAGTCTATAGCATCATGAAGATTAGGTGAATCCCTTAGGAGTTTACGGATACGAGATTTCAGCCAAGCCCAACAGTTTTCAA
>JAPLHZ010000321.1 GCA_026389365.1 Cyanobacteriota bacterium
AACGAGTATCAAGACTCGTCAGAAAGACTTTATCCTTTTCCAAGAAGTTGGAAAATCACATCGGAGCCATTTGGAATTTTATTCATCATTACAACGCTTCTTTACCTGCTCGTTCATCCTTTCCTTTTTAGGACTACCCATAATCTTCCGCTGCGGGGTTGTAGCAGTAATCGGACAACCAATATCAGTCAAGAAATCGATCGGTAATCCCGTTTGAGATGCTCCCGTATCCACCAATAGCTGAACAATACTGGGCTGCGCATTCAATCGCCCTATCGAAGCTTTAACAATAAACAGATTTCCGATTTTTTGGACAGAATAACGTTTCATAGCATGAATGCAAAATCAGCCGGAATCTCACCCACATACTCAAAAGCCAGTGAACGATCGGGATATTGTGGCAATAACTTATAGAGTTCATTTGCATCTTTAGCGTGTGCCAAAACCTCACCACACAAAACATTGAGATTTTCATCTACGTCAGTGTAAGCAATTAAAAGCCATTCATCATGATACCGCTGCTTCATTTGTCCCAGCGTTAAATTAATAGGTTGTGACATATTCAATACGTATATCTCCCGTTGAATAGTAGATCTACTCTATCACAAGACACAAGGGAGTGTTTTCAGCGATAAAAACTCACTCCCTTTGAGCGAAATGTTATCCGATCGTGGTTAATCCGATCGGCAATTTCAACACACCGCCCTGTAAAAACAACGTCACAACTTGAGCATCAATCATTTTTGCATCAGCCGCTAAAATTCCTGTTCCTGAATTCACGGGAAATGCCGGAAAAGAAGAAAGACTAAGACTCAAGCGTAATGCTGAATCTGCTTCAATGACGGTGCTGGTGGTCTGCATGGAAACCGTCGCTATCGTCTTATCCTGTGGACAAACCGTACATACGCCTTGTGATATTGATAATATCTGCCCCTTTGAATTGATTTGGGATAATACAACATGAAGATCTACAGATTTAGCATCACTGAAAAACTCAATCTTGATCGTGGGAGTTCCTTGAATTAGCAATGGGTCCGTTAACACTGAAGAGGTATAGCAGAGAACATCAGTCCGATCGTCAATCGCCCGCCTATCCATTGGTCCTGGAGGCGATCCCGCATGACCTCCAAAAGACGGCACAGGTCGCCATGGATCATGAACGATCGCATCCGCAATTGAATTAGAACTTGAATTAGAAGTCCGATCGGCATCTATTCCCTCCGCAAGCACCAAATCACCACCGAGCATTGATGTGAGTCCATTTGTATGCAATTGCCAGGTCTGATAATCTATCCCTTCCTTCCATGCGTCGGACTTCACCCAAGAGTTTGTCCCCATTTCAAACCAAACCGCACTACCATCAAGTAACCCCTCACCTTTTAACCAATAATCAAACCACCGGACCTGCGCGCGATCGCAATTACTCACCGCCGCTGCCCCAAAATCCACAATTCCCGCATGTCGTCCCCAAGGCAAATGCGCCCAAGGGCCGATGATTAAATGCTGGGGGGCTGTTGTTTTGCACATTGCATCATAGAGCCGCAAAGTTCCCCGCAAATAGGGATCAAACCAACCGCCAATATGTAACATTGGTAAATCTGAAATTGAATCTATAAAATAACGCGGCGATAATTTTTTCCAATAGACATCATCCGCCGATCGGGAAACCCAATCATGATAAAACGATTCTGGCGCAAGGGATTTCAGGATTTCAGGATAGGCCGGAATTTCACCATTTGTAGGCAGATTATTTGCCGCTGCTTTGAGTAATTGAAAATGTTGATTATTGCCCACTAGTCTCGCGGTTTCTGCCGCTAATTGAATCGCCCAGCCTAAATTTGATTGTAAACAAAACACATCATGTTCATAGGCCCAATCTTCACGCAAATCATAGGCCAACATTGCAGGACAAATCGTTCTCAAGGGTTCAGGTCGATGCGCTGCTGCATACAGTTGGGTCATCCCTTGATATGAAAAACCATACATTCCGACCAACCCATTACTATGCGGTAAATTCGCCGCCCACATCACCGCATCATAACCATCTTCAATCTCAGATTCAAATAGCGAAAAGACTCCTTCAGACGTGCCTCGTCCCCGTACATCTTGAATCACCACAATATAGCCCTGCGCGGCATACCAACTTGGATGAGCATAGACGACCGTAGAAGCGATCGATCGCCCATAAGGTTGCCGCATCAACAATACCGGAAATGTTTGGCCTGGTTCAATTAGCGTCGGCAAATACACATCTGCATCTAGACGTACTCCATCTCGGGTTTGCATGGAAACAGAATTCATTAAATAAGTCTTCATTTAGATAGTACTTTCCTGATATTGGTCGCAAGATTGGAAGCATTTGTCATACCTATTCAATCATCTAGTCAATCTGATGGGAATTAAAGCATAAACGATGGATTTTATATTTTGTATCTGAGGATGGATCCGTTGTGATAGACCGAACCTTGCAAGCAGGGGAGCAATTACGCTATGAATCTACGGTAACTTGATGGGGATTAAGATGATTTAGTAGACAAACTCCAAAAAGGTCTGCTAGGATAGCCACCAGCAACAAACAACGGTATCCCGATGGAATTACCGTAGATTAATAGGAGATAAGCAATGTATTTTATTCGTCAACTCAAGGCAAACTCTATGAAATCTGTACTGTCCCGTCGGCAATTTGCCATGGTTCTACTGGGATTGGTCGTTAGTAGCGGAGTGGTCGCTTGCGGTGGGGGAAATACGGGTAATTCAGCGACTCAATCGGGCAGTGGGAATCCATCTGAGGTATCTTTGACCTTGGTGTCCTTCGCGGTCACCAAAGCGGCATATGAGGGGATTCTGCCAAAATTTGCGGCAAAATGGGAAAAAGAAACAGGACAAAAAGTCAAATTCAAGCAAAGTTATGGTGGATCCGGTTCTCAAACAAGGGCTGTTATTGATGGATTAGAGGCCGACGTGGTTCATCTAGCCCTGGGGTTAGATACTAATAAACTTCAGAAGGAGGGTCTGATTGATGCAGGGTGGGAGAAGGAATTTCCTAACGATAGTGTGGTCTCCAAATCCGTGGCGGCGATCGTGACCCGCGAAGGCAACCCTAAGGGCATCAAAGATTTCTCGGATTTGACTAAGGATGGAGTGTCGTGGATCACAGCAGATCCCAAAACGTCTGGGATCGCGAGATGGAATTATTTGGCCGTTTGGAATGCAGCTGTGAAGTCTGGTGCAGATGATAAAAAAGCCCAAGAGCTAATTACGAAAGCCTATAAAAATGTCCCGATTTTAACGAAAGATGCACGGGAAGCCACCGATGTCTTTTTTAAACAAGGCCAGGGGGATGCGCTGATTAACTATGAAAATGAGTTCCTGCTTGCGCAACAAAAAGGTGAAAAGGGGACAATGACTATTCCTGAAGTCAATATCTCGATCGACAATCCCGTTGCAGTCGTCGATAAAGTCGTAAATAAAAAGGGAACTCGAAAAGTCGCAGAAGCCTTTGTCCAATATCTGTTTTCACCAGAAGCCCAAGCCGAGTTCGCTAAAGTAGGATTCCGCCCTGTTGATCCCACGATCGCAAGCGCACCCGAAAACATTTCAAAATTCCCTAAAATTCAAACCTTAGCAACCGTGAAGGATTTTCAGGGTTGGAGTGCCGTCCAAAGCAAATTCTTCGCAGACGGGGCGATCTTTGATCAAATTCAGGCTCAGAAAAGGTAAGTATCATGCAAAAAACAATTCGTATCCAAGTTCCCCAATCTCTCCATCAAGTCCCCATTATTTCAACACTGATTACCGAATACAAACTTACTGTTAATATTCGAGGTGCAATCTTGGACCAGAAGGCGATCGGAGGAGGATGGTTCGACTTGCTTTTGGATGGAGAAGATTTAAATCTTGAACAATCCGTACTATATCTCAAAGATATAGGAGTGGAAATTTGGAATGAGCATTAGTTCAACGATTGAAAAAAATTCATCCTTGGATTATAGAGGGTCGCAACCATTGAGTTCATCAACTTTAGCCAGTCCGATCGTAGAATCTTTGTTGCCAGAAAAAACTATTTTTCGAGACTTTGGCCGACGCTCTTGCTTACCCACTGATAATCTTTGGCAAATCAAACAAGGCGTTGTCCGAACTCTCTCTTGGCACGAAGATGGCACGGTTATTACATTGGGCTTGTGGGGAGCTGGATCTGTCATTGGGGGTGTACTATCTCAAGCTAGTCCCTACACCATAGAATGCTTAACAGAGGTAACCGCAATTAACTGCTTGGGGCAAGATATAAAAGATTTTCCAGATAGCATTCTGGATCATATATATCAATTAGAGGCATTTCTCTCCATTCGGAGCTTTAGACGAGTAGAAGAAATGATAATGAGACTCTTAGAATATCTTGCCGATCGGTTTGGACATACTTCTGTTGAAGGGCAGGTAATTGATCTTCGTATTACCCATCAAGATATTGCGGACTTACTAGGGACAACTCGTGTCACAGTAACTCGTGCTCTTGGAGATCTGGAAGAGAGGGGGCTGATTAATCGGACTTCAATACGTAGAATTGTGCTTAAGAATTCAGAATATTGGCATTATCAGATCTAAATAGAACTTGATAATATCTTATTTGCCTCCATAGATTGTAAATCAATCAGGAAGCTATCTATACATTCTTAGAGTGTGCAACCAACGCCCTTGGGATCGTGAGATCCCAAGGGCAATCTTTGATCAAATTCAGGCTCGGAAAAAGTAAGTGTCATGCAAAAAAAAATTCGTCTTCATGTTTCCCAAGATCTCCAGCAAGTCCCTATTATTTCAACATTGATTACCGAATACAAACTTGTTGTTAATATCCGGAGTGCAATCTTGCACCAGAAGGTGATCGGAGGATGGTTTGAATTGATTTTGGATGGAGAAGCTTTCAATATTGAACAGTCTGTCCTATATCTCAAAGATATAGGAGTGGGAATTTGGAATGAGAACTAGTTTAATAAAATTTTTCATCATTGAATTGTAGGTGGTCACAGCCATTGAGTTCAGAAAATTTAGCCAGTCCGATCGGAGAATCTTTTTTACTAGAAAAAGCTACTTTTCGAGACTTTGAAACAGACTTAAACCGCAAGGAATCGCTGGACGACATCTTGGCTCAGTTCACTCGTGGGTCCGGAAGCAACAATACCACCTTTTTGCATAGCGTAGTACCAGTCGGCTTTACGAACAAAATGCAAATGCTGCTCCACTAGCAGAACCGAAATTCCCATAGTTTCTACAACGCGGCGAACTGCATTTTCAATGTCTAAAATAATGGACGGTTGAATGCCTTCGGTCGGTTTATCTAATACCAACAGTTTCGGTTGACCCATTAGGGCGCGGGCGATCGTGTTGCGGCTAATATTGAACAGTTCACTGACGACCTTCTTTCTATGACCGTCTATGCTTAGACTCTGATCTTGTCTTTGGGTTTTACTCTATCCAAATTTGATCGCCACAACGAATTACGCCTTCCTGTAGTACTGAGTTGCGAATACCTGCGATCGTTTTGTTATGTTTAGTTGTAGTCCGCAAAATATTTAAATCCGTAGGTAGGCCTAACTGAGCAATGGTTGTCACCACACAACGAGGACATGAAGTATCAATACTCAGGCAGACGCGATCGCCAATAAACATCTTGCTACCCACCCAACCATCTTCAATAAATGTAGCGTCTGGATCTGTTGGCTCAATTAAGATATTCGGACGAAACCGACAGGGTTCAAAATCTCCTTCGGGATATGTTTTTTTTAGTTGAGCTAATGTCGCAGTTGTAATCGCATGAATAGGGCAAGAATCAAAAAAAGTTCCTGCTGGCATAAACAATTGCGTAATAACTTCTCGATTGAGCGCTCCTTCAATATCTGGCCAGTACTGATCTAAACTCGGTGCTTCGGGCGCAGCAGAAAGTAACTGAACATCTCTTCCCACTGCTTGAGAAAGAGTCGTATTTATATCAACATTGTCACTGGTCGCTGTACTTCCGTCAGGCAAGGCAAATTTAACGGAAGGCATCGAAGCTTCAGGCTTAGGAGATGACATAAATCCTGCTTGAAATCCTAGTAGTTTTGCCCATTTTTTGGGATTCTTGGCACTGGCAATTCTCTCAGTTTCGCGATCCCATAATGCATAAGCGCGATCGCCTAAAAAACCTTTAGATACAACATCCACTTCATCAAGTTTCTCTCCCAGCATCGACTTGACTGGATAACGCCAGAGAGAATCAACTACACCAACTAAAATTCGAGTCATGGGTTTTCCGATTATTAATTAACCTGTATTAACTTACAAATAAAAAAGCCGACAATTGCTTAAAAGCGCGACCTAGTGACACGTTTAAGTAATTATTGGCTTTTCTTTTAGCAAAACCGCGATAACCTTAAATCGCAAGGTACTTATGAACTAAATCATCGCTTAATTCAGATGTTGCACCATTTGCAACAACTGCCCCCTTCTCCATGATGAAGAATCTTTGAGCTAGCTGGCGGGCAAAGTCTACCTTCTGCTCAACAACAATTAAGGTGATCCCCTTCTCACGGTTAATCCGTTTGAGAGTGTCCTCAATTTCCTGCACAATCGAAGGCTGAATTCCTTCAGTAGGTTCATCTAGGAGCATGATTTTGGGATTACTCATCAATCCGCGAGCGATCGCTAGTTGTTGCTGCTGTCCTCCGCTCAATAAACCACCTTGACGGCTTAGATGCTGTTTGAGCATCGGGAAGAACTCAAAAATCTCATCAGGGATTTTACTCAACTTCTTCTGTGCAGCCGACATTCCCAGTTTGAGATTATCTAAAACAGATAAATAAGGAATGATTTCTCGACCTTGGGGAATATAAGAGATTCCATACCGCGCACGTTTGTAAGTCGGAACCTTAGTAATTTCACCATCATCAAAAACGATATTGCCCGAAAGCACTTTGTTCAAGCCAATAACGCTACGAAGTAATGTCGTTTTACCCACACCATTACGTCCTAACAAGCAAGCAATATCGCCCTGATTAATTGTCATGTTCACCCCAAACAAAACAGGTGTTTGTCCATAGGAAACAGTAACATCAGTTAGCTCAAGCAGCATCGATTTGTTCGCGTCCAAGATACACCTCAATTACTTTGGGATTTGATTGAACTTCATTGACCGATCCTTCAGTCAATTTTTCACCTTGGTGGAGTACCACAATTCTTTGGGCAATCTGTTTGACAAACTCCATATCATGCTCAATTACCACGACAGAATGATTTTGCGAAATTGTCTTGATAATTTCGCCTGTCAAATGGGTTTCGTCAGGAGTCATGCCAGCCGTTGGCTCATCTAGCAATACCAAGGTCGGATCTTGAGCAATCACCATACCAATCTCTACCCACTGTTTCTGTCCGTGAGATAGAGATGAGACTTTAGAATATCCTTTTTCCAAAAGTCCAACGCGATCGAGTACAGAAATAATCTTGTCTTTTTTACCAGCCGTAAGTTTTGACTTGATCGAAGCAAAAACGCCATGAGATCCTTTGAGCGCCAGCAAGATATTATCAAATACCGACAACTCATTGTAAACGTTAGGATTTTGGAACTTACGTCCAATTCCCATCCGCGCAACTTCGTAAGGACTTTGATTAGTTATGTCCTTACCATGATAGTAAACATGCCCTGAAGCCACTGGAGATTTACCAACGATCGCATCCAGCAAAGTGCTTTTACCAGCTCCATTTGGTCCGATTATTGTAACAATCTCATTTTCGCCAACTTCTAAATCAACACCTTTTAATGCTTTGAATCCAGAAAAAACTACTTTGAGATCTTTAACAGACAAAACAGATTGTCTATCGCTAGCAACGTCACTAGTCTCATTTACAACTTTATCGGTCTCAACTACAGAACTTGTTGCCATGAATTACACCTTTTGAAGATTAAGAAATATCTAGTTTTGTTGGTATCAAGATTACCAACAAATTTAATTGGCAAAAGATAGTATTGTTACATTCTAGAAACTATTCAGATCTACTCAATTGACTAGACTTTTTAGACAAGAATTTTTGTGGCAAGAGGCTCATTAGTCCATCAGGTAGGAATAACACAACTATCACTAAAATTACTCCGACAATTAACTGCCAATCTTGAGTAATCCGATCCACTGAGTTTTGGATCTGTCCAAGTAAAATTGCCGCAATGATTGGACCAAAAAGAGTTCCTCGACCGCCTACCGCAACCCAAATTACGATCTGAGTACCAAAAGCAACACCAAGATAAACTGGTGAAATAAATTTGTTTAGAGGAACAAACAAACCGCCAGCAATTCCAGCAATTCCAGCAGATAGCGTCCAAATAAAGATTTTGAAATTAGCAACGTCATAGCCAAGATAGGAGATACGTTGCTCATTTTCTTTAATAGAACGGAGAATCAATCCAAAGTTAGATTGAGTTAACCACCAACTGCCAGCCATCACCAATGCTGCAAAAGTGAGGATTATAAAATATATTCCAATTGGTGGAACAGTTGCACCAAAAAGAATTAGTTTTGAAACATCAGTGATGCCATTTGTACCACCTGTGTAAGCCTGTTGGCTAACAAAGAAAGTAGTTAAAGCAGAAGAAATAGCGAGGGTGATAACTGTAATGTAAACACCGCTAACCTTAGAACGAAAAATGAAGGAGCCAATTAAATAGGCAAAACCAGCAGGTAATACTACCATTGCAATTACCGCAACTGGGAAATACTGCAATGGGGAAATAAACCAAGGTAATTCCTTCAAGCCGTTCCAAACCATAAAGTCTGGGAGTGTGCCGCCATAATTATTGGCGGTTGCCGACAAATTCAGCTTCAAATAATATGCCATCGCATACCCGCCCAAGGTAAAGAATACCCCGTGAGCAAAGCTCAGAATACCTGTGAATCCCCAAACCAGATCTAGGGAAACGCCCAAAGTTCCAAACAAGAGCAACTTTGCCATCAGGTTAGTCTGGAATTCGCCCGCCACAAAAGGGAAAACTGCGAATATTACCAACAAGACTAAACTTGTAACCAGCCATCTCTTGGGAACATAGTTAGCCTGTCGAATACGACCTACTACTTCTGCCATAATAAAACCTCCACTAAATTCGTTCTTATTGACAAAAAGATCGTCGATGTAAACATCTTAACTACGTTTCTGAACTGTAAATAGCCCTTCGGGACGGTAGCGAATCAACACAATTACAGCCGCCAATACGATTACTCTGGCGGTTGGATCGTTGATAAGGTAAGCGATCGCCGCATTCGATTCGCCAATCAAAACTGCACCTGCCAAAACGCCGACTAGCTTATCGACACCGCCCGTAACAACAGTCATCCATGCGTCTACTAGGTAATCTTGTCCCATTGGGGGCGCGACACTTTTTAGGGAAGAAATAACAGTACCTGCAACTCCTGCTAAACCGCATCCATAGGCAAAAGTAAGCATATCTACGAGGCTAGTATTTATACCCAAGCACTTCGCCATATCACGGTTTTGGGTGACAGCCCGCACTTCTCTGCCGAGCTTTGTTCTGTAAAGTAGAAAAGCTGTTATCCCTAGAAGTAAAAGCGCCATGAAGATAATAAACAAGCGGTAGTAAGATATCTCGATCGCTTGTCCACCAATTTGAAATGGAGTCCAGTTCCCTCTAGTGTAGGGGGGAGCTTTCACATACTTTAGTTGGGCTGTGAAAATCAGCTTAACAACGCCTTGAATGACGATACTTAGCCCCCAAGTCGCCAAAAGCGTCTCAACGGCTCGACCGTATAGTCGTCGAACGATGGTTCGCTCAACAATTGCGCCAATAAAAGCTGTAAACAAGAAAGAAAATGGGATTGTTAGCAACAAATCCATTTTGAAATTACTTTGCAACACAAACGATGTATATGCTCCCAGCATGATGAATTCACCATGAGCTAGGTTGATAATTCGCATAACTCCGAAGGTTATCGAAAGTCCTAAACCTGTCAACAAAAGAATACCGATAATACCAACACCATTGAGGAGCTGATTGGTAATTGCGATCGGGTCGAACGATTTTGCCGCTGGTGTTGCCTGTGCTAAGTGTATTAACGAAGATAATGCATTAATCGGCAAGACGTTCATGGCTTTTTAGTTCAATCATTCAATGTTTACTTTCAGCGGTTAAAACTTCCAAGAGATTCCCCAGCCGACCTTTTTAAGGGGGGAGAATTATCTTCTTCCCCCTTAAAAAGGGAGATTGAAGGGGATCTTGTCGATTCTTGAATAGATTCTAAGAGCAGCACCCCCGAAGGATATGCTGCTCTTAGATTAGGAAGATTGCTAAATGCAATTAGACTAGACGGGAATCAATTTATGTTTCCTTTAGGAACTCAACAGGAAGATCCTTCTTCGTCTCAACGTTTGAGTTGCTGCGATCGTCTGGAGTTTTGTGAACACAGGTGCGACCCTTGTACAATGCTTGGCTCCAAGGAATTGGCTTAACTGCTGCCTTGGTAGCAAATACGATTTCAGCCTGACCATCTGCCTTCCATTTGCCAATTCTGGAATATAGATAGGAGTGGTAGTTGTCTGGATCGACCTTCACAGTTCCTTGAGGAGCCTTGAATACTTGACCTCTGGTTGCTTCGCGCAGACTAGAAGTGTTGAGGGCTTTCTTTTCCTTGGCGACTTTTTCCATCGCTTGAGCCATGAAGAAGGTTTGGATATAAGCCGCTTCCATGACACCATTGGTTACGCGCTCCTTGCCAAACTTCGCTTTGAACTGTTCGACAAACGCTTTGTTCTCTGGAGTGTCAACGGACTGGAAGTAGTTGAAGCTACTGTAGTGACCTTCAGCAAATTCAGGCCCCATCGCTTGAATTTCTTCCTCTGTGGTAGGAAATGCCATGATCGGAATATCCTTGGAAGTGATCCCAGCATCCTTAAGTTGCTTGTAGAAAGCAGGAATACTGTCTCCAACTAGATTGCTGAGGATGAAGTTAGGCTTAGCTTGCTTGATCTTGTTGATGATGGTGATGAACTCAGTTGTACCGAGCGCAGCGTACTCATCGCCAACAACTTCACCGCCACCATTGACCAACTCAGCCTTTGCGATCCGATTGCTTTCTTTAGGATAGATGTAGTCAGAACCGATGAAGAATCCTTTCTTGCCAAAGGTTTTGATGCAAAAAGGGATCGAGTCGGTGATCTGTTGGTTGGGTGCAGCACCAGTGTAAATGACGTTCGAGCTACATTCGTTGCCTTCATAGTAGACAGGATAGTAGAGTAGGCTGTCTTTCTCTTCAAAAACGGGAAGAACTGATTTGCGACTAGCTGATGTATAACAGCCAAGAACGCAGACAACCTTGTCTTCATCAATCAAACGCTTGGACATTTGGTTGTACAAATCCCAGTTGGAGTCAGGGTTGACAACGACTTTTTCGATCATTTGCCCGTCAATACCCTTCTTGCCAGCCCAAGGACCTGTACCTTCATTGATTTGGTCGATCGCAAGGAAAGTTGCATCCTGTAACGACTTTTCCACGATCGCGATCGTACCCGTAGTCGAATACATTACGCCAACCTTGATTCCTTTCGCGCCACCTGCGGCAGGTGATGCCGAAGAAGTTGCGCCAGTTGTGGTGGTAGGGGTGGTTGCGGTTGGGGCACATGCGGCAACAATACTGGTAGCCGCAGCGAGAGAGCCATACTGGATAAAGCGGCGACGGGTTATACCGTTCAAAGCATCGTTCGATCTGTTGATCTTTTTCATTGACTTAAACACTCCTAAACTATTTTAAAACTCACACCAAGAGATATGTAATATGTAATCTTGACATCTTGTATTTACTAGTAAAGCCAAGATGTCAATTCCTAATACTCAATCTAGTGTCCGACCATCCAAGGACGAGTTCCAGAATGATACTGAACTCTAGGAGTTTTAGGCTCCAAATCTCGCTTTACAAGCTCTGGCTCCGAACTCACTTTTTTCATTCGTACCGTTCTAGAAAGGGTCATCGGTGGTGAAAAAATGCGTTTGCCGCGTTTTTCGCACGATGGACAGTAAGCAGGGTCACTGGATTCAGCCATCGGTCGCCACACTTCAAAAACATCACATTCTTCACATCGAAATTCGTACAGAGGCATAATTTGATTAGACTGGAAGAATGTTTTTATCAAAGATGGCTGTCGGAATTGCTAGCGTACAGCAGGCGTTGGGAATATCCACAATACCACTAACTCTTCCTTCTACAGGCGCACAGCTTAGCAATAGATAAGCTTGCTCGCCTGTATATCCGAACTTCATGAGATAGGCGATCGCATTTAAACAAGCTTGACGGTAAGCAATATGGACATCCATGAAATATTGCTTGCCTGTAAACTCATCGACAGAAATGCCTTCAAAGACCAAGAACTCTGAGTAATGTGGCTCTACGGGACCTGGCTTGAAGATGGGATTCACCATCGCATACTTGTCTACGCCGCCTTTTATGATGTCTACATGGAGATCAAGGTATCCAGACATCTCAATAGCGCCGCAGAAAGAGATTTCACCATCACCTTGAGAGAAGTGAATATCTCCCATTGAAAGCTTGCCGCCTTCAACATATACAGGGAAATAAATGCGAGTTCCTCTTGAGAGGTTCTTGATATCGCAGTTACCACCATGCTCACGCGGGGGGATGGTGCGGGCAGCTTCGGCAGCAACGCGCTCATATTCAGACTGTGGCAAGGTTCCTAAAACCGCATTGTGAGGCTCTGGTAGAGCTGCCAATACAGGCACTCCATCCATATTGATGCCAGCGCCATAAGTGCGTCGATCTGGTTGAGTTGCCATTAGCTCAGCCTCACGCTTATTCCATTTCGCAAGCAGCTCATGGGATGGCGCACAGCCAATTAAGCCTGGGTGAGTAATTCCCGCAAACTTAACACCAGGAATATGACGCGAAGATGTGTAAATACCCTGTAAATCCCAAATTGCTTTAGCAGCATTAGGATAGTGATCAGTTAAAAATCCACCACCGTTCTTTTGGTCAAAAATGCCTGTGAAGCCCCACTCATCACCTTGAAGAGCGCCAATATCGACAATATCAACAACAAGGATATCACCAGGTTCCGCGCCATTTACCCAAATCGGTCCACTTAGTACATGAACAATCGATAGATCTACATCGCGAACGTCGTCAGAACTGTCGTTATTCTTAATCTGACCATCTGTCCAATCTTTACATTCGATCCGAAAAGTATCGCCTGGATTAACAGAGGCTATAGCTGGGATATCTGGATGCCACCGATTATGACCAGGTAGTTCTTGCTCACTCATGGGCTTAGTGAGATCAACTTTAAACAGCGTCTTTGGCATAAAACCTATCTAGCAACGATAAAAGAATATGAGCAAGATAAAAAGTTGACCGCAAAGGGATGATCTACCCCTAACAACGTGGATAATTCAGAATTAACTAAACTTCAACTTTCTGAGAGTCATACTGCGTTAATTTTTATTTGTGGTCTGTTATGCCTTATACCAAAATGAATATGTAAGTTCTTTGAGCTAAATTATTCACAATAGGACTTACGCATTGACAGATATCGATTAGCCTGAAACTTAGGCAGGGCAGTCTTTTTGAGCATTATCTAGGATGAATTGGCGCACGATCGGCACAAATAGTTCCCTAGAAATCTGATAAAGGTTCTCAATCAAGCCCTCGATCTTCATTGTCTGTAATTTGACGAAGGCAGAGATTTCCAGAATATGCGCGAGGCGAACACAACTCACATATTGCGGTTCTGCGATCAAAAACAGCATATAAATATTGGCATTACACTTCGCTATCGAGGGTTTCGATCGTTCTCTCACCACTAGATACCCATAAATAGCCCATCATTTCAGCAGATTCCACATTCCTCACGTTCTGTCAATGCGTAACTCCTACAAAAGTACGAATTAGACTGCCTGCAATTCTGTGTGGGGTAAGTTTTTACCGATTTACAGTAAAGGATACAGACATTAAAAAGACTTGTGTTGAACTATTGACACGATTTTCGGGAATCTTCAGAAATCTTCAGAAATCTTCAGAAATCTTCAGAAATCTATAGTGAGCTGCACCTATGGCGTTCATCAATCCAAATCAGATCATCACCCGATCGGAGAATGCACCGTCACCAACTTCGTCCCATCAGGAAAAGTCGCTTCCACCTGAACATCATCAATCATTTCTCCAATACCATCCATGACATCATCCCGCGTCAGCAACGTCGTACCATACGTCATCAACTCCGACACCGTCCGCCCTTCCCGTGCACCTTCGAGAATCGCCGCTGAAATGTAAGCGATCGCCTCCGGGTAATTTAATTTCAGCCCCTTTGCCTTACGCCGTTCAGCCACCATTCCAGCCGTGAAGATCAACAATTTATCTTTTTCTTGGGGAGTCAATTGCATAGGTTCTTGGATCGTAGATTTGCAAATTTTTATAGATCAGGTCGTCAACGCGAAATACATACTTACTTCTAATACCACAGCCGGGGTAACGGTGGCACCTTTCCATTTCGGAATTGCCGAATCACTCGCCACAATGCCATAAACGCATGTCGCGCCTCCTGACTAGAACTTCCACGATACCGACAAGTCACCCCCTTCAGCGCCCGTGTCAATCCGACATTCATCGTAGGAACCCCAGATTGTTGCAAGGCATGACGTAACTCTAAAAATAGACCATCACTTGAATCCACCCCTACCACCGCAAACGTTCCCACCACCGGAAAACCATTTAAACCATGGACGTTTTGCAATAGTTCAGGATTTCCGGGTAAATGCTGCCGATCGATCAACAAAGGTCTACGACCTTGCCACACCTCTACATCCGATCGCCAATCCCCCACATCAAAACATTCTCCCCTTGCCGTCCGCCCAAATCGCGTAATATCCCACAACAAAGCCACAGCCCCCGGTTCAAGATTGATACGGAGTTGCTGATGGTATTTTGCGGCATTAAATACAATCGTCTCCTGAGGAAACCACTCCAAATAACTCTCTGAATCCAATTGAATTGTCGTGGTTTGATGACAAGTTGGGCCGATCGATCGGTATACCTTAGTAGCCGCAGGTGTTGTAATTAGGGCTTGGCTTTTGGGTTGGAGGTGAATATTTTGGACCAGTTCATCGCCGCCTACCATGCCACCTGCGGTGTGAACCACTGTGGAATAGGATATCAGAGGACCTTCAGGATAGTGAGGTCGTTGGACGCGCAGGGGGGCTTGAGTTTGCACGTGAATCGGACGAGTTTCACCATTTTGATGGGCGTAGATGAGATCTAATTGACCACGCCAAGGCGATCGCAGACGATCCGGTAAGAGCAACTCAGGAGAATGAACCATACAGAAGTATTTCAGAATTTCTGCATAGATTATAGGATATTCTTAGATTCAAAGTAGTAGAAATCATGGCTTAGTTGAAAAACTGAAAAGAATTAAAATATTGTGATCAATATGACTGTATTAACAAAATGTCTAGCGCCCAATTCCCTGGTTTCAGTTGTTGGGACACTCTTACTTACTGCTGACGAACGCACCCGATCGCGCTATCGTCATGATCTGTCCAATGATCTTACTGTCTATTTACAATTGCCTCGGGGTACGGTGTTGCGATCGGGTGACTTGTTGCGATCGGACAATGGGGATGAACTCTTTCGCATCGAAGCGAAACCTGAACCTGTCCTCACTGTCACGGCTTCCACCGCATTGAATCTTATGCTCGCGGTGTACCATTTAGCGAATCGTCACGTTCCACTCGAAGTAACCGAAACCTATCTGCGCCTCGCCCCCGATCCAGTTTTAAAATCACTCCTGATTGAACAACTCCAAACCCAAGTCACTGAAGAAATCGCCCCCTTTTGTCCGCAAGCCGGAGCCTACCAAGCCCATGGACATAAACATGAGCATAGCCATTCTCATGATTCACACCGCCACGATAATTCCCACTAAATCCTGTGCACAACTCCCTTTATTTAACCCCAGAATCATTATTAAGACTTCAACAACTAGCAAGTCCTATCTTGCCTGTCGGGAGTTACAGCTATTCTGAAGGACTCGAATTACTAGTTGAGACGGGTGCCATTTCAAATGCAGATACCTTAAAAGATTGGTTGATACAAGAATTGAAATTCGGGAGTTTTACGATCGATGGCGCAATTCTTTGCAGGGCATATCGTGCTGTGGAATCGAATAATTGGGAGCAGCTCACTTATTGGAACCATTGGTGGTCTGCGGCACGCGAAACTCATGAATTGCGACAACAAAGTTGGAAAATGGGGCAGTCATTGATTCGATTACTCCGATCGATTGACCCCACGATGAAACCTTGGCTCGATCATTTAGACCAACCTACTAATTGGACCCTTGTATTTGGTGCAGCCGCAGCCCATTGGAACATTGATTTGCAAGCGACGTTATTGGCTTACGGGCAAAGTTGGGCGAGCAATTTAATTGGGGCGGGGGTGAAGTTAATCCCCTTGGGACAGACGGCGGGACAACAAATTTTGTTAGAACTTTTGCCTACGATCGTTACCATGAGCGATCGGGCAATGGTTATATCAGATACAGATCTTTGTAGTTGTAGTTGGGGTTTAGCCTTAGCCAGCAGCCAACACGAGGAACAAATCGTCCGCCTATTTCAAAGTTAAATCAAATCGTGGTAATTTAAATAAACTGCTCTGGTGAATGTCATGGCTACAAGTCCTTTGCGGGTCGGGGTTGCAGGTCCAGTGGGATCGGGCAAAACAGCGCTTTTAGATGCGCTCTGTAAAGCATTGCGAGATCAATACGAAATTGCGGTCGTGACCAATGACATCTACACCTATGAAGATGCTCAGTTTCTGGTAAATTCTAAAGCGTTGTCCGCCGATCGTATTGTCGGTGTGGAAACGGGAGGCTGTCCCCATACTGCCATTCGAGAAGATGCTTCGATTAATTTAGTTGCGATCGATGATTTAGAACAAAAATATCCTAATTTAGACTTGCTATTTGTCGAGAGTGGTGGGGATAATCTGGCTGCCACATTTAGTCCAGAATTAGTCGATTTAACCCTTTATGTTATTGATGTGGCCGCAGGGGACAAAATTCCTCGTAAAGGCGGACCGGGCATTACAAAATCTGATTTACTAGTTATTAATAAGATTGATCTCGCGCCCATGGTGGGAGCCAGTCTTGAAGTAATGGACCGAGATGCCAAAAAGATGCGTGGTGAAAAGCCTTTCATCTTTACCAATCTCAAAACCCAGATTGGTTTAGAGGATGTCGTTGTATTCATCCAACATCATCTTTTACCCCGTCATGAAAACTTGCCCACCCCCACCGTTATTCTGTAATTAATCCCATGATTCCAGGCGAACTCCTCCCAAAAGAAGGCACGATCGAGCTTAATGCAGGTCGTCCCGTGACTGAATTAAATGTCGCAAATACAGGCGATCGGCCCATTCAAGTTGGATCACATTTCCATTTTTTTGAAGTGAATGAAGCATTACAATTCGATCGAGCAGCCTCGCGGGGTCAACGATTGGATATTCCGGCGGGGACAGCAGTTCGGTTTGAGCCGGGTGATGAGAAAATAATCAAGCTTATCCCTTTGGCGGGAGAGCGTCGGGTATATGGTTTTAATGCCAAAGTGGAAGGTGCATTGGATTAATTTGTTATCAGTATAAGCTCGATCCCCCTAATAATCTTAATAAGGGGAGACCGGAGTATTAGAGAATCAGAATCAAGAATTATTAGTACAACCCTACCTTCAAATTCCCCGTTAATAAGGGAGATTTAGGGAGATCAAGAGTTTGTTCACTTCATTATATCGCTGGAGTCATCGGTTATGAGTTTCCCAATGGATCGCCGCGCCTATGCTGAAACCTATGGTCCTACCGTGGGCGATCGGCTCCGTCTTGCTGACACTGAACTTATAATTGAAGTCGAACGCGACCTGACGACCTACGGGGATGAGGTGAAGTTTGGCGGGGGCAAAGTGATTCGCGATGGGATGGGACAGTCCCCAATTTCAAATGCAGATGGGTCGGTGGATTTAGTCATCACGAACGCATTGATTTTAGATTGGTGGGGCATTGTCAAAGCGGATATTGGCATCAAAGCCGGACGCATTTACAAAATTGGTAAAGCAGGCAATCCTTACATTCAAGACAATGTTGACATTATCATTGGTCCCGGCACCGAAGTATTAGCCGGGGAAGGCATGATCGTCACGGCAGGCGGCATCGATGCCCACATTCATTTTATCTGTCCTCAGCAAATCGAAACTGCGATCGCCTCTGGCGTTACCACGATGATCGGGGGCGGCACTGGACCCGCTACAGGCACCAATGCGACGACCTGCACGCCTGGACCCTGGAACATGTATCGAATGCTGCAATCTGCGGACGCATTTCCCGTGAATCTCGGCTTCCTCGGCAAAGGTAACAGCAGCCAACCCCAAGCCTTGGAGGAACAAATTCGTGCTGGGGCGATCGGTCTTAAGCTCCATGAAGATTGGGGCACTACTCCGGCAACGATTGACATGGCCTTAACCGTCGCCGATCAATTTGATGTACAGGTTGCCATTCATAGTGACACCTTAAATGAATCGGGATTTGTCGAGGATACTATCGCCGCCTTCAAAGATCGTGTTATTCATACCTATCACACCGAAGGTGCAGGGGGCGGACATGCGCCGGACATTATTAAAGTGTGTGGTCTCGCGAATGTTTTACCATCCTCTACCAATCCAACCCGACCCTACACAGTGAATACATTAGATGAACATTTAGATATGCTTATGGTTTGTCACCATTTGGATCCCAGCATTCCAGAAGATGTGGCGTTTGCAGAATCGAGAATCAGACGGGAAACGATCGCCGCTGAAGACATTCTTCAGGATCTTGGTGCATTCAGTATAATTTCGTCAGATTCTCAAGCCATGGGCCGCGTCGGTGAAGTCATTATTCGCACCTGGCAAACCGCCCACAAGATGAAAGTTCAACGTGGACCGTTGTCGCCGGATACTGCCCAAAACGATAATTTCCGAGTCAAGCGTTACATTGCAAAATATACAATAAATCCCGCCATTACCCACGGCATTGCGAATCATGTCGGCTCGATCGAAGAAGGCAAGATTGCAGATATTTGCCTCTGGAAACCCGCATTTTTTGGCGTAAAACCGCAGACTGTCGTAAAAGGTGGAATGATTGCCTATGCTCAAATGGGCGACCCCAATGCCAGCATTCCTACTCCGCAGCCTGTTCATATGCGGCCAATGTTTGGTGCTTTTGGTGGAGCAATTAGCAAAACATCAGTCACCTTTGTTTCGCAAGTGGCTCAAGATTCGGGAATAGCCGCACAATTAGGATTGATTAAACCCACGATCGCAGTCGGTGGCATTCGCCAATTGCGTAAACAAGATCTCAAACTCAATGATGCGTTACCTCACATTGAAGTGGATCCTGAAACCTACGAAGTACGGGCCGATGGAGAACTGCTAACCTGCGAACCGGCAACCGAATTACCCATGGCACAACGATATTTTCTGTTTTAAATTGATCTCTAGAGATCGATCGCCGAACTAATCGATAATGCCCAATTTCTCACCAAAAGTCTCGATGTGCAAACCGATGTCGTAATACTGAGGGATAAGACAGATTCTAGATTTTCTCGAAGGGTTAATAATACAAAGTCAATATTTGAAGAGGTCAAATCCTGAGAATATTTCACAAAAAGACTAAGCCGATCGTGGAATTTCTTACCATGCGATCGGTGACTATAAAAACGTCCTAGCAGACTTCAATCAATCTATTCAACTTGAACCGCTGTATGCGTCAGGTTATTGCCGTCGAGCTTTGACCTATCAAGCCATGGGTCAAAAGCCGCAAGCTCTTGCAGACTTGAAGAAAGCTACTGAAATATATGAAGGAATGCCAGAGTTTAAAGATGATCCGGAAGTTGAAGAAATTAAGCAGAAAATCAAAGAACTTGAATAGTTCACAATTTGATTGTTTTACTTAAAGATCGTAACTTATTGTTTAAAACTTCTAGTGGTTGGGTTGCATCATCTGGCGGCGCTCAGACCATTATGACACTTCATAAATATAGCAGCGGCCATACACCATATAGATAGGACGCCATTTTCAAGACATGCTCCATGACATCCCGCAACGTATTAAAGTCACTTAAATAATGACGAATACGACTCTTGATCTAAGACCAACACTTCTCAATTGGATTCAAGTCCGGTGAATAAGCCGGCAGGTATGGACTCGACATCCGACTTGTTCAACCAATTCCTCAATCCGTCCACCTTTGTGGAACGTTGCATTATCGATGACCAACCCCTGTCCCTGTTTCAGGACTGGAATTAAACAAGCTTCGATCCAGGTTTCAAATACCGTGTGATTCACCGCCCCTTCAATCATAAACGGTGCTAGCAACTGATGATCACAATAGGCCGCGATCAGATTGATTCGACCTTGGCGACGTCCAGACTTTAGCGCTTGGAAGCGTTTTCCTTTCTCACTCCAGGCGTAGGTAATTCTTTCTATGACCGTCTAACTCAATAGCCTCAATCACTTTTCGTCGGAAGTCGTCACTATAGAACCCATTTGAGATCTAATCCTGAAACCAGAAGCCTTGCAGCTAGCTGGTTTTCTTCATTTTCTGGCAGAAAGCGGTTTTGCTAGGTAGGCAGGCTCTACCACTGATCGCAGAGTAACGGCTTCCTTCAAAGC
>JAPLHZ010000352.1 GCA_026389365.1 Cyanobacteriota bacterium
CAACGAGTATCAAGACTCGTCAGAAAGACTTTATCCTTTTCCAAGAAGTTGGAAAATCACATCGGAGCCATTTGGAATTTTATTCATCATTACAACGCTTCTTTACCTGCTCGTTCATCCTTTCCTTTTTAGGACTACCATAATTTTATGAATCAGGACGATCGTCCCGACTCCCAGATCCCGCTATCATGTATTTCTACAAACCTAATTCTTTGCGTCCCGATGACTTCATCCATCCCCCAACTTCCCAGCCAATACGAAGCCAAAACCACTGAAGCCAAGTGGCAAACGTTTTGGGCGGAAAATGAAATCTTCAAGGCCGACCCGACCAAAAAAGGCGATCGCTACTCCGTCGTCATTCCGCCGCCGAACGTGACGGGAAGTCTCCACATGGGCCATGCCTTTGAGACTGCACTTATCGATACTGTTGTCCGCTATCAAAGAATGTTAGGCAAAAACACCCTTTGTCTCCCCGGCACCGACCATGCCAGCATCGCCGTCCAAACTATCATCGAAAAACAACTCAAAGCCGAAGGGAAAACCCGCGAAGACTTAGGTCGCCAAGCCTTTCTCGATCGCACTTGGGACTGGAAAAAAGAATCCGGTGGCACCATCACAGGCCAACTTCGTCGTTTGGGACTGTCCGCTGATTGGTCTCGTGAACGCTTTACCCTCGATGAAAACGTCTCAAAATCTGTCCTCGAAGCCTTCGTTCAGCTCCATTCTGAAGGCTTAATCTATCGCGGTAATTACCTGGTCAACTGGTGTCCCGCTAGTCAATCTGCCGTCAGCGATCTGGAAGTAGACAACCGCGAAATTGACAGCAACCTCTGGCATTTCCGATATCCCCTCACCGACGGCACTGGATTTATTGAAGTCGCAACTACTCGCCCTGAAACCATGTTAGGTGACACCGCCGTGGCCGTGAATCCGACGGACGATCGGTACAAAGCCCTGATCGGCAAAACCCTCATGCTGCCCTTGCAAAATAGAGAAATTCCGATCGTTGCCGATGATTACGTCGATGCCACCTTTGGGACAGGCTGCGTTAAAATCACCCCCGCCCACGATCCTAACGATTTTGAAATGGGAAAACGCCAAAATCTTCCGTGCATTAATGTGATGAACAAAGACGGCACCATGAACGAGAATGCAGGGATGTTTGAAGGCATCGATCGGTTTGAAGCCCGAAAACAAGTGGTTGCAGAATTAGACAAGCTCGGCTTTCTCGTCAAAATCGAACCCTACAAAACCACCATCCCCTACAGTGAACGCGGCGGTGTGCCCGTCGAGCCGTTGCTTTCGACCCAATGGTTTGTCAACACCAAGCCCCTAGCCGCCCAAGCCTTAGCCGATCTCGATGAAAATAACTCACCGGAATATGTGCCCGATCGGTGGAAAAAAGTCTATCGCGACTGGCTCGTGAACCTGCGTGACTGGTGCATTTCCCGTCAGCTCTGGTGGGGCCATCAGATTCCTGCCTGGTATGCCGTGGAGGAAACAGGCGGACTGATCACCGATTCGACTCCCTTCTTTGTGGCAAAAAATGCCGAAGAAGCGGCAAAACTCGCAGAACAACAATTTGGCAAACCTGTCAAACTAGAGCAAGACCCAGACGTGTTGGACACCTGGTTTTCCTCTGGGCTTTGGCCGTTCTCGACCTTGGGTTGGCCAGAAACGACCGATGATTACAGTGCTTATTATCCCACCAGCACCCTCGTCACAGGCTTCGATATTATTTTCTTCTGGGTCGCCCGTATGACCATGATGGGCAAACATCTCACGGGAGAAATGCCCTTTGAAAATGTCTACATCCATGGACTCGTGCGTGACGAAACAGGCGCGAAAATGTCTAAGTCGAAAAATAACGGCGTGGATCCGTTAGTTCTGATTGACGAATACAGCACCGATGCGCTGCGTTACACCTTAATTCGGGAAGTGGCGGGCGCGGGTCAGGATATCACCCTGCAACTCAATCGCAAAGTCTATAACCAACGCATCAAAGACCGCGCCGCTGGAACCCCGCCCAAACCTCCCACACCGGGCAGTAAAGACAATTCCCTGTCCGAATCTGTCGAAGGGTCGCGGAATTTCACGAACAAACTCTGGAATGCCTCCCGATTTGTATTGATGAATTTGGAAGGGAAAACGCCAGAACAGTTGGGTTGTCCTGACCCAGAAACGCTGGAATTGTGCGATCGGTGGATCCTCTCCCGCTATCACCAAGTCACAAAATCTCTGCGTAACAATCTAGACAACTTCTCCCTCGGCGAAGGAGCAAAGCAGCTCTATGAGTTTATTTGGGGTGATTTTTGCGATCTCTACATCGAACTTATTAAATATCGTTTGCAAGGCGAAGATGCCCCATCAAAACTAGTGGCCCAACAAACTTTGGCGCTAGTCCTAGAAGGCACGCTCAAACTGCTCCATCCGTTCATGCCCCACATTACCGAAGAAATTTGGCATACTGTGGTGCAAAAGGAAGCAACAGGCCAAATTAGTCTTGCCCTAGAGACTTATCCGACAGCAGACGAGAGCTTGATTAGTCCCGATCTTGAAAGCCAATTTGAATTGCTCATCGGTACCATCCGTACCGTTCGCAACCTTCGGACTGAAGCGGGAATCAAGCCCGGTGAAAAAATAGAAGCCATGCTGCAATCAGAGAACGATCGCGAACGCACCATTCTCACTGCCGGACAGATTTACATCCAAAACCTGGCCCGGATCAAAACGCTAACCATTACGAATCCAATGGCGATCGTTGAAGTAGCCTCGACGATCGCGGCCCTGCAATCGCCGATTGCTAATCCAGTCGCTAATTCAACGGCAGCCGTCCGCGATCGTAGCGCTTGGGCCGATCGTACTTGGCTGGAAAAACTCGATATTCGTCACCTCTCCGATGACCTTCTAGACTTGCTTTCTGGTTATAGCAAGTTCGCCAGGATTCTTTGGAATCTAGCTTTACTCTGGCTAGGTTTAAATCTAGTCCGAGTCACCTTTAATACCCTCCATAACCTCGCAGTGCTACCGGATCTTCTTGAGGTTATCGGATTCTACTACACGATTTTCTACGCCAAGGATAATCTCCTAACCCGTGAAGCTCGCACCCGAAGTTTTGCTAAGCTCCAACAGCTTAAAATCGATCTCTTCGGCGGCTCAACTCCGATCGATATTCCACCCTTGGAGATCCCGATCATTCCTGAAGCGACTGCCGTGACTCCGATCGCCGATCGCCCAACTAGCGCTGATGGCCAAATGTTCACCGCAATGGTTGGCACCGTCCAAATCCTAATCCCCCTATCGGGTCTAGTAGATATCAGCGCACTTAAGGCCAAACTCGAAAAAGATTTAGCTCGTGCCCAAGCCGATGCTCAAGGAGTGAAGAATCGCCTCAGCAACCAAAAATTTGTGGCCCAAGCGCCCGAAGATGTGGTTCAAGGTGCAAAAAATGCGTTGGCTGAAGCTGAAAAACAAGCCGAACTCATTCAAGCTCGATTGGCACTACTTTAATGTTTAATCTCAAAGAGCGATCGAAACTAATTCCGATCGCTCTTTGAATGAATTGAAACTATTTATTGAACATCTGCTCGTGCTTCTCTGAGTATTGTATCCACTGACTTACGATTTTCGGGCAAGGGTGCGGCCAGTTTTGTAACCATTTCCAGCAAAGATGGTAGAAAACGGTTTCCAAATACCGCTAATTGACTTTGCCATCCGACTAAAATCTCAGATGATTCTCTTTCTAGACCTCGCACAAGCGCTTGTGCTACTACTTCTGGAGTCGTCGGCATCACCCAGCGAAACCATTGAAATTCCCGAGCCATGTCGGTATCGGTTAAGGATGGGAGTAGTGCGATGACCCGAATATTATGGGCGGCGAGTTCTCCGCGCAGCGCTTGCGTGAATCCTAGAATTGCAAACTTTGTGGCCGAATAGGTTGCCATGGTTGGTGCTGCAATTTTACCCATTAAGCTAGAGACGTTGACGATCGTTCCTTCCCGTTGGGTTGCCATTCGTCGTGCAATCAAACGGGTAATGGTATACATTCCCATGAGATTGATCGAAAGTTCATCTTGAATGTGAGGCAATTGGGATTGTAAGAATGGTGTTTGGTGCGCGACTCCTGCACAATTCACAAGTAAATGAATCGGGCCATAATCTCGCCAAGCTTTAGCGACTGCAATATTGACTTCGATCGGTTGGGTGAGATCTAATGCTAAAGGAATCGCTTCAATACCTAGAGCATTAATTTCATTTGCGACTTCTTGTAGCCGATCGGATGATCTTGCCACCATGATTAATCTTTTTACCTGTTGAGTTTGGGCAAATTCTAAGGCGATCGATCGTCCTATTCCACGCGATGCGCCAGTGATGAGAATAGTTTTTCCTTGAATATTCATGGTGTAGCCTCCAGAGACTAAGAGTTTTAGAAGTGCTCGTTGTCCGGTTGTAACCAATTGAATGAATGTGAAATGAATTCGACAAACTATTTGTTTATCGACAGCCACACCCTAACAAAGCAGTTCAAGAGTCGCAATGTTTATTAATAGAAAACCCGAATTGTTATATTTCGCTATGGTCTTCTCAGAAATTGTTCTGCCTCGAAAGCGGCTATAAGTTCTAGATTTGTTGGGCTTAGAGGCGATCCCTTACCTTTTCTTTACTTACCCCTCAGTGCGATCCAAGATGAGAATATGTTTTATTTAGGATGATGTATGAGAATTGGAAGAAAGGCTAAATTCCGATAATGTCTCAAACTAAAAATATTTAATTTAATAAAATGTGTTTCTAATCACTAATTTTATAACAATTGCCGATCGTTACCTGTCGTCGATCGCCTTCAAAATATGCTCCTATATGCGTCGTTTGTGAGCCTATTGTATTTTTGGGGGATTTTTAAGGTGGATTTATGAAGCGATCGTAAAATCTGTCTCGGTTGTTGTTGATAAAATATGGTCTGAGGGGAGTAATTAGTTGTCGGTTGTCACTCATTGTTCTAAGCTGCCTCAATTTATGCGTATCATTCAGTTATTTAATTTCACCCTCTTAATGACACTACTGGGCATTCCGGCTGGTGGATTGGTAATGCCAGAATCTGCGATCGCTCAACAGCGTTCCAATTTAAATTTTCAGAACATGCAGTTCTCTTCTGCTGGAATGTCAACGATAACGAATGGATATTCTGTCACGACTATTACGTTATCTATTCAAAATTATGGTGCAAATAATCGATCGTTTAATTTAAATGAACGAGTCTATCTCCGCCAGATTAGACTAGTAGATGCACAGAGAAATGCATATGCTGTAGAATTTGATACGGATTTTTATAAACCCTTTTTTAATGGGGAAAATCGATTAGTTAAACTCCGCATCAATCACCCGATGGGAATCAATCCTAGCTATCTTCAGTTAAATTCTGGTGATTCTAAGAAGCCTATTTATATCCGACTCTAAGTGTGGATGCCGATCGCCTAATTTATTGATGGTGAAGCGATCGGTATTGTTTAAGTCGGTATTATTTAAGATTGACTACGATCGTACTTTTGAAAATCAACCAATTGCATCGTCTCGATCGAAACCTACAATCGAGATCTACAACGGAAAAGTCTAGGTCAGCATAAACTAATCTCGAAGTAGTCAATCCCAATATTGTAAGGCTCTGGCGCAGGTGGCGCGGTAGGATAGATTGTTGAAATTTTTGATCCCCACCTAGGTATCCCATGAGCACACCTGCATTTTGCGACGGTATTCAGTATTTCGGTGAAACGCCTCAAGGCTTTGAGCAGTATGGCAAAACGGCGGCGATCGGACCCAATGCCAAAGCTGTGAACCCAACCGACCCGTCAGCCGCTTATCAATCAATGCTCTACAGTGATGCGTTGCGCTATCTGATGCTGCAAATGACAGCCAGTAAAGCATCGGGACACCCAGGAGGGTTCGCCAGCCAAGCAGAGGCTTATGCGGCGTTGGTGCTATTGGGGCATAAGAATTTTGTGACGGAAGTGGGACACCATGCGCCGGGATTCTACTGTGCGATGTTCTTGGATCAATCTCTGGAAGATATGGGGATTAAGAATGTTACTGATTTGCGCGATCGGTTCCGGGAACGTCATGGATTGCTGGGGCACTTGTCGGGTCAAATTCCAGGATTGCTAGCTCCGGCAGGTCCGTTGGGTCAAGGCCAGCATTTTGCCATGGCGGGGGCGTTGTTGAATCCGGGCGTGTTGTTCCCTTGTACGATCGGCGATGGTGGTTTGGGTGAGCCATACATCATGAGTGCGATCGGGCATTTCAATACTGCATATCCAAAAGTGACAAACTTCTTGCCTGTATTGGTTTGGAATGGTTTTTCGCAGGAACATCATAGTATGGTGTCGCTGAAATCTAATGAAGATATGACGGCCTATTGGACAGGGAATGGATTCAAAGAAGTGATTTTGGTGAATGCCAAAGACTTTGATGATCAAAATCAACCTGGTGAATATGTTGATAGTACGATGTTCTCTTTTGAGCAACGTCTAGCATTTAATCAGGCGGTTTTGGCTGCGGCAGATAAAGCTGCAAAGTCTGCGCTGGGTGGGACGTTGACCGTGATGATTATCAAACAACTTAAAGGCGCTGGAGTTCATGCTCGTGGTGCGAAGTCTCATAATTTGTATCCACACCATACTTTGGAGAATGCCGATATTATTGCCGGAATGAAGTCCTGTGCATTGTCGCCAGAAGCTTGGGAATTGGTCCGATCGAACTGTGTGCGCGCAGGGGGCGGTAGTTCGAGTAAAGTCGCGGTGACTGAATTCACTCGACCATTACCAGATTTGGGTAAATTACCATTGGTCGAGTTTGAAGTCGGGGGTGAGAATAAAGTTTCTACAACTGCGATGGGTGCCATTGTCGGTTATGTCGGTAAAACTGATTCTAATTTTGTTGTCACGAATGCTGACGGGAATGAAGCCTCTGGAATTGCCAATATCAATCAAGTTCTCAAAATCAATCACCCAACAGAAGATCCGCTTTATAATCAATCTCCCGGTGGTCAGGTGTATGAACCATTGAGTGAAGATGCTTGTGCGGGCTTGGCGGTGGGGATGGCATTGTTTGGGGCACGATCGCTTTGGTGTTCCTATGAGTCATTTGCAATCAATGGTTTACCCATTTGGCAAACCGTGACACAAGCCATGGCAGAACTTCGTCGTCCTACGCCTTCGACGATTTGTTTGTTTACGGCAGGTGCATTGGAACAAGGTCGGAATGGCTGGACACACCAACGCCCGGAAATCGAAGCGTATTTTGCATCAATGTTGCGCAATGGAAATGTTTTTGCATTGTTCCCCACAGACGCGAACGGCACTCAAGCTTGCTATGAATGGGCGCTTTCGACGAAGAACAAAGGTGTAACAATTACGGTGAGTAAATCACCATTACCAATTCATACAACCTTTGCTCAAACTCGTGAAGGCATTGAAAAGGGCGGTGTGGTATTGCATGAAAGTAAGGGTTCTAAGACTGTTGTAATTGCAACGATCGGTGACTTAGTTCTTGGTCCGGTTCTGGCTGCTGCAAAACAATTGGAATCTGATGGGTTTGGCGTGCGCGTGGTGGCGGTGATCAATCCTCGTCGTTTGTATCGCAGTTCTGATGTCCTTTGGGATACTTGTTCGGAAGCGGATTCTGGGTTCTTGGATGATGCGGAATTTGATGCGTTGTTTGGCGGTGATGCGTTGGTTGGGGTGACGGGCGGTACAGCAAATATGCTGGAACCTGTTCTCCTCCGCAGCAAAGCAAACCGTGACGTTTTTGCCTGGAAGCGCGGTGAAACGACGGCTTCGGCGGGTGAATTGATGACGTTCAATGGGATTACAGCAGATGCGATCGCAAAACGGGCGATCGAGTTAGCCAAATAGTCTAATTTTAGATTTTAGATTAGAGAATCTGGGGCATTGGCTCTGGATTCTCTTTTTTGTTAGAATGCAAGCAATCCTAGTTCTGGGATAATCCTAATGAATGTAATCTTCGAGATTCCGGAAGAGTTGCAAACTCATGTTATGAATCAGGTTCAGACTGGGGACCATGTGACGACGATCGAATATGTATTAGATTTGGTAATGTGCGATCGCGATCGGACTTTGGCTCAAGAAAAATTAGTAAGTCTATTACAAGAAGGGTTGGATTCGGAGGCTGAAGTTGTTACACCTGAGTATTGGAAGAATCTTCGGGCTTCGGTATTACAGGGCGAAATGTAGGCTTAAGAGCTTTTACGATGGGTTCCTTTCTTTTCCGGGAAAAATCGCTTACTATTATATCAATAGCAATACTACAAAGTTAAGTATGAAAGAACCGAATCTTCAATTCTTAGAAGTTCCTAGTCAGAAAAAGATTATCGAAGTTCGTGGCTTCTGGGGACAAGTTAAGGTTGTTGCGTCATGGTATGTCGTCTGGAATACAATTCACCAACTCGCTGGTGATTTTCTCCTTGGCTTATTGGTGTGCGGGTTCCTTGATGCTTGTAACAGCGAAAATATCCTTATTTTAAGAACTTTTGTAAGAGTATTAGCCATTTTCACCTCGATCGCAAACATAGTCTTTAGAATGAACGTCAAGGCTAGAAGGCGTTGGAATCTAAAATACTCCTAAAGTCTCATTCGGGCAATGTATTATAAATCTTGATCTCTACTTGAGTGATATGCCGTTTCAAATTGGTTCTCTTGAATTAAATGTTAATAACTTTCCCCAACCTTCTACCTCATAACTAATAGACTTAATCGGAAATAGGGTTTTGCGAATTTACAGCCCTTGCCTAGCAAGGCTTTGAATCTCTAAAAAATAATTTCCGATAATGTTTAATGATTTTGCATTGATGCAGGTAAATTTCATCCTCAAGAAAATCGAGAAATTTTATCCGGATAACAATTGCTGACATGTGTAAAGATGGGAGTCGTAAATTTTGATTATCTTATGACAATTTATAGTCCTACTGGAATCCCTATAAACTTCCCAATAGATTATGCTTTTACACTACTTGCTAGGCTGTCTCCTAGATACAGTCCACACAGAGTTTTAAAGATAGCAGATGGTATGGATAAGGGGCCTGAATCTGTATCTTATTTAATAGGATTCATAACATTTTCACTACATTGTTCCTTGCCGATAATTTTTACCCTTTCCCTTATCATACCGGGTGTTATACGTTTGGCTGGCATTAACAGTAAATATATTAATGAAGTTGTTTATCTTGGAGTGTTATTTACTTCTATTGGTAAATTGGGATTGCTTACAATTGGATTACTTGTATTTGGTTTCCATTCAGTTGGATGGCAGGGTGTAACAGCATTTGTGTTTGCACGACTTGTTGGAAGTATTTTAAATATTATTGTAGAATCTCAAGAGCGGTTAAATATTTATAAGCTTTCAGGTATCGACTATGGCGAGTTTGATAGATGCTTTGTAGATGCCTATCGATTCTGTGCAAATCGAGTTGGTGTAACTCTTGATATATCAGTATCAGATGAAGAACTGGAGAAATCTATTTGGCAATTCGTTGTTAGTGATTATGCTCGAAAAAATCCAGTTCTTTTTGAAATGAAAAAATTTGATTAAATCTTAGTAGAAGGTGATCGTTTGAATCTTTTCATTATTGATTTAGTGAGATACTCTACGATCGCACCCTCATCCGCTACCATAGGGCATCCAAGCCGATCGCCTCGCCATGACACAAAGTCACTTCGATAGTCTCGCCAAACAATATCTTGAAGACTTTTTATCGCCGATCGGAACGGTCGATCGAGAATACGAAATTCCCAGTGAATCAAAATATATGGATGTATGGTTTACATCAAAATCACCGTAATATAGAGATTGTTCGTTTTCCTATTGCCCTATGCCCGAAGGCCCCGAAATTCGTCTTGCTGCGGATAAGATTGCCAATGCGATCGTCAATCAACCGATTACAGAGGTATTCTTTGCGTTTGAATCTTTGCAATCCTATGCTCCAGAGTTAGCCCGATCGCAGGTGATTTCTGTTTGTCCTCGTGGTAAGGCATTGCTGACCCGCTTTGATAATGGTTGGACAATTTATAGTCATAATCAACTGTATGGCGTTTGGTATGTTCGTAAAGCGAAGACCTATCCCGAAACCAACCGTCAACTTCGTTTGGCAATTCATACCGCTAAAAAATCTGCATTGCTTTACAGTGCTTCTGATATTCTCGTTTTGAATGATGATGATTTAGCAATTCATCCATTTCTGCAAAAACTTGGCCCTGATGTTTTAGATGAGACGATTACTGTTGAGGACGTTGAAGCTAGACTTTTAGATAAACGCTTCTTTCGGCGGGGTTTTCCAACGCTATTGCTCGATCAACAATTTGTCTGTGGACTTGGTAATTATCTGCGCAGTGAAGTTCTCTTTCTCGCCGGGATTCATCCCACTGCAAGGCCGATCGATTGTACCTCTGAACAGATCAGCAAATTAGCCCAGGCCATTCTCAATATACCCCGTCAATCCTATGCAACTAAAGGGATTACAAATGATTTAGAGATTGCTATGACGTTGAAGGCCCAAGGCAAACCCCGATCGTTTTATCGACATTGGGCGTTCTCCCGCACAAACCAACCTTGCTATGTCTGCGGTGATACGATCGTTAAAGATACTATTGGGGGACGACGGATTTACTATTGCCCATCCTGCCAAGTTAAGTAGGGATAGGTACTACGATCGGGCACTTTATCCGATCGTTGTTAATGGTTATTCTTGTGCAAGTATCTTCTAATTCAACCTCTCTCCACTGACTCACATTATGACCAATAATCTCCTCTAGCAAATGTGCCTCCCGATTCAGCCGATACATCAGCGCTCTGCTAAAGATTTGCTTCAAGTTGTTTTAGCTCGGCTGAGGTCATTATCTTTCATCCAAACAAATATATAACAAATATATATATCAGTATAGGTGACCCACAAGTTCTACATTAGTTCAGCAAGCTCCATCCATCGATCGGTCGATCGTTCAATCTCACTATTCACATTGGCAAGCCGATCGGACAATGCCTGAACATCGCTGTAACCACCGGACGAATTGCTGTAGAGCTTTGCTTCCAGTTCAGCTTTTTCAGCTTCCAGCTTTGGCATTTTAGCTTCCAGTTCTTCGTATTCTCGTTTCTCTTTGAAGGTGACTTTCCGGGCTTTGGTTGCGATCGGCGCAGGTTCAACCGCAACGGGTTCAGGTGCAGTCGGTTTAGGGCCAACTTGAATGGTCGGCGCTGAATTTTCTTCTCGCTTCTCGTCTTTTTTACAATCGAGATAGATGGAATAGTTACCGGGATAACGACGAACATTACCGCCCGGTTCTAGAGCAAAAATAGTCTCAACGGTACGATCGAGAAAGTAGCGATCGTGAGATACCACAATGACAGCACCCTTGAAATCTTCCAGATATTCTTCAAGTACCCCTAACGTTTGGACATCCAAATCATTTGTCGGTTCATCCAAAATCAGAACATTTGGTGCAGCCAGTAAAACCTGTAACAGGAAGAGTCTACGCTTTTCACCCCCCGAAAGTTTACCGATCGGTGAATATTGTTGATTCGGTGAAAATAGGAATCGCTCTAGCATTTGTGATGCGGTAATAATCGATCCGTCAGACGTTTTCACTAATTCCGCAACGTCTTTCAAATAATCAATGACACGCTGATTATTATTAATCCCACTTTGCAGTTCATCAGAATGTTGATCAAAGTAACCAAATTGAATCGTCGAACCAATATCAACCGTTCCAGAATCCGGTTCAATTCGTCCTGTAATCAAATTCATTAAGGTCGATTTACCCGCGCCATTCATGCCGATGATGCCAATCCGATCGTCGGGGGTGAATTCGTAGGTGAAATCTTTAATCAACGTCCGATCGCCGTAGCTTTTGCTGACATCGGTAAGTTCAGCAACTTTTTTACCAATACGACGGCCCATAGTCGAAATTTCGACTTTCCCTTGAACGGCTTTAAACTCCGTCGCCTTCATCTCCTCAACTCGACCAATCCGCGCCTTTTGTTTAGTACTACGCGCCTTTGGTCCTTTTTTTAACCATTCCAGTTCTCGTCGCAACACCCCAGCAAATTTGCGTTGACTACTGGCGGATGATTCTTCTTGGGCTGCTTTTTTTTCTAAATAATAGGAATAATTTCCTTCATAATTAAACAGTTCTGCCCGATCGATTTCCAAAATACGATTGGTCACTTGATCCAAGAAATACCGATCGTGCGTCACCAATAGCAACGATCCGGTATATCGGGACAAATAAGCTTGCAGCCACTCCACAGAATCCGCATCCAAATGGTTGGTCGGCTCATCCATCAACAACACATCAGGCTGGGCAATTAGAGCCGTGGCGATCGCGATCCGTTTACGATAACCGCCCGACAGATCCCCCACTCGCGTCGTAAAATCAGTGATTCCTAACTGATTTAGCGCGATCGTCGCTTGAGTTTCCAGTTCCCAAGCTCCAGTTTGATCCATCTGATGGGTGAGACTGGACAATTTATTAAGAAGCTTATCTTGGTCCGCATCTGGGTCAGCGAGTGCTTCAGAAACGGCTTCGTACTCTTTAATCAGCGCCATCACGTCGCCGCTGTCGGTAAATATTTGCTCTAGTACGGTTTTTTCTTCATCTACATCAGGCTGCTGGGGCAAATACACCACGCGGATGCCACTAGGAATCTCGATTTCGCCGCCGTCAATTGGCTCGATTCCCGCGATCATTTTTAGCAGTGTCGATTTACCGGAGCCGTTGGTCCCAATGAGTCCCACTCGATCGCGGTTCTCTAGAACAAAATTTCCCTCCTTCAACACCTCTTTAATTCCGAAGTCTTTACGAATCGATCGCAGTGTCAAAAGAGCCATGGAGTGATGGGGGGTGAGGAATCTCAAATATAAAAGATAGAATGAATAACCCTATCACTTCTCGGTAACAATCTCGGTAACAAAAACTTTCCAACTCTGTGATGTTAATCACAACGCACGTCACCATTTCCTCTGATGATAGCTGAGGTGTATCTATTCGTATCTATCCGTATCTATGCTGAATGTCCCTCCATAATTTTTATCTGTGCTGGTACTTGCGATGTGCATCCGTGATGTTGTTGATCAGGCGCTAACAACTGGACTCTTAACGCTTGAGGCTGAGAATGAACTCCGAGTTCTGTTGTCGAATAAGTATGGCTACGAAGATTGGCAAGCCTTTATGTCGTTGCAGTCAGCGGTCATAGTGGGTCAAGTTCAACAGGAATCTCGCCGATTGTCCGAGCCTGTCCGATCGCCCAACCTAGGAAATTACTGTAGAGTAACTGACTGCGTGTCCTAGATGCAGGCTTTGTTTCTCATTGCGAGAAAGCGTTTAGGTCTAATGTTTCTGGCAATCATGTTGTGGGGGATGCGGTCATCGGTGCATTTTTTATGGCAATCTGGAACTCATACAGATTTTTTCCGTAAGCGCCATGCAAACTCTGATGATCCCTGAGACCGCGCCCCTAAATAGCTCAAGTAGCTTGATGCTATCGACCGATCCCGGCATTCGTCGTCGCAAGACCCGATCGGTTCCGGTGGGCAACATCATGATTGGCAGTGAGCATCCGGTTGCAGTGCAGTCGATGATCAATGAAGATACGTTAGACATTGAGGGATCGGTCGCCGGAATTCGTCGCCTCCACGAGATTGGTTGTGAGATTGTCCGGGTGACGGTGCCCAGTATGGCCCATGCCAAAGCGATGGAACAGATTCGCGATCGGCTTCATGCGACCTATCAGCCTGTGCCGCTAGTGGCCGATGTTCATCACAACGGCATGAAAATCGCCATTGAAGTCGCGAAATATGTAGACAATGTGCGAATCAATCCGGGTCTCTATGTGTTTGAAAAACCACTAGAAGGCCGGACCGAATATACAAAACAAGAATTTGACGAGATTGGTGAAAAAATCCTGGAAACCCTCGCGCCCTTGGTCATTACGCTGCGGGATCAAAACAAATCCATGCGGATTGGGGTGAACCATGGCTCCTTGGCGGAACGGATGCTGTTCACCTATGGCGATACTCCGGCAGGCATGGTCGAGTCGGCCCTGGAATTTATTCGCATGTGCGAGTCACTGGATTTCTATCATTTAGAAATTTCCCTCAAGGCATCTAATGTCCCCGTCATGTTGGCGGCAAACCGTCTGATGGTGCAGCGGATGGATGAATTGGGCATGGTTTATCCATTGCATCTTGGGGTGACGGAAGCGGGCGATGGTGAGTATGGTCGCATTAAGTCTACAGCGGGCATCGGCACGCTCCTCGCGGAAGGTATGGGCGATACTCTGCGGGTGTCGTTGACGGAAGCGCCAGAGAAGGAAATTCCCGTATGTTATGGAATTTTACAAGCCTTGGGACTCAGACGGACCATGGTGGAATACGTCGCTTGTCCGTCCTGTGGTCGGACGTTGTTTAATCTGGAAAATGTACTGCACAAAGTTCGTGAGGCAACAAGTCACTTAGCGGGGCTAAATATTGCGGTGATGGGCTGCATTGTGAATGGTCCGGGTGAGATGGCGGATGCTGACTACGGATATGTTGGTAAGACGGCTGGGACGATCGCACTTTATCGTGGGCGCGAAGAAATTAAGCGGGTGCCCGAAGCGGAGGGCGTAGAGCAACTTGTCGCCTTGATTAAGGCTGATGGTCAGTGGGTTGAGCCTGAAGAAAAATAGGTTGAGCTTTGAATCTAGAGCCGATCGTATTTGTTCTAGAATTTTACTTGTTTTCTTTAGTCGCGATCGATCCCGATCGACGATTTGTTCGCTATGCTAGACAAATAATCTAGCCTTATCCTGAGCTTCTTGACATGACTTTGACCAAGCGGGCGATCGTTCTAGGAACTACTGTAATCGCTATAACTGCGGTGACGGTATCGCTGGCTGGGGTCCACTTTTCTCGCGGAGCATCCCTATTGAAGGACACCCCGAAGGATTTAGTGGATGAGGTGTGGCAGGTCATTGATAATTCCTATGTGGATGGGACGTTTAATCAGACGGATTGGCGATCGGTCCGGCGGGATTATATTTGGCGTGAATATACCGATAAGAAGCAGGCCTATCTAGCGATTCGGGAAATGCTCAAGAAGCTGAACGATCCCTACACTCGGTTTATGGATCCTGAAGAATTCAAAAACATGAAGGTTGAAACCTCCGGTGAACTGATTGGGGTAGGAATTCAGCTTGCTGCCGATGAGAAAACAAAAAAATTGACGGTAATTTCTCCCATCGAAGGTAGTCCTGCATCAAAAGCGGGAGTTTTGTCTAAAGACATTATTATCAAAATCAATGATCAATCCACGGAAGGCATGGATGTGAACAAAGCCGTGATGCTCATTCGGGGAGAATCGGGTACGTCGGTAAAGCTCACAATGCAGCGCGGGACGGAAATTATTGATTACAATTTGAAGCGCGATCGGATTGAGTTGCATCCTGTTAGTTCAAATGTCCAAAAGACAGCGGCGGGTGATACGGGTTACATTCGATTGCGGCAGTTCAGTGCGCCTGCGGTTAAGGAAATGCGCGAGGCCATTCGGAATTTAGAAAAGCAAAATGTGGCGGGTTATGTCCTAGATTTACGATCGAATCCTGGTGGATTGTTAACTGCAAGTGTCGAAATTAGTCGCATGTTGATTAAAGACGGCACCATTGTTTCGACCGTTAATCGTCAAGGCGAGTCCGATCGGCAATCGGCGAACAATTCGGCGCTGACGGATAAGCCTGTGGTGGTGCTAGTGGATGGTGGATCGGCGAGTGCCAGTGAAATAGTGTCTGGGGCGTTGCAAGATACTAAACGGGCCAAAATTGTTGGTATTAAGACTTTTGGTAAGGGACTTGTGCAGTCGGTGAGAGAACTTGGTGATAATGAATCTGGACTTGCGGTGACAATTGCAAAATATCTGACTCCAAATGGTCGCGATATCAATAAACATGGCATTGATCCTGATGTGGAAATCAAACTCACGGAGCCGCAACAAAAAGAACTTCAACGCGATCGGGACAAAATAGGAACGCCTGCTGATCCGCAATTTGGCAAAGCGATTCAGGTGTTATCCGAAGAAATTAATGTAAAAAAGTTTAATCCGATTTTGAGCCAAGCGCAGTCGTAAGAGATTCAGGTGTTATCCGAAGAAATTAATGTAAAAAAGGCGAGCAAATAACGCTAGGAACATTGCAAAATCCTATATTCTTTTGAATTTTAATGAAATAAATCAATTCTAATACTCGTATGTCTTATCGCTTAACGGCTGTAATCGAGAAAGATGAAGATGCTGCATATTATGCCTATTGTCCAGACTTAGCAGGATGTCATGAACAACCCAAACTAACCGCGAAGGAGGCTGAGAAACTGCTCTTACAGGCTAGATTTCAACTAATTCGGGTGGAAGGGTAGCCATTACATTTACAAACGGGATTCGATTCGAGTTATCCTTCCATTTCACAGTGGGAAGACTTTACATCCCAAAATTGTCAAGCAGGTTTTAGATGCGATCGATTCCTAAGAAATATAAGAATACGATCGACTTTCTCCCATTCTCAATTCAATACTCTAAATTCTTCATTCAATCATTGCCCAAAGCCCATCGATGGTTTCCGATCGGCCATAGGCCATCGCCCCTCCATTGGGAACATCATCAGGCTGCTGATCGATCTATTTTTCAGAAATTTACTTGAGCATCGGGACTTGAATATATAAAAGGAACATTGGTAGTCCTAAAAAGGAAAGGATGTAGGAAAATATCTAGATGGTTGTTAGAAAGTAAATCAATGTCAGAGTCAAGCCCATCCTGCCCATCCTGCCAGTCGGTATCAGTGGTTAAAAACGGTAGAACAAGGCATGGGAA
>JAPLHZ010000197.1 GCA_026389365.1 Cyanobacteriota bacterium
AGAATACTCTCTTCTAGGTATCGAAACAGGAGAAGGAGATTTGGATTAAGGTTAAATTTAATTGCAGGGATTTACAATTATGAGCTTAGTTTATCTTTAGAACAGACGATTTCATGATACTTTCGCAGGAGGTCTAATGATTACTTAAACAACGGCACAAATAAAGTCACAAAATAATAGACCAACGGTGCTGTAAATAAATAGCTATCAGTCCGATCGAGAATGCCGCCATGACCTGGGATTAAATCGCCCGAATCTTTGACTCCGGCATCTCGCTTCATCAAAGATTCGGTCAGATCGCCTAGTAAACTCACCACTCCAATCATCAACCCAAACAGCACCCCCGTCACTCCAAAAAATCTCCAGCCCATTACTTTGGCTCCAACGATCGCCACCAAAATGCTGCCCAATGTTCCAAAAAATGCACCTTCCCAAGTTTTCTTTGGACTAATGTCAGAAAGCGGCGTTTTCCCAACCATTCGGCCCATCACATAGGCCCCAATATCTGCGGCCCAAATACAGCTAAAGGCTAATAATGTCACCCGCAATCCTTGGGGTAGATCCGTTGTGCCCACGATCCAAAATCCATCAAAGGGCAAGTTACTCACCGAACGCTGGCCCAGATCCCGCAGTCGAATCCAAAAACTAGGCAAAAAACCCGTATAAAACAAACCCATAACGGAGGCGGATAAATCGGCGATCGTGGCTAATTTTGGCTGAAACAAAAGATAAAAACAAATTACGGTGCCAGCGATCGGCAACAGCGCATCGGTCAGGGTCGGATTTGCGTGAGACATCAGCATCAACGCTTGACTTAGGATCATCGTCGTCCGCACCGCTGGCAAAATTCCCTTGGCCGCCACCATACGAAAATATTCCAACTGTCCCAAATACACCAGCACCGCCAATGCGATTGTGAAGTACCATCCGCCCAAAATAAGCATGGTGATGGCTGCCGCGATCGCAACCACGCCGCTAATAATTCGCTTTAGGGTTTTCGCTCGCAACTCGTTCACCTGAAAATTAAGACTGAAGATTAAGGAATGACTAAAACATCGTCATTCTAGTCACTGTAACTGTACTGGATTCTTGGAAATTCTCGACTAGATTTATAATCTCCTAGATTCACAGAATTCATAGCTTCTTACCACTCAACACAAACATCGGATCCACTGCTGCAAATACCTGCTGATTGCCTCGCTTTTCTAACCGATTAATCGCCGACTGTACAATCTCAATATTCCGCACCTGTAACTCGGCGAAGCTCTCTGAGACTTGATATAAGCTTTCCAGGCTCGGTGCAATGGTGACAATTCGTCCACCAGGTTTCAGCCGTTGCCAAACCGCACTCAAAATGGGTTTAATGGGTCGCCCTCCTTCCAAACAAATCCGATCGGGCGAGGTCTGCAACAAGGCTAAACACTCTGGGGCACTGCCCTCAATGACTTCCACATTCTTAACCCCAAACCGATCGCAATTTCGCTGAATCAGGCTGGCGACTTCCCCATCACGTTCCACTGCCACAATTTTGCCCCTGGGTGACAAAAGCCCTGCTTCCACCGGAATCGTCCCTGTTCCCGCCCCAATATCCCACAGTACCGAGTCGATTTTAAGACGCAAGTAGGACAGCATCAACAAGCGAACTTCCCGTTGGGTGATGGGAATTCCCGGTAAAGTTTCAAAATAATCATCCGGGATTCCGGGCGTAACGTAAGGCCAAAGTGGAGCAGACATAATTCCCCGAGGACAAAATGATTTTAAAAATGATTAACTTGACTCACTATGATCAGCTCGATCGCTATGGTCTTGATCGCTATGCTCCAGTCCACCTATGGTCCCGCAAAGATTGCTTCCTCAATATCCTGACGACTCAAGGAATATTTAAACGATCGCACCACTTCCTCCACCCCGCCGCCAACGTATCGCACTATCACTTGTTCATTGTCCAATAACAGCTCGGCCTGCCAAGACGCTCGCATGACGGTCCAGCGATGTCGCAATCGTTCATCTTGACGGCACCCCAAGGAGAGAAGCCACGCCTCTAACTGCGGCAGTGGATGATTGTAGAGGGCTGTATTCGATGGAGGCAGATTTAACATGAGGCGTAATTATGTGAATTGTATAGCTAGAAAAACAGGTCCTAAACCCCTACGGTATCAAGTTTTGAACACACTTAACAAGATTACCAATCCAAGACATCCCACAAACGTCGCTCCCATCAAAAAAAGGGAAAACTGTTCCCCCGCTGACAAGGGCCGATCTTCCGCGTCTAAATAGGTGCTGAATTGAGGATCAAACTGACTGTGGGGCTTGGCAGTGGGATGATTGGGATTAGATGATGAAGACCGTGAAGACTCTGAATATAGCGATGGAATCGATCGCACCATTGAAATAGATGAGTAGCCAATGGACCGATCGTAATGTAGACGACGTTCAGGATTGCTCAACGTGGCATAAGCTTCATTCAGAACTAAGAATCCTTGTGTCGCGAGCATCGGTGGCAAGCGTGTTGTATCCGGATGATATTGCCGACTTAATTCCCGGTACGCCCTCCGAATGTCTCCGCTAGATGCGGAAACCTGAATCCCCAATCGCTCATAGTGCGTTGGCTCATAGTGCGTTGGCTGTTCGGTTGTTGACTCAGAAAACCCCATAACGATCGCCCAATATTCGCCCTTCTATTATTGGGAACTCCCTTCAGATAAGCAACCCTTGGATGCCACGATTTAATTCCGAGATCTAAAAATATACTACTTCACCAAAACTTAACCAGAATTCAATGTATTAATTACCTTCTCTTGAGCTTCAAGCTCTACATTGACCTTCAGAGATTGATTCTATAGTTTGAATTTTTACATATATCAACATCACATCGGAATCAACCCCTACTCAGTTCCAGTCTGCACCAAGTAAGTCAATATCACTGTTTCCTGTGAATTCCTAGGGTTAACTCATGCCATTCTCCTCAATCGGCCAAACAATGCTATCGACCCCTACCTTGCTTGCCCCCATCCAGGAACTTCTTGAAGCCCGCTATCAAGGCAGAGGCTTAAAGAGTTTCCGTAGAGGACAATTCATTCCCCTCTATGAACAAGATGTTTGGCTCGTATATCGGGGCGTGGTTCAACTCAGCACTCTTTACCCCAGTGGAGATGAAGCCATCTTAGGCCTGATTTCGCCGCTGATGCCCTTTGGTGAACCGCTCAGCTTCCTCCAGCCTTACAGTGCAATGGCTCTTTCTGATGTGGATCTCATGCGCTTGAACTGGCAAGAAGTTTTACAGTCGCCTGAGATGATTCAATGTATGTTTGGCCAAATGAAGCGTCGGCTTCAACAGAGTGAGTCACTATTGGCGATCGCAGGTTATCGCCGAGTGGAAGATAGACTTGTAGAATTTTTAGCCTTGCTGAAGCGAGAAATCAGCTCACCCATTACCCTTGATGGCAAATCGGTAAATCGCATCACCATTCGTCTAACGCATCAGCATTTTGCAAATGCGATCGGGACCACTCGTGTCACGATTACCCGACTTTTAGGCCAACTCCGCGATCGGGGCATTTTGGATTTCGATGATACTCGTCACATCATTCTGCCTTAAACAAATAAATAAATTAGAAAAAAGGCGATCTTCTAAAATCAGAAGATCGCCCTTTTCAATCAAATCTTGAAGCGATTACGCAGCTAAATTAGCAGCCACAAAATCCCAATTCACAAGCTTATCCAAGTAGTTGGCAATGTAGCCAGGGCGAGCATTGCGGAAGTCGATGTAGTAGGCATGTTCCCAAACATCTAAGGTCAACAATGGTTTTTGACCTTTGGTTAGAGGGTTGTCAGCATTCACGGTCTTAGTGATCTTTAGAGTACCTGCGTCTTCGACAAGCCATGCCCAACCACTGCCGAACTGAGTCGCTGCTGCGGCTGCAAACTCAGTTTTGAATGCATCATAGCTACCGAATGCGCCTTCAATCTTATTTAGCAAATCACCGGTCGGTGCACCGCCCCCGTCTGCTTTCAGGCTGTTCCAGAAAAAGCTGTGGTTCCACACTTGAGCGGCATTATTGAAGATTCCCGCTTGGTCTGCGTTGCCCGCTGTCATGACAATAACGTCTTCTAGGGATTTACCTACGAATTCAGCTTTGCCTTCTACCAACTTATTGAGGTTATCAACATAGGCTTTATGATGCTTGCCGTAGTGATACTCAAACGTTTCAGCCTTCATCCCAGCGGATTCTAGGGCATCAGGTGCGAAAGGTAAGGGGGATTGCTCGAATGCCATGTCAGTATTCTCTCTAAAATTAGTTTCAACTTCATCTCTCTTAACAATTTTAACAGATTTCACACCGGCTTGACCAAACAAAGACCCACGCGTCGTAGTCAGATTATTTAAAGTGCTGTTTGAGCAATTTTTTGACCAATTCGTAGATTAGAACCAGGAGCGGGCTTCAAAATCACGGCATCGATCGGGACTACACCTGATTCATCGCTGCCCAAACAAGTGGCGGCACGATAGGACAGATCAAGAACTCGTAGATGTTCATCCACATAGGGACCACGATCGTTGATCCGAACAATGACCTGCTTGCCATTTTGTTTGTTTGTGACTTTTAGATAGGTGTCAAAGGGTAATGTTCGGGAGGCGGCGGTTAAATCAAACTGGTTATAAACTTCGCCCGTGGCTGTAATTCGGCCATGAAAATATGGACCATACCAAGATGCTGAACCACTAATAGCGTCTTGTGTCTCTTCTAGACCGTACAAATTAGATTGGGCCTTGGCAAGCTCTATTTCTGGTTGACCGACAGCAACGCGAAGGTGATTGACCCATTGAATGGCAATTAAATCGCCATGACGCCCTAATTTCTGGGAAAGTTCTGGGGTGATGACAAACACGACATCTTCGCCCAACATTATGACTGGGTTCTCCCCTTGGTAAACGGCTGACAACTTAGAGAGATCCAAGTTGTCAGCCCTCAGTAATTCGCTTAATCGCTTGGATAATATCTCGGCAGATTGCCGGGTGGGTAGTTCTGCAATTTGACAGCCCTTCACCCACACTTGAAAGAGTCCGCCTTCCGTCGCCTGCGTTCTAGATCTAATGTCTTGACGCGGAGAACATTGCCAAAAAGCGGTCCGGAGTTCAGCAATAGAGGAGGGCATTTCGGGAGTCGATCGCAGCGATGAATCACCCTTGGCCACCACGAGTACTGAGGGCAGCACCGAGTTCCAATCTCCAGAAACACGATGAAACTGATCGAACCAACTTCCTACCGTTTGGGTCATGAGGCTATCGATCGAAAAGCCCTGAATGTTTTCGGGATTGCCCGTCAGAGAACCATCTGGAATTAATGCCTCGAACGACACATTCGTAGCTGAAGCGGTCACCGAAGTCGGGACGGTTGTGCCTTTCCTAATTAGTTCTTGGTCCAACGCTCCAATCCAGGCCGAAGAAGAACCAGAAACTTTATCCAGTTGTTCCGGAGGCGAGGTCGCGAGGGGTGAAAAGGTCTTCCCGATTCTTCGGCTAGATGCAACCGAAGAATCGGGAAGACCTGAGTACGATTTCGTACTTAGCCCTAGGATCCCCATAACAGCGGAAACAGCAGTAATTAACTTAACGAGAGACATATTTGAATTCAAAATGTAAGATGCGCTACAATTTCAACGTCTCAGGATTATAAAGATGTCATAAAAAATGGAGCATCTATCCCAAGTAGCGTCTTCATGTCGCATGATCTTCCTTCTTGAGTCTTCAAGAAACAGTCTGTCCTGCGAGTAAAGGTGCCCTATCAGCAGATTTACCTAAGTTGATCGCCCTAAACAACTGCTGCTCACCCAACTCAAATTGTCATTGAATCGTGACAAAAAGCTGATTGATAAGCGGTAAAAACAGGCAAATTTCTCACTTGCTCAGTAATTTGTATAGTTTGATTCAGACTTAATTGTTATTTAATGGGCTAGTCAGAAACTCAAATTCCCGAAAATACGGCTTTATTTGAGGCTCTTTAAGGGACTTACCCCCCTTGTCCGTATATCTGTGGTTGCGAATTAGTTGCGAATATAATTCTTGAGAAATCTCGATAATATAGTGCGATCGGTCAAAACTAGCCCTGCTGACTAACCTGCACTGACTAAGGCGACATCTTTAGGTGAGAGGTTTGATTCGAGAACTTGGCCGTCTTTAAACCAGATGACTCGGCGGGTGCGGCGGGCGACATCGGCCTCGTGCGTTACCATCACCACCGTCATACCGCTGGCGTTGAGTTCACCGAAGATATCGAGAATTTCTTCTGTAGTGGTGGAATCTAAGGCTCCGGTGGGTTCGTCGGCCAACAGTACGACGGGGCGGTTGACGATCGCTCGGGCAATGGCGACCCGCTGCTGTTGTCCGCCGGAAAGTTGGGTGGGTTTATTTTGTAGACGTTGCTCTAGGCCAACTCGCACTAAGGCTTCACGGGCACGATCGCGGCGTTCTTGGACGGGAACTCCGGCGTAGATCATGGGGAGCATGACGTTTTCCCAAGCGGTCAGTTGAGAGAGCAGGTGAAATTGTTGAAAGACAAAGCCTAATTTTTGGTTACGAATCCGGGCCAGTTCGTTGTCAGGAAGAGTATCGACCTCAATGCCGTCTAGATAATAGCGTCCGGCGGTCGGGCGATCGAGGCAACCGATGATATTCATCATGGTAGATTTTCCAGATCCGGATGCGCCCATGATGGAGCAATATTCTCCTGCATTGACTGTCAAATCAACTCCGGCTAGGGCATTTACAATAATATCGCCGATGCCGTAGACCTTGGTGATGGATTGGAGTTGGACGATCGTAGACATAGGATTTTTCGAGTTTTAGAGAGGTTGGAGTTTTAGAAAGGTTGGAGTTATAGGGTTGAGATTGCAGCACAAATTAGATCTTTAAGCGCTGCGTAGGGCAACGATCGGATCCAACCGTGCGGCCTGACGGGCTGGAAACACCCCAAACACTAGTCCGATCGTCCCGGAAACCGTCACCGCTAGCGTAATCGCGACGGGCGAAACCACCGCTTGCAACGGCGAGAAGGCTGCAACTAGCAAAATTCCCCCAATCCCCACACCAGTTCCCAACACGCCACCCGCTGCCGATAGCATCACGGCTTCGATCATAAATTGCATCAAAATATCTTGCTCCGATGCCCCGATCGCCTTTCTCAGTCCGATTTCCTGGGTTCGTTCTGACACCGATACCAGCATGATATTCATGATGCCAATGCCGCCGACCAAAAGCGATACTGCGGCGATCGCTGCCAATAGTGCCGTCAATCCACCCGTGATAGTGCCAACGATGCGGAGAATATCTTTTTGAGTTTGGACGGTGAAATCGTCTTCACTAATGATTTTGTGGCGACGACGAAGTAGGTTGGTAATTTGAAATTCGGCGGCAGGAATGTTCGCTTCGTTAACGGCTGATATTGAAATAAAGGTCAGATCTAAGCCAAAGGGAGAAGTGCGTCCGGTAAGCGATGTTGCGGAGGTTGTTAGGGGGATATAAACCGCATCATCCTGGTTATTGCCTAGAAAAGAGCCTTTTGCCTGCAAGACGCCCACCACTTCAAAACTTATGTTGCGGATCCGAATTTTGCTGCCGATCGGATCCTGACCCTGAAAAAACTGCTCTGCAACTTCAGATCCCAAAATTGCAACGCGGGTGTTGCGTTCGAGGTCCACATTGTTAATAAAACGCCCTTTTGCCACGTCGAAGTCCCGGACAATCAGGTATTCCGGTGTAGTCCCCATGATTAAGGTGGTTCGGTTCTTGCCGCCGTAGGTCACGGAAAGCTGAGACTGGCGCTGAGGTGCGACACTAGCAACACTGGGCACTTGAGCAGCGATCGCTTTGGCGTCATCCCAGACTAAATTACGCGGTAGAAATGTAGTGCGTTGTCGGGCACCTGGGGATCCCGGAGTGACGAATAGGACGTTGGGTCCAAGGGATTCAAACTGTTCTGATGCCAATCTTTGTGCACCTTGGCCAATGCCGATCATGGCGATAACTGATGCATTGCCAATAATCATGCCCAGCATCGTCAGTCCGGTTCTGAGTTTGTTGGAAGTCAGGGTTTTGACGGCCATGTTGCCACTTTCGAGCCAATCCATGTTGAAGTCCTTTGTACGAGTGGGGATTATGAGTTGGGATTATGATTGGGTATTACAAGTGGGTCGATCGGCCTAACTACTATTTGACTAACTACTATTTCTTATCTTTCTCGTCCTTGAGCAATTGATCTAGCTTTTGACCCTCTGGAAGATTAATAAAGACCCGATCGCCCTCTTTTAATCCTTCTGTAATCTGGGTTTTCCCGACGCTGCCCTTGCCTCCAGATTTATCTCCACCGTTATCCTGACTTTTGCCTCGACTACGCCCCGACTGAGTAGTACCAACCGTGACAGGTTTGAATTTTGGATTGCCTTTCTCATCCGGAACCAAAACGCCCGGTCTACCTTTTTTCGTCACGATCGCCACTGTCGGGACTAATAAGGCTTCGGACTCAGGCCCAGCAAACTCGATATCAACGTTCATCCCAGACTTGAGTTTACGCTGACCACTCAGCAACTTCAGCCGCACCTGGAAAAACCGCACATCCCGCTCTTCAATAGCTTCCGGAGCAATTAAACGAACCGTCGCCTTAAACGTCTCACTGGGGAATGCATCGACAACCATTTCGCCACCAAGCCCGACTTTGACTTGGCCAATATCAATTTCTGGAATCTTGGCTAACACTTCTAATGCACTAGCGATCGCAACAATAGAGGTTGAGGTCGCGCCGCCTGTCGCCGAAGCCGAGGCCTGAGTTGTCGGGGTGACGAATGCACCCACCGACGCATATCGCTGGGTCACGAGTCCCGAAAACGGCGCACGGACAATCGTATCTTCGATGCGGGTTTCAACAGCTCTAAGTCTCGCCCGTGCCTCTTCGACTTGGGACTCCTGTACGGCAATGTCCCCGTCGCTTCCAGATTGTTCCTGCTGGGTTAAGCCTTCTTGTTTGCTGGACACTTGAATCTCGGCTTGGACGCGCCTTGCATTCGCCTGTCGAACTTTTTCTTGGGCTTGATCTCGTTGGGCTATGGTTTGACGAAGGGTTTGCTGCGCGCCTTGCAATTTACGCTCAAATTCATCAAGGGCATTAATGGAGATGGCTCCCTCAGCTCGTAGATCAAGATTACGTTTATATTGACGTTCTGCTAAAGCAAGTCCGGCCCGAGCATCTGCAATTAGCCCGTCACTGCGAATGATTTCGCTTTTGGCATTCGATATTTCACTCCCCGCATTAAAGACATCACCCTGCGATCGGTCCACTTCATTTTCGGCTTGACGTACCAACTCTGAACGGTTGGGCGATCGGAGTTGTTGAAGCCTTGCCTGTGCCGAGGCGACTGCCGCTAACGCCTGATTTCGCTCTCCCTCAAGATCTGAGGAATCCATGCGGGCAAGTTCCTGTCCTTCCACTACGGCATCCCCCTGCTCCACCATAAGTTTCATCACCCGTCCTGCACTTTTTGGGCTGACGTTGACGGTTTGACGGGGGGTTACGGTACCACTGGCCTTCACTTTTGCCATCAACTTCTCGCGCTTCGCCTCCACCGTCAACTCGGCTAGCGCTTTATTGACCTCACCCCCTGGTTTGAGCCAGCCCAGTTGTGTTGCCCCGGCCAGCCCGATCGCCCCAGTCAGCAAGACTCCGCCTGCAATCAGAATTGGAGTGCGATAGTTTTGGAATAATTTAGTGAGTGAGTAAAATTTCATCGCACAATCAAAACATTAGGTCTGTTACCTATCTTAATACATGGCTTCCTCGCTTGTGGACTGGACATTTGGTTAATCATTAGATTGGGAAAATCAATATTTTTAGGGATTTGTAGCAAAGTAATCCTAAGTACCCCCTGAGAAATCAGTATCATGTAAGAATAAAGGCGCATCCAAAGGGTTGAGCATTGTGGCGATCGCAGGCTAAAGCAACGAATTTGATTCGCTTGTTTTGTGTGAAATTTCCATACAGTTGCCAAATCGTACGGATCTCCTTTAAGTTCACTTGGATTCAGTACCATGGCTGATTCAAAACCTTGGCTGCTGCTCTGCCTGAAATAGTACTTAAGTCCCGTGTCAAATCAACCTGAGTCTCTCCCATCTAAAGCTTCGGCTGAAGACCTCTTGCCAACTTTCAAGGCAGAGGAAACCCTACCATCTGGTCAGTCTATGAAGTTAGTCCGCCCGCCATCCCGGCCCGCACCTGTATCTGTGGAAAAAGCAATCCCTGCTGTTCCATCGGTCCCTGCGGTTGAATCTAAGATCACCCTTGAGCCAGTTCCGACTGATGGTCGTCAGCGTCCCATTCCGCCCCCCAGCGAACCGACTCAATATCGGGCGATCGGAGTGGTGCGTGGTACCTACCATCCTTCGGATGAACAATTTACGCGGGGCAACATGGTAATGGCAGATGGTTCCCATGTGGAAGCTGTCTTGCTGGGCCGGGTCATGAGTTTGGTCCGAAATCATCTTCAACTAGACCAAGAGCATGTCTGGGTGGTCTATCCGAGAACTCGAGAACGGGAAGCAACCCTTCACCTTCAAATTGTTGGGGTGTGGGAGCCGGAGAATCTTAGTAACGAGCCGGATTCGGGCGAGTTGGGTGATGAGTTGACTCAGGATTCGATCGAGGAGGAGGTTCAAGAGGAATCTACTAAGGTATCAACTTCGGAGGTATCAACTTCGGAGGTATCAACTTCGGAGGTATCAACTTCGGAGGTATCAACTTCGGAGGTATCAACTTCATCTGATGATGGCCTTCAGTATGTGCCGTCTTCTGAAGTAGACACCGATGTTTTTTCAATTCGGGGTGAAATCATTGCTCACGAACCCGAGAACCACAAAGTTTCGGTGAAAATCCAGCAGGTTCTTCGTAAAAAAGGCGAGAAAGAGCCATCGATGAAGTATTTTAAGCTCAACCTTGAGGGTGATCTGAGGGGGAAAGTCTTAGGCTACTTCTGGGATCTGGATGTCAAACGAGATGGCCAAGATCTACGAATTCAGAGTGGTACTTCTATTGTCTTGGTAATGCCGAAGAAGTATCCGAAACGTCCCATGATGGGCGGTCGTCGGCCTCTGGGGGGTGACGGTGGCAATCGTCGTCCGGGCGGTGGACCTCCTGGTCGGGGTGGCGATCGTCCTCCTGCTTCTCCGCCACCCACAAGGCGTGAGGGTGAGGTAGCTCCACCTAAGCCTGTGATGAAGCGAAAAGAAGATTCGGTGGAGACTAAGACTCCCGAATAGGTTATGTAGGTAAATTCCATATTAAATCCATATTAAATAAGTGCTCCTGTTGCCATCAATTCACAGGGGCACTTGTTTTAGGTTTTGTCCTCTAGGTTTTCTAGAGCGGTTGATACACGAGAAATCCTGCGATCGCATCCAATAATTTCTGAGGTTCATCGCTGCGGATTGCATGGCCGCTTTTTTCAAAAATACGTAAGTCCGATCGGGGAATTAGCTTCGCAATCTCCGTGCCAAATTCCGGCGCACAAATCCAGTCATGGCGACCTGCCAAAATTAAACTAGGCGCTATGATATTTTTTAATTCCGATCGCAAATCATAGGATCGCAAGAAACCACCGAAAGCTTCATTAATAGCCTCAACAGATAAAATACGATCGGTCCAGTCGATCGGTTGTGGGGGTTTTGACTGGTAGCTGTACAACGGTGCTAACAGGTCAAAATAAGTTTGTAATGCTTGAACTGATGGGAAATTACCATCCCAGAGCATTTGGGCTATTGCAATCTGCTCTGGGGTGCCGCGATCGTTTAGCGTCTGTTGAGCCTTGGCTAAAAACTCGTAACTTGCAGCGGTTGCATAGGCAATCAGGTGTGATATCGATGCGGGATAGCGGGCGGCATAGGCCATCGCCACCATTCCACCATAGGATCCACCAATCACAATAATTTGCTCTAATCCTAGGTAAAGTCGGAGCGCTTCAACATCTTCGACATTGTTATCAAGGGTGTAGGTCGATTGCGGTCCGCGTGCCGATCGACCTTGCCCCCGATGATCGATATAGACCAGTTGGAGCCGATCGGCCAGAGCGCTAAAGGTTGGCTTATATCCGGTATGGTCAGCACCCGGCCCACCATGGAGCAGAAACGCTACAGGCTTTTCTTGAAAGCGCGGCCCCTCACAGACAATAGATGCCCCTTCTACGTCAAAAAAAAGTTCTGTGCCTCGAAGTTTAGCTTTCAAACACCCCTCGCTATGTCCATATATTTAATGTACGTAAGCGTTTAACATAGGCAGACCCGATCGCCCTACCCCTACCCCCTCCGGGCAGGCTACGTCACAAAAAAAGGGGGAACTAGAATTGAATTCAGGGCTATTCTGCGATCGTGTCTGCCGCTGCATAACTCAACGTTGGGAGTGCGCCCGAAGGACTGATGGAGCCTTGATGGGCGGGAGGAACCGATCGGATAGACTGCATCAAACTCGCCATTTCGAGCGCACTCATTGCAAAGTCCCACCCCTTGTTGCTCTTAATGCCCGCCCGTTCTAATGCTTGCTGCATCGTGTCTGTCGTGAGAACGCCAAAGACAACGGGAACCCCCGTTTGGAATGCCGCCGCTGCGATTCCTTTCGAGACTTCCCCGGCAACATAGTCGAAATGTGGAGTGCTTCCCCGAATCACAGCTCCGATGCAAATTATTGCGTCATAGCGTCCGGACATGGCCAACTGACGGGCCAGCAGAGGCAGCTCAAAACACCCTGGTGCCCAGGCGTAGTCCACTTGAGTCCCTTGGGGATCTACATCGACTCCGTGACGCTTTAAACAATCTTGACAACCCTCTAAGAGTCTTGTTGTGACGAGATCGTTAAAGCGCCCAATCACGATCGCATATCGATAAGTATTGGAATGTGCAAAAGTTCCTTCAAAAACAGCCATTGAGATCTTCTACCGTTAGTGCAGCACAGGGAATGCCTTGACCTTACCTAGATTACCTTGTTAGTCGAGATTGGTCGCAATAGATGTATCTTATGTATGAATTTTAATCAAAATAAAACAGCCGATCGCATCGTTCGATCGGCTGTTTTATAGAATTTATTGTCAGCGCTTCATTGCTAGCTCTAAGCCTACGCCACCAAGAAGTTCAATGCGCCCACAGCAACAACTAAACCACCCCAGATAATTGACCCTAGCAAAATTAGCCGTTTGGATTGATCCCAGTTTTGGGGCGATGCGTAGGCGACGGGTACGTAGACGATCATCGCGAATGAGAAGAACACTAATGCGGCAAGTAGCAATTGGAATACGACGGTCATGACTTTCTCCCTATGGACAGCAAGTTTAGTGATCTCAGCGATTATGAGTGAGAATGAACAGGCCGCCCCAAGGCACTAAAATGCACAGGCCATGCGCTGTATTTCCCATGTCTGTACCGTATCAGAAAACTGGTTTTGATTCTATGGAATCGAACCGTAACGTAACTTTTTGTAAATCTGTCTCTCAGGCAAGAGGGTTTTCATGGTGACGATCGAACGACTGGCTGCTTCTTTGCAAGAGGTTTTAGCGATCGCAGTAATGGCGGCTGAAGCGGAGGGATGGCATCTATATCTGGTGGGCGGCGGCGTGCGTGATTTGATGCGGAAGGGCGGGGAGGGTCCGGTGATGCTGTCGGATCTGGATTTGGTGGTGGAGGGTGCGGTGGGGGCCGGGGTGAAGCTGGCAGAGGCGTTACGATCGCGTTATCCAGAGGTGGTGCTGGAAATCCATGGCAAGTTTCAGACGGCGGCTTTGACCTGGCATGGGGATCCGGTGCTGGGGGATTTGTCCATGGATTTGGCGACGGCGCGAACGGAGAGTTATGCGTATCCGGCTGCAAACCCGACTGTTGTGGCTAGTTCTATTGAATCGGATTTGTTTCGCCGAGATTTTTCAGTGAATGCGATGGCGTTGAGATTGACGGGTCCGGGGGCGGGTGTGGTGTTGGATTTACATCGTGGTGTAGAGGATTTGGCGGCGAGGGTCTTACGGGTTTTGCACGATCGGAGTTTGCTAGATGACCCGACGCGGGTATTTCGGGGGGCACGGTTTGCAGCGCGGTTTGGGTTTGAGTTTCATCCCGAGACCAAAGATCAGTTTGCCTCCGCGATCGCCTCGGGAATCTATGAACAATCTCGTCAGGAATTTGGTTCGGTTCCGGCCCTGCAAACTCGACTTAGATCTGAATTTAAATATTTGTTTTCATCTTCGACATGGAAAGGTGCGTTGCGGAGTTTGAGGTCGGTAAATGCGTTTCATTGTTTGCATCCTAGTTTGTCGATTTCCCAGAATTTGGATGATGTAGGTTGGCGGCGGCTGTGGCGATCGCTATGTCGGATGGATTTGTGGCTGAAGGACGATCGGCTGAATCCGGGGCTACACCGATGGCAGACGATGTTGGAATTGATTCTGGCGATGGCCGATGAACCCGAATTAATTGCGGCACAATTGCAATTACCGAAAGCTGCGATCGATCGTTTATCAACGTTAAATAGGATTGAAGTTCAGATTCATCAATTACTGAACCAAGGCGATCGTCCGAGTCGAGTAGACCAAGTATTAAGTGCGTTTGACCGGGTTACATTGTTGTTAATTGCAGCGCGAAGTGATGACCCTTGGCGGTGTCAGATCTGGAAGTATTTGACCGAGTATGCCCAAGTTAAGCCGATATTGTCGGGTAAAGATATACAGGAATTTGGCTTTAAACCAGGGAAAGGGTTGAAGCTGATTCTGACGCAATTGCGGGTGGCGATGTTGGATCAGGTCGTGAACGATCGTTCTAGTGCGATCGAATTTCTAAAGAGTTTGAAACTAGGAGACCGATAGACCATTTTATTTCTCTGCCTGTGCCTCAGCTTCTGCCGACAATTTACGGAAATTAAATGCCTGGGCACTCGGATGACAGGTAATACAAGTGGTCAGCGTTGGCTTTGTTGCAAGTTTTACTTTTGGATGGAGCGCTTTAAAATATCTCGATTCTGAAATTCGGTAGGGCACTCGTTCATCTGTGCTGGCCACCGGACGCGATGCATTTTTTATGTAGTTCCACATGATCCGCTTTTCTGGACCTTGGGGAATGTCTATTGTCACGCCATAATGTTGCGGATCCTGAAGCAATGCCTGCCAGGTTTGAGTGGGCATGACAGCGGGTGGAATTCCAATGTGGCAGCTTCGGCAGGACTCTAAGTAAAGTTCTTGGCCTAAACGATCGCGATCGCTCACCGGATCAACGGTTCCAATCTCTGCGCTCTGAACGCTTGGGCTGCTTTGAATATTAGGAGTTTGCAACTTAGGAGCTTGCAACAATGGATTGTTCTTTGGCTCTAGGGCTTGGGCAAGGCCGATCCCCATCATTAATGTAAACAAAATTAACAGCATCACCAATCCCATCACAGCAGGACCAGATTGACGGCGGGTTGTTCGGCGGGTGCGCGATCGGGACATGGGAAACCATCATAAATAAGAACAACAGCCATCAGCTATTTTCGACAGCCCCTTCACAAATCCGGGAACTGTCCCCACAATGATAACCACAACATTACTTAGGCGCATTAGATGGGACAGTCGAAGTCGGAGCTGAAATCTGAGTCAAACGTTGGGTCAGATCCTTGGTCTATCCAACATCAGACCGTAGACAATATCAACGATATTACCAAGGACGTGGATTGTCGAACCGTTCAGTTACGGGTTGGGCCTGAATTTGTTGAGTTACGAGCGCTTCAGGCATTATTTAATCTCGTCGCGTTTTGGGCTAGCGATCGGACTCTTGAGGATCTTCAGACGGCTCTCGACCATAGTGACCCGATCGTTACAGCATGGGACAATACGACGCTCATCGGCTTTGCCCGCGCCACATCCGATGGAGTCTACCGCGCCACGATTTGGGATGTAGTGGTCGATCCTAACTATCAAGGGGCAGGCATTGGACGTAAACTCGTGCAGACCTTAATCACCCATCCGCGTCTCAGTCGCGTGGAACGCATTTATCTGATGACGACCAATCAGCAAGCCTTTTATGAACGGATTGGGTTTACAGAAAATCAGACTACAACAATGGTTTTGCATAGTCAGCCTTTAGAGATGCCGGCCTTTCTTGAAGTTGAACTTGAATGTGATGTAGGACAGTAACCCTAGAAACAGTGTAGGATTTTTAGGTAGCTAGGGGTGCCGAAGAAACGATCGGCTGAGAAACCACCCTTAGAACCTGAAACGGGCTACAGATTACGAGAAATGTTATCGATCTGTTGTCTCTGGGTAATACCAGCGAAGGGAAGCTGTTTATTTTAAGGAAGAGTCATATGTTGCGTTCAGACTGGATTGCGAAACGTGCAGGACATGGCAATACTTCACAAATGCACTACGCCCGTCAGGGTTTGATTACGGAGGAAATGGATTACGTTGCAAAACGGGAAAAACTTCCTCCAACGTTAATTCGGGACGAAGTGGCACGGGGCCGGATGGTGATTCCAGCCAACATCAATCACCCCAATCTCGAACCGATGGCGATCGGAATTGCTTCGACCTGTAAGGTTAATGCAAACATCGGTGCATCGCCAAACTCGTCGGACATCAGCGAAGAAATCGCCAAACTCACCCTAGCCGTGAAATATGGTGCAGATACGCTAATGGATCTTTCCACAGGCGGCGGCAACTTAGACGAAATTCGGACGGCCATTATCAATGCGTCTCCAATTCCGATCGGTACCGTTCCCATTTATCAAGCCTTAGAAAGCGTCCACGGAAATTTCGACAATTTCACTGAAGATGACTTTCTTCACATCATTGAGAAGCACGCACAGCAAGGCGTAGACTACATGACAATCCATGCCGGATTGTTGATTGAGCACCTACCCCTAACCCGTACTCGCCTCACTGGAATCGTCTCTCGTGGTGGTGGAATCATTGCCAAGTGGATGCTTCACCACAAGCGCCAAAATCCTTTGTATACGCGCTACACCGACATCATGAATATTTTCAAAAAATATGATGTCACCTTCAGTCTGGGCGATTCATTGCGTCCAGGTTGTAGTCATGATGCGACGGATGCGGCCCAATTGGCGGAACTCAAAACCCTGGGTAACTTGACCCGTCGGGCTTGGGAAGATGATTTGCAGGTAATGGTCGAAGGTCCGGGACATGTGCCCATGGATCAAATCGAATTCAACGTCAAAAAACAAATGGAAGAATGCTCCGAAGCACCTTTCTATGTTTTAGGTCCATTGGTCACCGATATTGCGCCCGGTTATGACCACATTACCAGTGCGATCGGTGCGGCGATGGCGGGTTGGTATGGTACGGCAATGCTTTGCTATGTGACTCCAAAAGAGCATTTAGGGTTGCCGAATGCTGAAGATGTTCGCAATGGTTTGATTGCTTATAAAATTGCAGCCCATGCAGCGGATATTGCCCGTCATCGTCCGGGTGCCCGCGATCGGGATGATGAACTGTCCCGCGCTCGGTACAACTTTGACTGGAATCGTCAATTTGAATTGTCCTTGGATCCTGAGCGCGCTCGGGAATACCATGATGAGACGCTTCCCGAAGATGTCTACAAAACCGCAGAATTCTGTTCCATGTGTGGACCGAAGTTCTGCCCAATGCAGACCAAAATCGAAGATGAAGATCTGGCTGAATTACAGGCATTCTTGGTCAAAGATGGCGATCGCTTAAAGGCTGCGGCTGCGGTGTAGATTCAATTAACTCTCTAGACTGAGGAGCAATTTTGCTCTTTTGCCCCCGTTTTTCAAAGAGCGGGGGCATTTAAATTCTTGGCCCGATTACCGACTAATACGCGAATGACACCCGAACAAATCCAGGAAGTTTTGGCACTGCGAGTCCAAAACCTTACCCCTAAAGAAATTGCCCGTAAATTGGGACTTAGACCTGCTGAAATTACCGCCACCATTCGATCGCAGAGTGAACAATCTGCCCAAGATCGATTCGATCGCGGCGAAATGGCACCAATTTACGAATGCTTGGTCAGTGCAGGCTTTCCAGACGATCGATTTTTCACTCTCGGCCAACAGCGGCCTGAACGGTCCGACAGTATCGACGAAACTCAGGGGCTGACGATCGTGGTCGTAGCCCGAAAAAGCCGCCCTGGGAAATTGATGGTTTGCAGTTACCTCGTGGATTATTACTGTTTGGGGATTAAAAATGTAATTGGGCCGAAACAAATCCTTGAATCCGAATATCCTAAATTTAAGGAAAAATGTTTCCAAGTTTTCGATAATCACTCAAAAATGATCACCATAGAACAAGCCCAAGCCATTGTGCTTAGTTCTCTTGCCTATGCGAATAGCTTGGAATTATCGCCACATTTTGACTTTACAGAAGCGGCCAAATCCCATCTTGGACGTTGGGATGAAAAATTAAGCATCTGGTGTGGAGACTCAAATGGCAAGCCGTGCTTTATTCCCGGACCAAGCGATTTCCCCGGCAAAATCATCGCAATCCTCGATCGTAGCGTCGGGGATGGAAACTATAGATATATACCTCCGACGAGAATCAAATAGCGTTTGTTGTGCAATAGCCTCGGCAAATCCCCCCGAATCCAGACGGATTTGGGAGAATTTGGATAAAGGTGGTTACGGGTAGAACGCCAACTTCGGTAAGCCCAACATCTCATCCCAACCCTGCATAATATTCAGGCATTGAATCGCCTGACCCGCCTGACCCTTCAGCAGATTGTCAATTACCGACATCACAATCACCCGATCGGTCCTCGGATCAACCTCAATGCTGATGTAACAAAGATTCGTCCCCGCCGCCCATTTCGTCTGGGGATATACACCCGCAGGCAAGATTTTTACCCAAGGCGAATTCCGATAAAACGCTTTATATATAGTGATCAAATCCTCTCGAACCAACCCAGGATCTCGCAGATTTGCATAGACTGTTGCTAAAATGCCGCGCACCATCGGAACTAAATGCGGGGTAAATTGCACACAGACTTCACGGCCAGCTAAATCACTACAAATTTGCTCAATTTCCGGCGTATGTCGATGCCTCGCCACACCATAAGGGGCGATCGCATTATCAGCCTCCGCCAACAACATGCCCACCTTGGCCGTTCGCCCGCCACCCGATGCCCCCGACTTCGCATCAATAATGGCAGTCTCTGGCACAATCAACCCCTGCTTCATCAAGGGGGCCAACGCCAACAAACTTGCAGTCGGATAGCACCCTGGACAGCCAATTAACATGGCATTACGGATCCGATCGCGGTACAGTTCGGGCAACCCATACACCGCCTGATGATTCACCTCATCATCGGTCCGATCGGTGTTGTACCAAGCCTTATAAGTCGCTAAATCTGTAAATCGATAATCTGCCGACAGATCCAACACCTGACAGCCTTTCGCAAGAAGTTGTGGAGCTAAATTGCAGGCAATCCCATTAGGCAACGACAGAAAGACAATCTTTGCTCGTTCCGCAATCACCTCAACATCCACGGCCTCCACGGTCTGCACCACCGCATGAGCCAAGTAGGGATAGAGCACCCCAAAATCCTGCCCTACCGTACTGTCGCCCGCAATATACGTCAGTTCCAAATGGGGATGGTCCTGAAGCAGACGCACCAACTGTACCCCGCCATAGCCAGAAGCGCCTACAATAGCAACCGGAACCCGCACTAAATCACCCATATCTGACTCTTGAGGCCAATAATGCCTTGAACAATGTGATGAATTGTAGTGCGTTGTCTCCCGTTTTGGTATTTCACTTTCACCTGAAATTTACGTAATGTAGGCAAAACGGATCTCAACTGAGTCTAGAAATCGTCTGAATAGCCTCCATTCCCCGACTGTTGGCTGCCTTCATTGTCTCGACGAGATCCTAGTAAGTTGAGTTGGTCCACCACCACCACCGGAGACATTCGGTTTGCCCCTGTGTTGCGATCGACCCAAGTATCAAACTTCAGCACGCCCTTGACCCCAATCAGCGACCCTTTATTCACATACTGTTCTGCAATCCCCGCTGTCTTACCCCAAATTTCCAAATTAAACCAGTCGGTTACATCCTTAGTGCGACGCACCGCTAGCGTCAAGCGACATTTCACACTCCCCGATTCAAAATGACGAACATCTGGCTCTCCGCCCACGCGTCCCACCAAAGTCACAACGTTTAAACTCATGATTTCCGATCGCTTATTTCAATTGGTAAAGATATTCTAGCGTTAGCATCAGAAAATCCAGTAATATTTGGGGCCAAATTAAAGTTGATAAATTTAATTTGAGCTTTTATCTAGTCAGTATTATTGCTCACTTTAAAGTTTCAGACCTGTGGATCTGCCCGTCCGGTATCTCTTTCGGCAAATCTCTTTATCCTAAAACATCTCTCATCTCAATAGTGCAGAAGTGGTGCAGTATTCCATGTGGCTAGACGAGGGGGAGGAAACGTAATAAGATTCAACATTGATTGACTGAGGGTTCATGTGAATTCCTGTAACCAATCATTTTTATACTGTTGGACTAAAGTTACTGAGGCTACTGTCGTGAATTTTTTTGGCCGCTTCTCTGCCTCCCGAGACATGGGGATTGACTTAGGTACTGCCAACACCTTGGTATATGTTTCTGGGAAAGGTATCGTTCTGCAAGAGCCATCTGTGGTGGCCATGGATCAGCGCGAAGGAGTTCCCCTTGCAGTCGGTGAAGAGGCTAAGCGGATGCTAGGCCGGACTCCTGGAAATATCGTGGCATCACGTCCGCTGCGAGATGGTGTGATTGCGGATTTTGATATCGCTGAGCTGATGTTGAAGCACTTCATCACCAAGGTTCATGATGGTCGTCAATTGGTCTCGCCCCGTGTGGTAATTGGGATTCCGAGTGGCGTGACTGGGGTCGAACGCCGAGCGGTGATGGATGCAGCAACCCAAGCTGGAGCGCGAGAAGTTTTTTTGATTGATGAGCCTGTTGCGGCGGCGATCGGTGCGGGGCTTCCGGTGCAGGAACCGACCGGGAACATGATCATCGACATTGGTGGTGGGACCACTGAAGTCGCGATTTTAAGCTTGCAGGGAACTGTTCTCAGTGAATCCGTCCGGGTTGCAGGCGATGAACTCAGTGAAGCCATCATGCAATACATGAAAAAGGTTCACAACTTGGTTATCGGTGAACGCACCTCAGAGGAAATTAAAATCGCTGTTGGCTCGGCCTATCCGAACCGTGAACTGGATGAAGAGACTATGGAAGTCAGAGGGTTGCACCTATTGTCTGGCTTGCCCCAAATCGTCACCATTAAGACACCAGAAATTCGGGAAAGCATGGCGGAACCGTTGGCGGTGATCATAGATGCTGTCAAACGCACCTTGGAACGGACTCCGCCTGAATTAGCCTCAGACATCATCGATCGTGGCATTATGCTAGCGGGTGGTGGAGCCTTGCTACGAGGACTTGATGCCTTGATTAGCCATGAGACTGGGATTGTGGTTCATGTAGCAGCTGACCCGTTGAGCTGTGTCGTATTGGGTACCGGGCGCGTCTTGGAAAACTTCAAGGAACTGGAGCGAGTCTTCAGCACTCGTCCTCGTTAGGCTGGATGGTTTGTTCGATCAGGATAATTTCGACCTGTGGGGTCGAAATTATCCTGATCTCTAGATACGAATGTGAAAGACCTAATAGCGAATGCATATATAGTTCTGTGTTAGTCGCTTTGAAATCCTTCATATTAATCCAAGTAATCATTATTTTATGTTGTCAGTACGTCGTTGGTGGGAACGGTTTGGAACAACTACGCTGTGGACGGGCGCGGCGGTCGGCATCGCCTTAATTATTCGTCATACTCAAGGTGGTTTTTTGCTTGAGAGCTATCAACTGATCGCTCGCCCGTTTTATAGCAGTCCCGATCGGACGGCTCAACTGGAAAATGCCCAAGCCCAAGAACTTCAGCAGCGTTTAATCGATCTTCAAAACAAAAATCAGAAACTCGAAGACCTTCTCGGCTTCACCCAAGCTCAAAAATCAAAAGGAATTCCCGCCCCAGTGATCGGGCGCAGTGCTGATCACTGGTGGTCCAATCTTGTTCTTGGGCGCGGCAAAAAAGATGGTGTCGAACTCAACAGTATCGTCATGAGTCCTGGCGGAGTTGTAGGCCGAGTTAGCAAAGTTTCGGACAGTGGTAGTGTTGTGACTCTTTTAAGTGATGCCTTTAATCAGGTGGGTGTCACCGTCAGCCGGACCCGCGCCACAGGATTTATTAAGGGCCAGAGCGGCGACAAGGCTGGTAGTCAAGTGATTATGGAATTCTTCGATAAAAATGTCGATGTTCGTCGCGGTGATACTGTCGTCACTTCTGCCTTTAGTAAGAAATTTCCATCTGGACTTCCCGTTGGACGCGTTGAATCTGTCGATATGGGTAAAAGTCCGTCACCCGAAGCCGTAATTCAGCTCACCGCACCGATCGCAGCCCTCGAATGGACTGCCATTTATCCCCACTTGCCTCCCCAGACAGAAGACCTTACCCCAGATCCTGAACCAAGAAACAGTAAGATTCTAACCTCCCCCGCTGAGAAACCCTAATGCAATTTCCTGGTATGACGCAAATGCTTCAGACTGTCAAAACACCACCCAAAATTCGGTTAATTTTGGGTGGTGTTTTGACGGTGATGTCAGTATGGATTTGCCTCATGCTGCTTCCCACGCGTTTACCAGGAATGGCGTTGGCTGGGATTGGTCCGAATTGGTTGCTGATATGGGTGGTGATTTGGAGCTTTAAACGATCGGTGTGGCAAGGTATGAGCGCAGGGCTAGTGTTGGGGCTATTACAAGATGCGATGACTGAAGAAAATCCGACTCATATTTTCAGTCTAATGTTTGTTGGCTATCTCACCTCACGCCTTCAAAAACAGAGATTTCTCCGCGAGAATTTTATTGTCATTACCCTCGTCACGTTTGGTATGGCCGTGGTGGGTGAGACCGTAATGGCGTTGCAATTCAGTTCTCTCGGCAACCGTACTCTAATCGATATTTGGAAGCATCATCAGCTTATTGCATTGAGTTCGGCTATTTTGAGTAGTCTCTGGGCACCAGTGCTATATTTCCCACTCAATCAGCTTTGGAAGTGGTCTGCGATCCCTCATGATTAGGAACTAAGGCGCAAGAACGGCGCAAGAACTGTAAAAACGCAGTAAACTAGTGAGATACATTCCTTAACACGGCTCGGCTCATGTCTCGTATTTGCATTCTGGGTGGCGGCTTCGGCGGTCTATATACTGCGCTACGGCTGAGTCAGTTGCCGTGGACGGGGCATGAGAAGCCGGAAATTACGTTGGTGGATAAGTGCGATCGGTTCGTCTTTTTGCCGTTGCTTTACGAAGTGGTGACGGGCGATTTGCAAAGCTGGGAAGTTGCGCCATATTACAGCGAACTTCTTTCGGGAACGGGTATTCGCTATGTTCAGGCTACGGTTGATTCTGTAAATCTGGCAGGCCGTACGGTTCAAATTACTCAAAATGGACAAGCTGAACGACTTTCCTACGATCGTTTAGTGTTGGCGATGGGCGGCGAATCGGTGATTGGGAATGTTTCTGGTGCGGCGGATAATGCCTTGCCATTTCGGACTTTGAATGATGCCCTGCGTCTTAGCGATCGGTTGAAAGATTTGGAAGCGAGTGCTGCGGACCGAATTCGGGTGGCGATTATTGGGGGGGGATATAGCGGGGTTGAACTGGCTTGTAATTTGGCAGAACGATTGGGCGATCGGGGACGAGTGCGAATTGTGGAATTGGGCGATCGGATTTTGAATTTTTCTCCTGATTTTAATCGTAAAGCTGCTGAAAAGGCGTTGACCGATCGTAAAGTCTGGACGGATCTTCAGACCAAGACTAGCAATGTGACAAGTGACGAGATTACGCTGCAATATGATGATAAGTCTGAGACCTTGCCTGTTGATTTGGTGCTGTGGACGGTGGGGACGCGTATTTCTGAGGTGATTCAAAGTTTGCCGTTGCCGATGAACAATAGGGGCCAAGTTAAAGTCCAAACGACACTCCAAGTCGAAGGCTATCCTGAAGTTTATGCGCTGGGTGATCTGGCTGATTGTAAAGATGCTGACGGACAAATCATTCCGACGACGGCTCAAGCCGCGTTCCAACAAGCCGACTATGCTGGCTGGAATCTTTGGGCTTCTTTGACAGATCGCCCTTTGCTGACATTCAAATATCAACATTTGGGCGAAATGATGACCTTGGGTTCAGATGATGCGACGTTGGCAGGGCTTGGGTTACAACTTAATGGTGTTTCGGCTCATTTGGCAAGACGGATGATTTATCTCATGCGAATGCCGACGTTTGCGCATCAAGTCAAGGTCGGTTTGAACTGGATTACTAAACCTGCGACTGACTTTTTGAAAAGCCTAACTAAAACCCTTTAGGCCCTTTAGGAATGACAATTACATAAGATCGACTTTTTCTTGAAAATCTGAATACTATAATCTTCTCGTTGGGTTTAGGACAAGGCAGGCTATGCCCCAAACCCAACGAGATAGTTTCATGTATTTCTCTACATTACTAAATTTGTATTCCTTAAAGTTGCCAAAAGATCTAGGCTTTAGGAAGCCCACCAAACAACTTACGATCGATAAATAGCGCAAATCCCGGTACAAAGGTAGCCTGAGAAATTAACACCGTCACCGCCACCGTCAATAATGGAATCTGATAACTTCCATCAAGTACAAATCTCTTAGAAATTAAAATTGCTGCCGCGATCGCCCCGCTAAATACCCCCATGAATACCACACTCCAAATTAAATCTAGCTTCATTCGATCCATTGCTTTCAAAAGCTGAGAAGTCGATCGTGAAATAGCCAATGGAATTGCCGATAAACAAATAATCATCACAATGGGAATTGCATCATCCCACCTATTACCCTTGGCCAAAATCGGAATATACCAATGAGCAAATGTCACTTGGAATAATACTAGCGGCAAAATTATAAAACCAATGGTTTTAAAACTATTCATCCATTTCGATCGTAGCGCACTCAAACTCGCCCGAGTCTCACAGAATTCTGGATACCACGCCGATCCTACTGCCCACAAAATACTTTGACTAATCCCTAAACCCGCATTAAAGGCAAAGAAATATAGCCCTAACGCCTCGGTGCCCAACATCCCGGCCACTAACAAATAGTCCACATTCATCCGAACGCGATTTAGCAACTCTACGCCCAATACTCGACTTCCAAATCGAAAAATCTCACGCCAGCGAGAAATTGTAAAATACTTCGGTCTCCAAGACTCGTGGCGAAACATCAATATAATCCAAGGCACATGACTCAATAACATCGACAGCACAACTCCTCGGATCCCAAACCCAGCGATGACTAGGCCGACCGTCAACACATTCGATACGATCGCAGCCGAGGCGATCGCCCAAGATTGAACTTCTAGACGATTTTTACGCGCCAACAGTGTCTCCTGAACACTGTAAATCGGTATCATTAAATAACAAAGTCCCAAAAATACGAGCGGCAATGTTAAATCTGGATTTTTATAAAACAATGCGATCGGATAGGCAAGTACACATTGAATTAGAAAAATAGAACCCAATAAAATCCAGTTGAGCCAATACACATTTGTAGCAATTTCATCAACATTCTCCTCATCTGCCTGAAGAATCGTACTGCCGATCCCTTCCATGGAGAATGTCAGACCAAATTCAAATACGGTGTAAATCGCAGAAAGCATCCCATAGTCAGCTTTGCTAAATAATCGAATTAACGTGATTGTTGTAGCTAATCTAAAAATACGATTAATTAACTCCGCTATACCTAGCCATCCGACATTTTGAACATATCGGCTTGCGGTAAGCATTTTGAGCTTTTGCATAGGAGGTAAATATAATATAGGGAAAAACTCTCTACGGTTCGGATGAATCTGAATACCGAAGAGAAGTACTAGTCTAATGTAACCGAAGATATGGACTTGAAACTTCCTATTGATCTAAAGAAGTCTAAACAGGGCGAAATTGTGTACAACTCGATAACTAGAAAACAGATAAAGATCAATAGTTAAGACATTACTCGGTGTTCTGGTTCTTATGACATAGGCTCTGAGATGGACGGCTGAGAAACCTCTTCCACAACTCGAAGTAAGCGTGCTGGATTGCCCACCATGACTCCTCCGGGCGGTACATCTTTTAGCACTACAGAACCCGCACCAATGACAGCCCGATCGCCAATCTTCACCGCACCTAAAATTACGACATGACAGCCAATATCTACATAATTTCCAATGGTGGGCGCGGCGGAGAATGAACCATCGGCATTTTTTTTGTTGCCGATCGTAGTTGTATGTCGTAAGACACAATTATGCCCGATTATTGCTCCGTGGTTGATGACTAAACCATGACCGTGCTGAAGCTGTAAGGAATGCCCGATATCGGTATCCCAAGGAATCTCTATTCCCAAAATCCATTCCACTAAAATTTGATAAATGGCCTGAAATGGCTTCGTGAATGGCCCTTGACTGGTCGAATTTTTAGGGTATTGTGCCGATCGAAATAAAACAAGTGACAATCTAGATTTAAGGCTGGTTTCACGGTTAATTTCCCAATCTTGAAATAGAAATGATTTGTAAGAATCCATAAAATTCTATTTACTCCCTGTAATGTAGGATAACCGTGAACTTCGCCTCAGAATCAATACATTGAATAGCAATGGCCCACCAATTCCCATTGCACTTAGAATCAAAAAATATCCGATCGGCGTAATTCCAGGTGAAAATTTGGTAAGAATCAACGCACTAAATCGGGTGAAATATCCATGGAAAAGGTAAATGACCATACTCATGGTGCCCACATGAACCAGACTTGAATGGATGGAAGGATAAGCCATTCGATCGGCAAAGCGACGCGATAGTCCACAAATCAAGTACAACAACACAAATCCTGGAATTCCTGTCACCAATCTCATGATTAAAAGCTGTGAGAGAAGTGGCATCTGTAGTTTTGTCGCAATCACAATACTGATACAAAATACTACTAGACTAAACCACACCCATAGTGGCTGATGCTGTAACCACCGATCGGCTACAGGTGATTTTTTGGCCATCACAATTCCGATAGAAAAGTAGATATTCCAGTATAAATATGTTTCAAATGAATTGAAGGGTGGGAATAATGAAAGTCCTGTCAAAACGACAGAAATCCCAAAGTATAGCCATTTAGATGATGTAAATTTACTAAAAAGAAAATGAAATGTTATGGCAAATATCAATGCATGAAGAAACCAAAATATTTCATAGGGTTCAAAAATAGACAAAACCAAACCCATCAAATCAATAGAGCGACTTTTTGCCAAAGACTGAAAGATGAAAAATGGCGGTGCCCAGATAATCAGTGGTAGTAATAATCGCGGTAATTTCTGTGTAAAAAAAGATTTATAGCTTCCTACCCCGCGACTAAAAAAAGCAGTCGCCAATCCAGAAGCGATGAAAAAGATTGGCATGTGAATCGTATTGATCCCGTCGCCGAACAGACCTAACCAGGATAAATCTGAATCGTAATACTTTCGCATTCCATAAGCACGATCGAACCCAATCACATGGCCAATCACGACCAATCCGATCGCGACCCCGCGAATCCAATACAGTGTCTCAGAAAGTTGGTGTTTAAATTTAGTGGCTTCAGGTTGAGAATTGACTGTGGAAGAAATCATATGAATTAGAACCAATATTTAAGAATAAAATCAACTGCCCAACTATATTTAAGCGAATGTATCAAACCAAAATCTCAGGTTCTATTTTGGCCTAAAACACGAGGAGTCGTAGCTCTACCATCCGATTCAGTCGTATCCGACCAATCCCAACCTGCGATCGCCATAAATGTATACAGATAGAAAAGTAGCATCGTATGGGTCCAAATATTTTCTGTCAACATTGCAGCGGGTAGGGCCATAAAGATTGCTAATAATGCCAAACAAAACCCCCGTTGTACTGAGTTATTCCAAGCATTCCGCCAAAGCTGTACTAGTCTTACTATCTGCATAGTCATAAAGCTCATAAAGCTTGCAAACCCAACGACACCGCCTTCCACCAACGCTCGAACATAATCATTGTGGGGAAGAAGATCATTGGTGCTGATTTTAATACTTACGCCTAAACCATACCCAAACCAAGGAAATAGGTTGAATTCCCCTAGCAGTTGATACCACTGAGCAATCCGCCAATTAAAGCTATTATTGTCTCCTTTTGAAAGCAAAATGGCACGGGTAACGTCAATATCAGGATTAAGTAATGGTGTTTTTCCGATCGAGCCAAGGCGTTCTTGGCCAAATTCAGTACTTCCAAACAGTGAAATTATTAATATAAAAAAGATAATTCCGCCAACCATTTTCAAAACACTCAATCGAGGGGCGATCAAGACTAAAATTAAAACTGCCAACATCATCAAGCTATAAAGCGCCTTAGCACTAACGAAGAAAAAAGCCAGTAAGCCAAGTAGCCCGCCCCAAAATAACTTATTTTTTTCCTGAGACAGTCGCCACTGAGTTAAGGACATAAACATAAAGGTATAGGTGACAAATGAGTTTGGATGGCCGAGAGTCCCTCGAATTCTGGCTCCTTCGGACGCTGGCCCGTCCATTCCCTGCATACTACTTCCATTGAGATTCAAGTCTCCTGGCAATACATTCGGTGCAATGATTTGTATCACCGCCACGGTCAACGGCACAACCAAAGACCAGAACAATCCATAGATAAACGTTCTCGGTTTAATTTTCCCTTTCATTTGCATGGCTAGGAAGTAGGCCACAACCCAGGAAAAAATACGAATCCATTCCCGAATACTATCGGCTAAAAAGCCAGCGCCCAGTCCTAGCCCGCCCAAGGCCATCAGTACAAGCCATAGTCCTTGAAAAAGCCACCAGCCCAAAAACCACCAAAAAAACCAATCGGTTTGAATCGTCTGTCGTCGAAATAATTGAACAATCAAATACAGAATGGTTAGGGCATCGATTCCGATCGCAAACACGGTCGGTAATTGAAGCGTTATGAAACAATCGATCGCCGTTCGTAAAATCAATAGCCCGATGACCACCACTTCAAATTTTAAAAAGAAGGTCATGACAAATAAGATTGTACCGATCGCACCGCCCAAAATTAATGGTTGCGCACCGGAAGCCAGTCCTACTCCGGCTCCTACAACTAATCCCACTATTGTAAGCAGCCAGGGAAGCCAAATTGCCGCAGGTTTTGAGGGATGCTCTGTATACATGACTGCTCCTAGCGCCGAATGAGGTTGATGAACGAATTAAAAGGTGAAGTTAATTTCCCTAAGAAGTCCAGTATTTTGCTACTTCCAGTTTGGCCGACCACAATCAAATCGCCATCTCGCAAGGCAATGGAGTCTTTGCCAAAGTCGAATTTCTGAGATTCAACCCGACCTTCAGGACTCGTGCGATAGAGCACAATGTCACGACTTTTCGCATCTCGGGTTGGTCCCCCTGCCGCTGCGATCGCTTGACTCACTCCCGAATTTGCCGAGACTTCCACTTGGCCCGCCCGCTGCACTTCCCCCGCCACCTGTACCCGAATGCGAGTTGGGGCAAAGGTTGATTTGAGTAAGGCTTGTTGTTCTGGAGTGCTAATTAATGCGGTGGGAATTAAAATTTCGTCGCCGTAGTTGAGTCGTGGATCTGCATCTAGCTCGCCGCTTTGCAGTACTTGCCACAGGTCTACTTTTACATCCGATCGCATAGCAACCAAAGGCGCACCGGGACGCGGGGACTGTACGGTCGTTCGCCGAATGATTACATTTCGTAGGTCTGCATTCGGGGTAATACCTCCGGCAATATTTACCGCATCGCTCAAGGTAATGGGTGAAATGGTGGGTAAACCAAAGCTACTGGTTTGATTTTTGGTGGGTTCTAAAGTTCGTGGCCCTGGCTGAAGCACTTCCCCAATCACATTTACCCGCAATGGACTCAGGGCCAATACGACAATGCTCACTTGGGGACGACGAACATAGGGCTGAAGTGAGCTGATGATGGCGGCACTGGCTGATCCCGGCGTGAGTCCTGCGATCGGAATAGATCCGGCTAGGGGAAGTTGAATGGTGCCATCGGAAAGAATGATTTGCTCTCCGGTCATGTCGGGAAAGCCCACGACTGTCAGCCGGATCCGATCGCCTGACTTCAACGGAATTACATCACTAAGTAGCCCCGATTTAATAAGTTGCTCTGATTGCGGTGTGGTCGCCCCAGTTAAATGTAAGGGAATGGTTGGACTGGTTGAAAAAATGGGAGAAATTGACGGGCTGACGATCGGCAGAGTTGATGATTCTGGAGGCATCAGCGTCGGGGCGGCGAGCGTGGGGGCGATCGAACTTAGAAAAAAAAGTCCGTAAGTCGCAGTAAGTTGAAGTTTCATAGTACGAAAATTTATAAAAATAGATTTACAAAAATAGATTTATAAGAAACAAATCTACAAAATAGGCGAAACAGCGGTATCTGGACGAGGTAGCGATCGTAACATGGGTGGAATTTCGTGAGATGGCGCATCTGCATTGTGATTCACCACAAGACCCAGGGGTTCAATTTGTGTGTCTTTCAAATCTAATAAAAGCTGTTTCAAAATATCTCGGCGCGTATGGTCTGGGCGCGTCGATAAAATGATGCCGCCAACATGAGGATAGAGGGACACGGCATCCACACTACGACTCAACACCGAGGTATCCACAATGACTAGATCAAACTCATTTCCCATCGTCTCCAAGAGCTTGGGTAACGCTGTGGATTCCATGATGATGGCAGGACGTTTGGGCAGGTCGCCATAGGGCATGATAAATAAGTTGTCGATCGTGGTTGATTTGACAACATCCTTGAACTCGGCGCTGTTGAGGATGGCATTTGAAAATCCCGGTGTCGAGGAAACGCCCAGTAAGGTGTGTTGCATTGCCTGATCTGAATCCATATCAATGACCAAGGTGCGATAGGACAAGCTTGCTGACACGGCTCCAAGATATGCGGCCAAATTAGATTTGCCTTCGCCTTCCATAACACTGCTGACCAAAACAATTTTGGGTCGTTGCACGAGGCGACGATCGAGTGCCTTGAGTAGCATTCGGTAAGGTTCTATTAGGTAGGGAGTATCGAGAAATTGATCAATTCGTCCATAGGTTGGCTTAAATGGTAGCTTCGGCAACTGGCTCAAAATTGGAAGATCCGTCAGTCTAGGAAGCTCTTTTGGGTCTCGCAGGGTATTATCTAGCAACTCTAATAACAACGATAGTCCCGTCGCTAGAACAAGGCCTGCTGCGATCGCGACAGCCAGAATTACAGGCTGCTGGGGAGAGGAGGCTTTGGTGGGAACTTCGGCCCGATCGAGTACTCGAATATTGCTAATTAACTGCGCTTCTGCAATCCGAGCCTCGTCGAGTTTGGTTTGAATGCCTTTAAGCGACAATGATGATTCTTCACGTTGACGAATGACAGCGCTCAGTCCCTCTTGTTTTTCTGGAATCTGGGCAATCCGGGCCTGCAGATCTACTTTAGCAGTTTGCAATGTTCTTAGCTTTTGTTCAAGCGCCGTCCGATCGACTTCTCCGGTGATGTATTGAGACAGAATTCCTCGACTCACTTCATCTGTAGCGGCTTGGCTTGTGGGTGGCTGGCTTTGTCCGTCTGGCAACACTTCCGCCATTCGTGCATTATAAAACTTCTGCATTTCGTCACGTTGCTCGATCGCCGCCAACAGGTCGGGATGTTGATCTCCGAGGCGCGATCGGGTTTCGCTAACCTTAATTTCAATTTCCGCCAAACGAAGTCTTAGCGCTTTAAGCTGATCGTCCTGCCCCACACGGGTTGCAGCATAGGCTGCTTGAGGATCATTCACGCCTGTGACTTGTTGCAATAAGGCTCCTTTTGTCCCCGATTCTCTCAGTTGTGCCACGACGGTTCGTTCTTGGTTCTCTACCTCTGCAAGGCTGGTCACAAGGCTTTGAGTTTGGCTCTCTAACGCTACCGCCCCTGTCTCCTGACGGTAGCGGCTTTCTATTGCCTCGGCCCCGCGTACCTGAGATTCCTGAACTGGAACCTTTTTCTCTAGAAATTCACGGAGGGTTGAGGCTTCTCGACGAATGGAGGCAGCATCTTCTTGAACCGTTGCGTCTGCTACAGCGTTCAGGACTTTGGCAACCATCTCAGGATCACTACTCTGATACGAAACATCTAAAAGATTAGTTGCAGGAAGAATTTTCACCTTCAACTTACGACTTAGATCTCCAATGGTTAATTTGCGACTGGGATCCTCGCTCTGACCGGGTGGTAATATGCTAACAAGAGCACGTTTCAAGACTCGTTCAGACTTAATTAGTTCAGCTTGGGTCGCGATCGCTGTGGACCCACCAGGTACAGTGTCAGCTACTTTTGTTAAGTTGCGGCCCAGTTCAGAAATACTCCGGGGCCGATCGTCCAGTAGCAACCGGGCAGATGATTCATAGCTACGGGGTGCTTTTTGCCCATAGAAAAGTGCCGCACCGATAGCAGCACAGAGCGTCACGAGAACAGGCAAGGCGTGACGTTTCAGGATGGTGGGAGAAAACTGGGCCATTTCGAGTAAACCACTGAGGTGGAGCGCTACAGATTAAGGTGCCACGATTTTAACGATTATTGGGGGTATTTTGTCTAAGAACAGAGACTTAGCTGATTTGATAGTTCACAATTTTGATAGTTCACAATAGGGAGATAGATCATACAGTTAGCTGTTCTTTTCTCCATATTGTGAAGTATGCCGGATTTTATTGACTATAGTTTCTATTAAGCAGATATCGCGACTTTTTGACTTACGGGGCTGCCTAGAAGAGAATTGTAGAGATTCAAGTTGTCACGGGTGATTTGGTCCCAGGTGTAATAGGACTTGACATGGTGTTGCCCACGATCGCCCATGACACGCATTTCAAGAGGATGATCGACGGCCCAAGTCAAGGCGGCAACGCAGGAATCAATGTCTCCAGCTTGGAACAATAGGCCGCGATCGTCGCCTATTAATTGACGGTGGGGTGCAATGTTGCTGGCGACGACAGGTAAACCTTCTTGCATTCCTTCGAGCATGGCAAGCGGTAAGCCTTCTAGATTGGAGGGTAAGGTAAACAGCCCAGCACCACGGACAATTTCAGCGAGTCGTGCGCCTTGCAATTCGCCGGCAAACACGATGTCTGGGGAACCCTGCGCTAGGGCTTGAAGCTCGGATGTAAAACCATTAGTGTCGCTAGTACCGCCGACTAGGACTAATTTCCAGCCTGTATTTTTTAGCTTACGGAAGGCTTGGATCAGCAGGTCGGGGCATTTTTCAGGCACCAAGCGACCTAGATAGATCATGTATTTGCCTTGTTCGAGACCTAGGGACTTGCCAAACGCAAAACTAGAATCAGATGCGGCATAGGTTCCGGGTGCGTTGGGAATGTACATTGCATCGCGGGAATAGGTGCGTTGGAAGTATTGACGGAGTTCATCAGACACCACGACTAAACCATCTGCATATTTTGCAGCAGCCTGTTCTCCAAGACGGATCAATCGGCTGGGAAGCTTACCCCATTTAGCTCGTTGCCAGTCGAGTCCTTGGCAGGTAACGACAATTTTGCTGCGGGTGGCTAGCTTGGGGAGACAGGTGAATAGTGATGGGCCAAGGGCATGGAAATGAATGATGTCATAGTGTTTCCGGCTGGACATCAATGCGCCCATGGCAGAACTGACAAAGGCGTCCATTCCGCGCATTCCCAACGAGGGCATCGAAATGGTCCGCACGCCTTGGAAGTCATCACGGTGGAATGCCGGGGACTCGGTGTAGGACGATCGGCCAAATAAATCAACCTCATGGCCTTGCGCGACCATACGAGGATAAACGCCTGCACAATAGTGCTCAATGCCGCCTTGTCTGGGAGGAAGACCTTTAGCGCCGATGACTGCAATTTTCATGATGAAGAGTGTCCTAAGTAAGTAAGAGTGAAAAGTTAAGTAAGAGTGAAATGAGTAGAGTCGGAAATTTGAGTGCTATGCAGCGATCGGAGTTCGCCGTTGTCCATGCTGTTGGATACGCCATCGGTGAAGCATGGATTCGTAAACTTGGCCGACAACGTTACGGGCACTATAGGGTTCGGCAACTTGAACACATGCAGTTTGGGTATAGTGGTCCGGATTAGATATCACTTGATTCAGCGCACGGGCAATGGCTTCAGGGGTCCGATCATCGCTAATCACACCGCTCTGGTTTGTGAGAAACTTTGGCGTTTCGCCGCATCGTGTCGTCACAATGGGCGTACCACAAGCCAGCGATTCTAATACCACCAGGGGTAATCCTTCAAATTCACTCGTCAGGATTAAGGCACTGGCAATTTGGTAAAGCCCGACAAGGTTAGCTGAATTAACGGCTCCCACCATCGTGACTTGAGCAGATAGATTCAGGCGGAGAATTTCAGCCTTTAGGTCGGGGGCGAGTTCTCCGTCTCCAGCGACGAGTAGATGAACTTGAGGATCCTGAAGAGCTGCAATAGTTTTAGCTAATAGTAGCGGATCTTTTTGAGGGTGGAGCCGCCCTGCAAACAGGACATATTTAGTGGTTTCGGATAGGGAATGATCTCGGGAGAAGTTGCGTCGAGCTAGTGAGCGATCGCTCTGATTAAGCGGTTTGCATACCTCTGTATCGACGGTATTGCGGATGAACGAGACGCGATGTGCTAAGTCTGGATATTGTTGCTTATAAAGGCTGACGGATTCAGAGTTGCAGGAGAGGATTTCGTCAAATTGTTTCACGAGCCAGCCTTCTAGGGTGAAATAGGCTTTCGGAAACCGTCGCCACAGAATCGCATTTTTGCCATCTTTTGCCGCCATTTGCTGATGAATATCGTTATGGACGAAAAAGGTCTTGTCTCCCCTCCAGCCTTTTGCTGCCAGGGTTGGCTCTAGACGATGGAAATGCATGAAGTCCGACTCGATGCGGTGGTTCATTAAGGCGGCGGTGTACTTAACTGTGGTTGGAATTCGGCCTCGTACATTATCTTTCGGTAAATCTAAAACGGGGAGAAAGCTTAGTTTCTTGCCTGCGAAGGTTTCGTCGTGCCACTTACCGATCGTCATTTCCTCTGAGTCGCCCGTGCCTACCAGTTGAAGATTGAAGTCGTCTGGAGCGTACTTAATGAACGATCGGATGACGGTTTGAATGCCGCCGATCGTACTGTTCCAAGGGTTGAACTGATAGAAAATACTGAGGGTAGGATTACGCATGATTTTAAGGAACTGTCTGAGTAGTAGATATAGGCAGTAGCATCCGAGGGATTGATAAAATGTAGCCTGCGGTGTGCCCTTCGTTACTTAGTTGATAACATCTGGAGCTGAGGAGATTGAAGTCTGGGGTGTCAATCTTTACCGTATTGTTATTTACCACCAAATTACTACAAAGATAAAATAAATCTGCAAGCTCTCTATAAAATTTGAGCCTAAAGAGAGATGTCTTGGGGGAGTATTTCACTAAAAAGTCTTAGAACGATGTCTATTGTCACGAAGGAATAAGCCTTTCAAGGCTCTATCTGTTTGCAGTGAACAAAAAGTATTTTCCATACCTCGACTCAAATAGCGCTTAAAAATAGATGAATTTTGTAAAACTTGGAGCTTACTTATTTTTTATACGGCAAATTTTATATTCATCTAAATCTAATAAAAAGTCCTCGTAAAATTCCGGATAAGTTACGTAAAGCTCAGTATATAGAACCCATTTGAGATCTAATCCTGAAACCAGAAGCCTTGCAGCTAGCTGGTTTTCTTCATTTTCTGGCAGAAAGCGGTTTTGCTAGGTAGGCAGGCTCTACCACTGATCGCAGAGTAACGGCTTCCTTCAAAGCATCAAATGGGTTCTATACTGCAAAATTAAGGGACAGTTTATGACTTAGTGCTGAACTCTGATTGGGATTTTACGGTTGTTCAAGACCATGGCTTTTTCCGATGACCCAGGGTCTACGAAAAAATTGAGCTAATGCGGTTTCTTGGAGGACTAAATAAATTGGGCGACCATGGGGACAGGTGTGTGGGTTGCGAGTCTGTTGCCATTGTTCCAGTAGGTGACGCTGCTCAGAGCTTGATAAAGGTGTGCCATTGCGGATAGCAGTACGACAAGCGATCGCGACTTGGGCAGTTTGCAAATCCCCGCCCAGACTCAGTTCTAGGATGGCTGCTGCACAATCTTCTCGGTGAAGCAACGGTTCTGGGATGGTCCGGATGGCCCATAATCCATCGCCAAATTCGTCCACGAGTAGACCTATTCCTTCCAACTGTTCCAATTGACGGGTAGAGAGCTTACTCAGTACAATTGACGGCTCAATGGGCACGGTATTCCACCGATCGCAAATCTGTTCGTACAAAACCCGTTCGTGAGCGATATGTTGCTCGATTAGATACATGCCACTGATATGTTCAGCCAATATATAGGTGTTGCGGACCTGAGCGATTGCTTTTAAGCCGCTCGGTAGCGATCGGACGCTAGCGTTGGGCATTTGAGAATCGGGTGCTATCGGGCTATCGGGGTTGTCAGTTGGGCTGTCTATATTATCTGTTGCGTGATGAATCGATCGCGATCGGCCATACCCGGCACTTTGCTCGGCGGCCCGAAGAAAACTTGTGGTTCGGGTACCGGATGACAACTGGTCTGATAATTGAAGTGCTTGCTGGATGCTCTGGGTGATTAGGGTTTGCCAGTTGTCTAGTTCTTGTAAATATAGTGATGATTTAGCGGGATCTCGGTTCCAATCCACTTGTGCGGGTGGTACTTGTAAATGAACTAGGACAATTGGGTAACGATCGCGGGGCAACATTTTCCGTAATGCTGCCATGATGGTTTGAATCACGGCGGGCAGTTGAACGATTCGACCGTTTACTGCAATTTTGATCCAATCGGGCGATCGTCTGGAAATTCGATCGGGCAATCCTAGTATAAGTTCAATCTCATTTGTTTGAATAGTACTGAAATCATTTAAGTTTCCAGTCGGAAGGATTTGTAGCAATCGTTGAACCCATTGTTTGGTCGGGCCAAACATCAACCATTCACGATCGTCCTGAAAAACTTGAAAGGTTAGTTCTGGATGAACGACGGCGATCGATTGAATACAGGTTTGGATTTGTTTGAGTTGTTGTTTGATTGAACGCGATCCGGTGCGGCGGGTTTCCCAGTTTCCAAATAAATCTGTTACCCGAATGATTGTTCCAGGGGCAATCGCGGCTTCTTCGAGTTTAATCAATTCACCGTCATTGTTGTATTGTGCGCGCCAACCCGAGTCTAGAATGCAACTTAAGATTTCCAATTTTGAAAATTGGGCGATGCTATGAATAGCTTCTCCGCGAAACCCTAAGGTTGTGATATTTGATAAATCAGATTGATTTGAAATTTTATTGGTGGTGTGGGGACGTGCGATCGTGGTTAGATTCTCGACATCAATGCCACAACCATTATCCATGACGTGAATTTTCCACTGCTCCAGCCATAGATAAACAACAATTCGGGTCGCTTTTGCATCGATCGCATTTTCCACCAATTCGCGAACGACAGCCGCCGCCGAATCAATCACTTCCCCTGCGGCCATCCGATGAATCACATCTAATGACAGCGGACGAATGGTACTGATTTCAATTGAATTGGGCTGATCTGTCGTCCTATCTGTCATCATAGCAATCTCAACTGAACATCCGCCGTATCTGACGTGTCTATTGAGAAATCGATCGTTTCTATTGAACGATTCGTTGGAACTGCGACATTAATACCAAACATTGGATCACCGCTGGACCCAAACATCACGCCTTGTTCATCGCCTATTAAGGCCCGCGCTGCTTCTAAAATAGGTGATTCTAAATCTCGTAAATCTTCGCGATTTATTAAATAGGCTTGTAGGGCTTCCATGGGCGTAATAGTTGCTCCTACTCCGAGTTCTGGTAATCGAGATCTGGACAGTTGTATGACTAAATCGGCTTGAATTGTATAGCTATGGGCTGCGCTCAAGGCCGATCGGACGACCATATCTTGAATTAATTCCACTTGTTCTGGTCGTAGATGATAAATCAATCGTACGACTACATCTTGAATCGTCGATCGATGAATGGCCATTAATAAGTCATCCTGTGGCATGGTCGAGTTGCAAAGATTAATTTCTATAGTGCAAAACGATCGGGCGGGGACAGGACAAAATTCATAGGTTGTTTTAAATAGATTTTGTGACGTAAGATTCTGGCGGTCAGTGGTTCTAGAAGATTTGGATGAATCCTGTACGATCGCATTTTCTTCTTCTTCGTTGGGTGCAATTTCAAGCATCACAAAACCCTTCAGTTCTTTCTCTTCGCTGAAGTCAACGCGTTCAATGCTTCCGGGATAGATTGTCAATGGGTTTTCACATAGAACTTGATGTTTATGAACATGACCCAAGGCAACATAATTAAAACAATCTCGGGTCAAAATATTCAAGGGCACCGTGAATCCTTTCCCAACCGCCAAAAACTTCTCGGCTCCAAAGGTTGCAGCATCTGCCATTAAATGTGCCAACAAAATGTGTGGCATAGTCGGCTCAAGCTGTCGAATTTCACCTTCTAATGCAATTCGCAGCCGATCGAGTAATACTTCACTCACCTGCGCCATCGACATGCCATCGGTTTCAGTCTTACTCATGAGGGTCGATCGGTTCAACCAGGGCAAGGTCGTCACCTGTAATGGACCCGATTTTGTTTCAATCCGATAGGTTGCTAGGGTATCCCCGACGATGATATTTGGTACACCCAGCGATCGGTATATCGACAAACTTGCGCCCCCCTCGCCTTGGGAATGTTGATCGTGATTGCCGACGAGTAGAATGGTAGGAATGTTGGCTGCACTTAGCCGACAAAATTGCTTTGCGAATGCCTGCTGAAGGTAAGGCGCAGGCACGGCATCCGGAAATGCATCGCCGCCAAATAAGACTAAATCAACTTGATCGTTGATGGCTCGATCGATACAAAATGAAAGTGTTTGCACAAAGTCTTCAAAACGTGTATTTAAACCTGTTTCAGGATTCAGACGACCATGGATATAGCCGCTTCCCATATGAATATCTGAAAGATGTAAGACTTTGAACATGGGAGTCAAGAATTTAGACATTAGTCCAATAGTACTACACTTCCCCGAAAAAGTGATTAAAGTGTTTTGTACGGATATGCTTTTTCATATTCTAAATTTGATCAAATACATGCAAATAAATTCACTATTTAGACATAAGAAGTCAACAAGCTTAGCAAGATTTGATTTGATTTGATTTAACAACAAGCCATGATACGGGTGCCAATTATGACTCAGTATTCTACACTTATATTATCATTCCTTAGGTAAGTATGAGATTTTTTCTGTGTATATTATGTATTATTACTGTGTACATTATGTATTATTATGGGCTGTCATCGGGGTTAAGTTGTTTCTTCTAAGTGATTATGCGTCTATCAGCTAATACGTATAAAATCCTATGGTAAGTGTGAATTCAATGCAGTCCCCCTTCTGGTTGGGGGGACTTTTAGTCATGAGTATCTGCGGAAGTTCCCTTCCGGCTGTTGCTCAATCGACCTCGACAATCATTCCGAATACAGCGACGGCTGAATTTAATAGCCCTGGGAAACCGCCGAAGTCTATCTCTTCTAACACTGTAAAAATTCCAGTTCAAGGTGGAACTGCGGCTTTAGAAATAATTAAAATTGGCGATCGCGCTAGCATTGAACCGGGTGATGCGATTAGTTATCGGTTGCAGATTCGTAATACGGGGACTGCAACTATTACGGACTTGAGTATTAAGGACACATTGCCGCTGGGGTTCAAATTTTTGGCCAAGTCGCCCGTGGGTGCGATCGCAAATGCAGCCGGAACCCCCGTCACAAATCCGTCACCAATTACAGCAACGGTTTCGGGATCTGTCGTCACTTTTAAGTATCCAGAATTACAACCGCAGCAATCTTTGATTATTGCCTATGCTGCATTGACCAGTCCGGATGCGGTGCGCGGCACTGGACGAAATAGCGCGATTGCATTTGGGTTGTCGCCGAGTGGTCCGGTGAATAGCAACATTGCCAGTCACCGAGTTCTAGTTCAAGCAGGTATTGTTTCTGATTGTGGAACCCTAATTGGCCGGGTGTTTGAGGATCGCAACTTTGATGGAGAGCAGCAGCCCGGAGAACCGGGAATTCCTAATGCGGTGGTGATTTTAGAAGATGGGAATCGCATCATGACTGATGCTGATGGATTGTATTCATTGCCCTTTGTACTTGCTGGATATCATACCGGAACCCTTGACCTGACTAGTTTACCGGGGTATACCATAGCTCCAAATTTATACCGAATTGACAAAAATAGTACATCCCGATCGGTTCGTCTAGAACCAAGTGGTATGGCCAGAATGAATTTTGCGGTTACGCCAACTTATCGGGAGGGAGTGCGCTAGTTACTATGAAAATTTTAATGCGGATGCAAATACCAATGGCTAGACACGTTTTGTTTGGTAGTAAATTGGGTACGAATACGGGTGCGAGTACGATCGGGCTTGGAATTGCTATTTTTAATATTGTTGCAAATAGTTTAGCGATCGGAGTGGCTAATGCTAAAACCGTTGCTCCGATCGTGACGAATACAACAATAAATCAGGCCGCGAAATCAGAAATAACCCAATTAGAATTACTTCCAGTACGATCGTCCCAAGTTGCGGCTGATGGACGATCGACTGTGAAATTTGAAGGGCGATTATTAGATAAAGAAGGGCAATTAGTCCCGTCTCGGGCGATCGTCACCTTAACCAGTAGCGCCGGGAAATTCATTGGCGCAGACCAAGATACGGATTTACCAGGGTTTCAGGTACTGGCGATTCGTGGGAAATTTACAGCAGAATTGCAGTCAGATTTAGAGGCGAAAAAAGTTCGAGTTCGTGCCGCGATCGCAAAGCACTTATCAGACACTGATCCAACGCCAAAACCGCTCGCCCCAGACGCTTCTTTCACCGTTGCGCCAAACTCTCAAAATAATCCCAACGCCATTGTCGCAGCTTCAACTAATTTCCAAGACATTAGTACCTATACTCAAGTCGAATTTATTCCTAATTTACGATCGCCCATTGTGGCCGGAATAATCAATGTCCGCATTGGTGCGTCAGGAACCGATTATTTTGGGAGTTATCGTGACTTTCTCAATCCCGATCGATTGGCGGAAGGCACTAGGCTAGATGTGGATACGGCAGTTTTTGCCACTGGGAAAGTCGGCGATTGGTTGATTACGGGTGCAATCAATAATCAACGGCCCTTAAATCAAACCTGCGATGGAAACTCTAGACTATTCCGCGATACCCAATCTTGCGATCAGGTTTATCCGGTATTTGGGGATAGTTCAAAAGTTGACTACTTAGCCCCCTCTATTGATAGTGTCTATTTTAAAGCTGAACGTCAGTCGCCTATCCCAAATGCGGGTACTGACTATGCGATGTGGGGAGATTATAACTCTCAGGAATTTGCCACCGCATCGCAGCTTTATAGTGCAACCACGCGTCAATTGCATGGATTGAAAGCTAATTATAATTTTGGCAATTTGCAAGCCACCATTATGTATGGCAACAATTTACAAAGTTTCCGCCGAGATGCGATCGCCCCCGATGGAACCAGTGGCTATTACTTTTTGTCCCAGCGATTGGTCATACCGGGCAGTGAAAATGTATTCATTGAAACTGAAGAACTGGGTCGTCCTGGAACAGTGATTGAACGTAAAAGTTTAACTCGAACGGCAGATTATGAGATTGATTACGATCGGGGAGCATTCATCTTCCGGCGACCCATGTTGCGAACGGAGTTTGATTTATTTGGGCGATCGTTGGTCCGTAAAATTGTCGTCACCTATCAATCCGATTCTCAAGGCAATGACGCGAGCTTATATGCTGGGCGATTACAGTACAATCTGTCTCGTGCCTTGGGCCGTGAAAGTTGGCTGGGAACTAGTTATTTGAAAGAAAGTCAGGGAATACGCAATTTTGAACTGTATGGCGCAGATGCAATTTTCCCCTTGGGCGATGGCGGCCAAATTATTGCAGAAATCTCAAAATCAAACAATGATTCAATCTATCAAGGTGCCATATCCGGAACAGCTTATCGATTTGAGGTGAATGGAAAACTCAGCGAGTCAATTCTAGCGCGGGCCTATTATCGAACAGTGGATCAAGGCTTTTCAAATACTGGAACCTTGAGTTTCAATCCGGGTCAAACCCGCTATGGCGTGGATGTTGCTAGCACTATAGCCAGAGGCACAAGGCTTAAACTCCAATTCGATCGTGAGGAAAACTTTGGAATTGCTAGTGCCGATCGTAGCCTATTTGGATTTAGTGATTTATTCAATCCTCAAGCACAACCGATTCCGGGTAGCCGAGTTGATAATAATCTAACCACCCTTCGAGCCGGACTCAGCCAAACGGTTGGGAGTGCAGAACTCGCTGTTGATTATGTCAATCGAACCCGGAGCGATCGGAGTAGCTCTAGTCTGCTGAATAATTCCAGCAGTCAATTGGTTTCATCATTCTCATTCCCGATCGCCAAATCTCTCACCTTGCGCGCTCAGAATGAATTGAATCTGGGTGGTAGTAGTGACTTCTTGTATCCCGATCGGACCACTGTAGGGCTGGATTGGGCGGTAATGCCGGGAATCACCATGCGACTTGCGCACCAGTTTTTCACAGGCGGGGCCTATCGACAGGGTGCGATTACGAGCTTGGATACCTTAATGGATCAACGGCTTACCGACGACACCAGTGTAACCGGACGGTATTCATTATTAAATGGGGCAAATGGTCTGACGGGACAAGGCGCACTGGGTTTAAATCATCGAATGATTCTTGCACCGGGACTGCGGATGAACCTAGCTTATGAGCATATCTTTGGTGACATTTATACCTACACTGGAACCGGACAACAACTCATTACGCCCTACGCTGTAGGACAAAGTGGTGCATCACTAGCGACAAACTCTGGAGATAGTTACAGTATTGGTTTAGATTACACCGACAATCCAAATTTCAAAGCCAGCACCAGATTTGAACATCGCTTTTCCAGTATCGGGACAAATACTGTGTTTTCCGCTGCGGTCAATGGGAAAATTTCACCTGCATTAACGACGTTATTTCGCTATCAACAAGCAAATTACAGCAATGTCGTGGGTTTGGGTGACACGTCAAATCTCAAGCTGGGTCTAGCGTACCGGGATCCGAAGAGCGATAAATTTAATGCGCTTTTGCGGTACGAATATCGTAAAAATCCTAGCTCAATTCCCGATACACTTTTGTTTGGGACCGGGACAGGTGCGAACATTCATCTCTTTTCTACTGAAGCGATTTATGCCCCAAATTGGCGTTGGGAATTCTATGGGAAAGTGGGATTGCGGAGCACCGAGTCTTATCTCGCAAGCAATCTGATCAATTCCAACACTATTCTATTTAGCCAGCTTCGCACGACTTATCATTTCAACGATCGGTGGGATGCGGTCGGAGCTATTCGCAGCATCACCCAAACTACCACCGGATTTAATGAAATCGGGCTAGCGCTTGAAGCGGGCTACTATCTAACGCCAAACCTTCGAGTGGGTGCGGGCTACAGCTTTGGACGAGCGAGTGACCCAGATTTGGGCGATCGTAGTCGGGGTGGATTCTATGCTGGCTTACAGTTCAAGTTGAATGAATTGTTTGATGGATTTGGGTTACAAAAAACAGCACCGCCTCAACAGCAAGAATCAAAAAATCAACCGATCGCGATGGAGAAATAATCATGAAAACCCCAAAATGCATCTATCAATTCAGTACTATCCAAATTTTGTTGTTATTGGGACTCTCTCAATCAGCCATTTCGCAACCAATTCCATTTTACAAAACAACTGTAACTAGCAACGCTGATGAGATCAAGGCTGACAATGGCTTAACTCTCAGAGAATCGATCGCATTAATTAATGGTGAATTGAAACTTGAAAATCTGAGTAGCGCCGAACGATCGCAAGTCACTCCCGCATCTCAAGCCTCCACGATCGGTTTCAATCTGCCCTCCGGACAAACCCAAATTGCTCTTAAGTCTGAATTACCATCAATTACCATTCCCGGCACCACAATCGACGGCACCACTCAACCCGGTTATGACGCAACCAAATCTGCAACCCAAGAGATTAACATTGCGATTCCCGTTGTTGAATTGATTCCGGCGGCGAATGTGGATGTGTTGCGCGGGTTGACTATTGTGAGCGATCGCGTAACCATTCGGGGGTTAAGCATTCATGGGTTTTCAGCCGCCCACAAATCCACCGCCATGACCCCGCCCGCCGATATTTTTATTAGCCATGCAACCCCACCGCCCAGCATCGAAAAGCAGAAAATGCCTGCAAATTTTGCCCCTTATTATCCCGATGACATACCGCCTAAAAATACCATCATTGAAAACAACTGGTTGGGCCTTTCTCCGATCGGTAAAACTGACCGACCATCAGCCTTTGGGGTATCGGTCTTTCATGGTGAAAACACAACAATTCGACGAAACCGGATTGAGTTTCATGACGGGAGCGCAATCATCACGAGTGTCGCTGTGACCAATACTGACGTAAGTGAAAATATTATTGTTAATAATGGCCTCGCCGGAATGCCTGATGCAATTAGACTCGAAGGCAATGTCGATCGTTCTCGTATTCATGGCAATCTTATGTGCGGAAATGATGGTGCAGGCGTGTATTTGTTTAAACCGGAAGGTACTGTAAAAATCAGTGACAATCAAATCCGATATAACGGTCGCAGACTCCGCCGAGCAGCTATCTACCTTACAGGTTCTGGCCATGAAGTGACAGACAATCAAATCTCTCATCAATCGGGATCTGGGGTTGTCGTTGGGGCTTATCCTCAGAGCGATCGGAACATTATCACCAATAATCGATTTGATGCCCTTGAAGGAATGAGCATTGATCTCAACACTCAAGAGAATACCTACGCGCAAGCTTGGCAAACGGGAGACGGACCCAATCCAAAACGCAAAGGGAGTTATCGTCATCTCGAAACGGGCAACGCTGCGATCGATTCCCCTGAATTTACAACGGATGAATTTACCAACGCTAGCGTGATTACTGGAACCGCTGAACCCAACAGCCAAATTGCACTTTATAAAGTCCAATCGAATCCGGAAGACGATCGCGGACCATTAAGCCAACCGATCGGGCAAGCCACTGCCAATGGGGACGGGAAATTCACGACGCAACTGACGGGATTAGTCAAGGGTGATCGGATTAGTGCAACAGCAACAGATCTCACAAAAGGAACCTCAGAACCCGCGATTAATGCTGCGATCGGGACTTGGAATGATGTCAAAATAAGTCGTAATCCTACGGCGATTCCGGCCTGCACGACTCCGCCAAATCCTCCTGCGACTGTTCCACCGCCTATTCTTCCCGTCAAGCTCAAAGCCCCGACTCGGATTCATTTCGCCCTAGATCAAGACTTTATTAGTCCGGTGAGTGCCACAATTCTCAACAGGATCGCTACCGTCCTAAATCAGTATCCCGGCGTGAGTATTGAACTCGAAGGCCACACGGATCCCCGTGCAAATAACGATTATAATCAAGCGCTCGGAATGCGCCGTGCGACTAATGCCCGAAACTATTTACTAAGGCAAGGCATTAGCGCTAGCCGGATGACATTACGATCGTTGGGCGAAACCAAACGAATTGCAAAAGGCGATTCCAAAATTGATTATGCTCGCGATCGGAGAGTGGAAATTATCTATCGTGATAGTGATGGTTTTGAACTCACAGTGGAAGAGAGTGATTTACAACTGGAGTGATGGCGTTGATGTTTCACATCGTATTTTAATTTTTTACTGTGAGTTAAGGTGAATCCCATGAGTTTTTTTATCAAGCCCGTTCAAGTCCGATCGATTCAATGTTCTAAAAATAATCTACTTGCCGCTTCTATTACCATTCTCAGTAGCATTCTAGGTGTCGCTAACTCTGCCCATGCTGAAGGAAGCAAAGACCTCTATCCATCGGGTGCCACGGGTTCCCGCGCTAACATTGAATGGCGGGCGGCAAGTGACGGATTGTATGGCGGAATATTAATTAGACGATCGCTCTTCAAAGTTTATGCAAGAGCAGGCGAAACAATTCTGCTGGGTTCTAGTGCAGTTGGCGTTAACAATGGGGATATTCTTCTTTACAAACCTGGGGATGTCATCGGGGCAATAGGTGCCGAAACTGTCCTAGCCCCAGCGTTTGCCATCCTAAGATGCAACATCGCCCAACCCGGTAACGGAATCATCAATAGCCGCGCCAAAGAACTCGCTGGACCGACCCCAGCCGCAGGAGGCTATACACCATGTACCTACACCGTACCCATAGGTGGTGATGGAGTTTATGATGTGGTTTTCACGGGACCGAGTGGGTTTGGGGCGACTGGAGACGGAGGTGTTACAGGCAGTATTGCGGATGATCCCGGAAATTTTAATGCGGGGCAAGGTTCTAGCATATCCACTTGGGATGTGACGGTGCGGAATAGTACGGGGACGAATCAAAACGGGCGGCTTTTTACTTACTATCTCACGGCCTTCACTGGGGTCCCCACCAATGGCTCTGGACGACCTATCAACTCCACTATTTTCCCCGTCACCACGGATGGCTATCAGTATGAAACCGCCTTTAAGGGATTAGATCCCAATGGATTCGTCGCATTTGCCAACCGATCGGGCTTTCTAAATAGTGATGGAACTCCGCTTTACCGCGATGCGCTCGGGGTCGTGGGTGGGCCAAATCCAGCTCTAATCCAAACGATTCAGGGGGGGGTAACCATGGCCCGCCCTGAATTTCCTCTTTTCTTCAATCAAGCTGACTCAACAGCTCTCTCAGCCCTTGGCATTCTAACCCCCACGTTGCCCGTTCTCTCTAACCTGACATTTGCCGGAACCGCCCCCGCCGCCAACACCAGTACTGAAAACACGGGTGGTACATTCACGTTTCAGACCAATGTTCTCGGTAGTTACGAGTTGGTGATTAGTAGCAATGGTACGGATTTTGACCCGACCAATCCGCTCAACCGCACGATTCGGAAACAAACGACCGGACCGCAGAATGTTGTGGTTGTGTGGGACGGGAAACGCAATGATGGTACATTTTTCCCGGTCAATACAACTCAGCCTAACTATCCTGTACGAGCCAGCCTTCGCAACGGAGAATATCACTTTCCACTCCTAGATGCGGAGAATAGCACCAACGGTGGTCCGTCATTTACCCTCCTTAATGCTCCAGGACCCTTTGCGCCAGGGTTCACAGCAACCACAGCGTTTTATGACGATCGGGGCTACATTACAGCAAACGGTACAACGGTCGGGACTGCTCTGAATGGTCCGCTTTGTTCGGGAACTACTAACTTGCCAAATCCTATTTTCAGCAACACCACAACGGGCTATGACTCCACTACGTCAGTAAGAGCTTATGGCCAAGCCTCAGGCGGCAACAGCAATGTCCCCTGTGCTGGCTCCTTTGGGGATGCGAAGCAGGGTGGTTTCATACTAGGGAAATAAAATAAATGGGCCTAGATTTATATCATTCAGTGCTAAGAAAATGAGGATGGACTGATATTGTAATCGTTGGTCAGTCCATGTCCCTCATCACTCAATTAAAACAAATTTCCGA
>JAPLHZ010000041.1 GCA_026389365.1 Cyanobacteriota bacterium
CGACTGAATACTCGCTGGGGTGTTTGCCCAGTCTGGTGGGTCTATTTCAATTCCGTCGATCTGAGGTGCTTGAATCATAATTTCAAATCTAACCTCAAAAACTGGTCTGAAACGTTAATTCTTCGTTACCCCCTGGAAGGTTTACACGGCAACACCCCAACGCAAGCCTAAGAATTCCACCAATCTGGCGGGAAGCTCGATCGGTCTTCTGCCTTAAGTTCAGTCGGCTTAATAGACCGATCGCCGCATTCCGTCTGATTTATATCTGGCCCATAAGGATGCATTCCACAGACCAATTGAGTGCCGCCATAACTTTGACCGTGGTAGTTTTCGCAATTTTCACAAAGGGCATGGGCCTGTGGCATGGACGAATTGGGAGAATTAAAATCCTCCATCGACGAATCGATAAACGGGCCTAGCAATGAATTAAGAAATTCTTCTAAATCGCGATCGAGAAAATTCGTAATGGGGGTGACAAGGGGCATGACGAGAGGCGATGGGGTTTCAAACTCCTGACGAATCGTGTTGGTCACATCCTCCACAAAATTATCCGACAATTCCACAAACCGATCGAGCGCACCCATCGCATCCCGAGAGATTTCGTCCACAAGCGCTTCCATATCTTGGGTAAATTCGTCGATCGCATCCCGTAGTTCTGTTTGCCAATTACTCATATGCCCATTGCCCCACAGAGAGATTGCATGATTGAATACTGCCAGAATTCTATCAACGAAGAGACTAAGGTTTTGGACTTCTTTAAAGCACTAAGCCTTTAGACCCCCAGACATTGCTGAATTTTTTGCAACACTAACGTCATATCTTTAGGCTGCTGAATCACCGAATAGGGCAACGTTACGGGGGCGAGATCGCCTGCCGATCGATAGTCTAAAATCAACACCAGCGGTGGAGTTTCTAAGTCTGTTAACGCGGCCAACCCCTCCTGAAGCGCGATCTCAGAGGTGCCATCTTGCCAATAAACCAAGAGCAAATCAACGCCCTGCGATCGCAATCGGTTAACCATCTCTCGTTGCTCACCCACAAGTCGTCCCCGCAATCCTGCCGTCTGAAGATACTGCATCAACGCTTGAAGCCACTCTGATGACTTAGACGTTTCAACTTCCGACCACTGGGCACTGTCCACCATCAACACCGATGGCCGCCCCCCAAATCCGATCGCCACATTCACCGTCTGCAACACCGCCGTCGGCACTTGGGCAAATTGCGGACAGGGAAACACCGCTAACCCAGAAATCTGCTGGGCGGCTTGGGAAAGCGCTGGATCGAGGGTGACGATCGGTAACGAAGCCAGATAGGTTTGCTGCATAATTTGATTGAGCACCATGGAAGGCCGAGACTGCGCACCTACCAAAATCACCGCATTCGGTTTCCAGACCCGCGCCAACATTTCGGCTTGCTCTGCATCGTAAGCCTCAATCACGCGGTAATGATGGGCTTGCAAAATGGGAGTTGGACTCTGTTCGCTAGCCATTTTCATGGAGTAATGTTCGGGTTGGAGTTCTTGAAGATATAGACACAACAGAGTACGAGAGGATGGGCGTGCTTCCGAGGGCTGGGTTTCGGGAACAGTAGTGACGCGCTCCAACATCAACATCAACGATCGCGGCGAAATCGGAATTCGCAAAAATCCGTCCGCAGACGCTCCATAAGCCCGCTGTTGTTCCGATCGGGTTGCCGTCACCACCAACGGAATATGCCGAGTGGCACTATCAGACTTCAACAGCGTCAACACATCCCAACCCGATAGCATGGGTAAAAATGGATTAATCAAAATCGCACAGGGCTGGAGTTTACGAGCTTTTTCCAGGGCTTCTGTTCCAGATCGGGCGATCGCGACTCGGTAATCTAGTTCCGTTAGCTGCTCTGTCAAGTCTTCTAGATTTCTCAAACTCGACTCCACCACCAACACCATCCGATTCGGGTGAGTCGGCGTAGGGGGACGAGAGACTAGATTTCGCGTAGGTTCAAGCGCTGCGATGGACGATGAGATCGTCGGTGAGATCGGTGGCATGGGCGGCAATAACAAGGTGAATTCGCTCCCCTTCCCCGGACGCGATGTAAACGTTACATCACCGCCATGGAGTCGCGCCAACCGCTGCGTTAACACCAACCCCAGCCCCGTCCCCTCAAACTGACGAGTCATAGGATTTTCGAGCTGCTGAAATTTCTGAAAAATCAAATGTTGCTTATCCGCCGGAATCCCAATGCCCGTATCCCACACCGTAAAGGCCACCCAACCCTCCCAACGACTCACTCGTAATCCAGCCCTTCCTTCACTGGTCGTAAATTTCAGTGCATTAGAAATTAAATGGCGCAACATCTGCTGAAGTCGCGTCGGATCCGCCACCAATGACTCCAGTCCCGGTTCCATGGTCATCGTAAAGCTAGGCCAAGGCTGCTCAGAAGCATCGGGTACAGCATCGGGAGAATGGTGCTGTACTTGGTCAAGGGCTTTGTGACAAACCTGAACGAGATCCACGGAACTAGGATGCAGGTCTAGGTGCCCAGTTTCCATACGGGTAAAGTCGAGAATATCGTTGACAATGCTAATAAGCTGTTTGCCACTGCGATGAATCAATTGGGCATAGCGTCGCTGCCGATCGCTCAACTCCCCCATCATGGGGTCTTGCAGCAGCTTCGACAACCCCAACAACGCCGTCAAGGGCGATCTCAATTCATGACTCACACAGGCCAAAAACTCATCCTTCAATCGATTGACTTGCAGCATCTCCGAATCGATCGCAATCTCACGCTTGGGAATCTGGGACGACGGATGATTGAGCAACGGAAGCAATTCACTTGGATCCAAACTATTCAGATTACGTTTTGACGACACAGGCTCTTCCGTCACGTCTTCTAGCCACACCATCCACGAGGGCAGGTCCGCCGCGATCGGTTGCCAAGTCACTTGAATCTGCCGGGAGTCTCCCTGTTTCGTCTGCCAAGCCTGCACACAAGTCTCAGGAAAAACAGCGCCCACCGCAAGCAAACGCTCTAAACTCCCCCCCGCAAACGCCTCTACAAATCCACCCACGAACTTAGACCAAGCGGGATTGGGATAACTCCGATCGGGCGAATCTCTACACAATAGGAGCGACGGCAACGGCAACGGTTCCAGCAACCGTACCAGAGTTGACTCTGCCCAGTCACCAGAGGGGAAAATAGGGTTCATAGCGTGCAGGGACCAGGAAACGGATGGATGTAGCCAAAAATCAGATAAAAAATCAGATATGAGTCAGATAAAACATAAGGGAAATCATTATCTCGATGTTTCAGTCCTATTTCAGAAACCGTTATGATCACTTCAGACTTAAGATGTTAGATATAAATGTTAAAAAAAAGTTAATTTCACCGTGACCGATCTCACTGATCCCATGTTTCCCTCCTCTACCTCTGAAGCAAAACTCTCGGTATGCTGCTTTTTAGCGGGGCGATCGTATTGGGACCATTTAATTGATTTTTTGCCCAAAACAAGTTATACGCTGATTCAACCTCAGTCTCAGTCTGAACTCCTGAGAATTTTAGAGAAAAGCGCTCAACAAGTTGATTGTCTCTTGCTTCAGGAAAGTCCGGCCTTAAACGGTCTCGTCAATTGGCTCAGTGAAAATGTCACCTTATTGCCTACCGTCATTCTTCAAGACAAAGCTCCCGAAGTGCCCACAGTCCTATGCCACGAAGCTGAAATTCGCTTGAGCCTCGATCGTCTCAACACCGTTCCCGTAGCGCTCAATGAAGCGATCGAAGCCTTTCTGCACCTATCCCCAGCCGGAGTTTTAGCAGACACCGAGCTGACGGATGAGCTAGGAGCAGAAATGGGTGGGTATGTACGAGACGATGCTGAAACAAAAAATGTCCAAGCCTCTCTGACCAGCCAACAACAGCGACTCTCAGAAAAACTAAAGGAACGCCTCGGCTATCTCGGGGTCTACTACAAGCGCAACTCCAAAGCCTATCTGCGGAACCTCCCCCCAGAGCAACAGATAGAGATTTTGGCAGAACTTAAAGCAGATTATCGCGGTATTGTATTGGGATATTTCAATGCGTATGGGGATATTAATCAGCAGATTGATGCCTACATCGACATGGCCTTCTTTGCGGATCTTCCTGTGTCCCAAGTGGTGGAGATCCACATGGACGTGATGGATGAATTCGCGAAGCAGCTAAAATTGGAAGGCCGTAGTGAAGACATCGTTCTGGATTATCGGTTGACTCTCATCGACACCCTGGCGCACCTCTGTGAAATGTATCGCCGATCGATTCCCAAGGAATCCACTCATCCCGCCTCCCTCTAGAGACCACTTATGCAAAATACTCGAAAAGTCTACGTTCTCAAGCTCTACGTGGCCGGAAACACTCCCAATTCACTCCAAGCCCTCAAAACCCTAAACGAAATTTTGGAGCAGGAATTTCAAGGAGTCTATGCTCTCAAAGTAATCGATGTCCTGAAAAATCCTCAACTAGCGGAAGAAGATAAAATTCTGGCTACTCCCACCCTAGCAAAAATATTACCCCCACCTGTGCGACGAATTATTGGCGACCTGAGCGATCGTGAACGCGTTCTAATTGGATTGGACTTGCTTTATGAAGAGCTTCAAGACAACCAAAATAAAGCTTGGGACGAGCAATAGTGGGCGTGAAATAGGGAATCGTGAAACAATAGTGCGAGGCTCGATAGAAAAACGTTAGTAAACGAGATAAAACGCCATCAAACGAGAAGAATCTATGTCTAGACCTTCCCTAGTATTAAACAGTGGTAAGGTTTGCAGAATATAATGCTTTAACCATTACCAATATAATTTAGCGAAAACAACTGTAAGTTTTATGGAACCGATTTCTCAATCCGAACCGAAGAAAAACCTTGAATCATTAGGAGTCCAAAAAATCAGGACGATGATCGAGGGCTTCGATGACATTAGCCATGGTGGGTTCCCCATTGGCAGGACTAGTCTCGTTAGCGGCACGTCGGGGACCGGGAAAACTCTCCTCGCCATGCAATTTTTGTACAATGGCATTGAGCATTTTGATGATTCAGGCGTATTTGTCACCTTTGAAGAGACCGCCAGCGACATTATCAAAAATGCCGTAAGTTTTGGTTGGGATTTGCAGAAGCTAATTGATGAAGGAAAATTGTTCATTTTAGACGCATCCCCGGATCCTGAAGGTCAGGAAGTCGTCGGCAATTTTGATTTTTCAGCCTTAATCGAGCGGATTCAGTATGCTATCCGAAAATACAAAGCTAAACGGGTGTCAATAGATTCCGTCACCGCCCTATTTCAGCAATATGACTCCGCCTCGCTGGTCCGTCGTGAAATTTTAAGATTAGTCTCGCGGCTGAAGCACCTTGGCGTTACTACCATCATCACCACGGAGCGCACTGAAGAATACGGTCAAGTCGCTCGCTTTGGCGTTGAAGAATTTGTTGCCGATAATGTCGTCATTGTACGGAATGTCCTAGAAGGGGAACGTCGTCGTCGCACTATTGAAATTCTAAAATTACGGGGCACCACCCATATGAAGGGGGAATATCCCTTCACCATCACCACCTACGGCATGAATATCTTCCCATTAGGAGCTATGCGCCTGACCCAGAAATCGTCGAATGTTCGCGTATCGTCTGGTGTTGAGAAGCTAGACGCGATGTGTGGCGGCGGCTTCTTCAAGGACTCCATCATTCTGGCCACAGGAGCCACGGGAACTGGAAAAACCTTACTGGTCAGTAAGTTCATTCAACAGGGCTGTATGCAGGGTGAACGGGCCATTATGTTTGCTTATGAAGAATCTCGCGCCCAGCTTTCCCGAAACGCCAGCTCTTGGGGGACTGATTTTGAGGACTTTGAACGACGTGGACTCTTGAAAATTATTTGTGCCTATCCAGAGTCTGCGGGTTTGGAAGATCATTTGCAAATGATTAAGTCGGAAATTGCAGAATTTAAGCCGACCCGCATCGCCATAGATTCTCTATCGGCCTTAGCACGAGGGGTTAGTAATAATTCCTTCCGCCAGTTTGTCATTGGGGTCACAGGCTTTGCAAAACAAGAAGAAATTACAGGTTTCTTCACGAATACAACGGATCAATTCATGGGGTCTCATTCCATCACCGACTCCCACATTTCCACCATTACAGACACTATTTTGATGTTGCATTACGTCGAAATTCGAGGTGAAATGTCGCGGGCGTTGAATGTGTTTAAAATGCGTGGTTCGGCCCATGACAAAGGAATTCGTGAATACACCATCAGCAGCAATGGACCCGAAATTAAAGATTCTTTCCGAAATTTTGAAGGCATTATCAGCGGGTCGCCGTCACGGGTATCGATCGATGAAAAAATGGATCTGGGACGAATTGCGAAAGGTTTGAAGTCTGAATAGCTTGATGAATTATCTCCCGTTATAAATTATCTAGCTGTTGTCACATACGATACAGTTTGATGCTGTGTTTTAACTGATGATCGGCAGATGACATCAATGCTGTTCCCGGTCACTTATTCGACGCTTTCCTGCGGAGCGTTAACTCAGCAGTTGCTTTCTCAATACAAGATTGGGACCATTTTGAGTTGTCAGTTTTGGCGACGGGGACTAAGTGATGTGTATTTGGTGGAGACCCAGACGGCGCAGTATGTGTTGCGGGTATCCCATGCCCATTGGCGATCGGAGTGTGAAGTCGCGTTTGAGTTGGAGTTACTAGAGTTTTTGAACCAGACTCAGATTCCAGTTGCTTATCCGTTAAGGACGAAGGATGGCGAGTTATGGATTTCGATTCAGGCTCCGGAAGGCGATCGCTATGCTGCTTTGTTTATTTATGCGCCCGGTTGTATTGCGATCGGCGATTTGAACCCCGCGCAAAGCTATACCTTGGGTAAAACAGTTGCGGAGTTACATGGAGTTACGCCAAAATTTGAGAGTCAGTTTTCTCGGCCTGATTTAACGTTAGATTTTTTACTGGCCCGATCGATCGAGACTATCCTGCCGTTTATGTCGGACCATCAGTATGACCGCTCTAATTTGGTTCATACGGCTGATCAGTTGATGACCGAATTGGCAAAACATCCGACTGACTTTCCCTATTGGGTCATGTGTTGGGGCGATCCCCATAGTGGGAATGTGCATTTTACGCGGGACGATCGGTTAATGATGTTTGATTTTGATCAGTGCGGCTATGGTTGGCGAGCGTTTGAGGTGGCGAAGTTTTTTCAGGTGGCTGTACGGGGCGGCGTTAGTATTAAGGTCCGATCGGCGTTTTTGGCAGGCTATCAGGCGGTATCTTCCTTGGAGAAGTGGGAGTTGGAGAGTTTAAGAGCATTTACTCAGGTGTCTCACATTTGGTCTTGGGCGATCGCGTTGACCCATGCGAAAGTTCATGATTACTGTAAGTTGGATTATCACTTTTTCAATTGTCGCCTTGAGCATTTGAAACGACTTCGATCGCCCGATTGTCATCTTTATTAAGTATTTAAGTATTAAGCATTTGAGTTCACGATCGCAGGCAGCGAGTTCACTTGCATCCACCTCAAAGGCTCCAGTTTCGAGATCGATCGCGACAATTTTCCCATGATTCTCTTCTTCAACTTGGGCACGAATTTGGGATTCATGTTCCCGTTCACTCGCCGCTAGTAATTTTTTGGATTCACCCAATCTACTTGATTCGATCGGTGTGCAACGGGCTTGTTATATGGTCTTCCCCTTTGATCTTAAACTATTTCTGAAGTCTCTACTTTCAACGGATCAATAATCGAATTTTGGGATTATACAACTTCCTGTAATCAGTGGAATTTAGGGATTAAAAGAGCTTTCGCAGTTCTTTGACGGCGAAGGCGATTCCTAAAACGCAACTGATGCTGATTGCGGTAATCCCGTCTAGGTCTAGCTTTTCTTGGAGTTCAGGATGGAAGTTGTACACTTGGATGAGGACTTTGGTCAAAGAGAAGACGCTGACTAGGGCAAAGCCGGAAACCGGAATAATCTGATCGATTGGCAGGTTGGATTTCGATCGACGGCGAGATGCTAACGCGATTACCACGGCCCAAGTGACAAACCACAGCAACCAGTAGGTTTTGGGATCAAGCGGAATTTTAAAGTTCAACGAAATCATGAGGCTAAGAGCGGCGACGAGGGCGATTTGCAGGATTGAGTAGGGAGAGACCATAGGCAATTCCGACGATCGCACCGATGATGGCACCGATGAGATGGAGAAGGCCACCGCCGAAGAGCTGGGCCAAGGCAGATCCTAGAAACGCGCCGCCTGCACCCATGATGGCGATTTGATCAAAATTATCCCAAATCGTTTTTGTCGATTGTTTTTTGAGTGCAACTGTCTTGACTTGATTGACCCAATCCTGGCTATTCAAGATTTGGTTATAAAAGATCCATTGAAGCCGATCGGGGTTTGGAAAGGTCGCGGCGAGGGCTTTGGTTCGATGTTGGGCGTTGTGTTGACTGTCGAGATAGCGATCGGCGGCTTTGTAGGATGCATCCAATTCAGGAGATTGGCTGATGACTTCACGCATTTGTTCGGAGGCTTCTACATCACCTTTCACAAATGCAGCGTCTTTAAGGCGATCGATCGATCGTTCAATGTCTTCAGAAAGCGATTCATCTTGCTGAGAGAGGGCCAGCATGAGGGCTTCGATGTTGATGCTGTTGTTGGGTGGAAAGTTCATAGGGTTAGCCTTGTCCGGTGAGAATGAATGCAGCCCAATGAATAGGGTGGCAGTATTCGGTCGGTTGGTTTGGGTCTATTGTATCGCCATTTTGTAAGATGTTTTGAATCCGGGATTCGAGTCGATCGATCGGGAAACTCGGCAGTCCAGGAAGTTGGCGAAGCTCCTCTAGCCAGTGGGTAAATTCTTGCCAGGTGACGGTTTGCATCCAGGTTTGAGTGTGGGTCAGGGCGATCGCGGGGGATAGTCCGGTTTTGATGAGTTGGTGGAAGTGAATCATGAACCAGGCGCTGGCGATTTCTTCGACTTGCCAAAGGGTGCTGAGAATGGTTTGGGTTCCGGCGCAGAGGAAGGCGCTGGTGAGTCCGAGATATTCGGTATGGTTTTCAGTGGAGACGATCGAGGTTTCGCAGGAGGAAAGGGTTGCGAGGTGAAGGTGAGAGAGGTTGAGGTTGGCGATCGTTTTGGCGGTTAGGGGACGATCGCAGAGATCGAGGGCGGAGTTTTCGGGGGTTTGGAAGTCGTGTTCGGCGTGTCCGATGAAGTGGAAATAGCGATGGTTTTGCTGTGTGAGTTGTTGAAGGATGGTGTTGTGGGTGGCGTTGGTGTGATTGATGTGAGTTGCGTTGGGTTCTATGAGTTGTTGGATGATGGCGCTTTCAATTTGGGCGAAGGGCATGGGGCGATGATCGGGCAGGCGGGAAGAGCGATCGGGGTCATCGATTAGCAGAAGGAATGGGCGATCTGAAGAGGGCGCGGGATGCGACACCCGATCGATCGATTGGAGGCTGGGGGCGTGGGTGGTGGGGCGATCGAAAAGTGCGTGGATGGGATAGCGGTGGAGATCGCGGTGGGGAATGAGAATTAGCGTTTCGGTATTTTTTAGATGCTGTTCGATCGCGTCTATTTCTAGAATTTCCGCAAGTTGTTTCAACCGATCGCGCATCTGTTGTCGCCAGGGATGATCCGATTGTGTTTCTGATTTCTTCGATCGATAATCATCATAATCTTTATCCCATTTGTCTTTCCATGCTGTGAAGTGTTTGTGTTGCTGTTGTCGATCGCAGTCTAGGACGATTGGTTCTGCGTTGTCGTTAGTGAGGATGAAGGTGGTGATGCGATCGGTGGATTGGTGCCAGTAGACGATCGATTCTCTGTCAGAGAGGCTTTGCCAACGGTTTTCGTTGTTAATCCTTTCGCCCCCTAAATCCCCCAATTCTGGGGGACTTTGAACAAGATTCTTTGGGTCGGCTCCCCCAGAATTGGGGGCTGGGGGGCGGTTCGGCTGGGGATCGAGCAACCAGGTGAGGGCGCGGGTTTTGTAGAATTCGGCTTGTTGTAAGGCGCGGGTAGGTTCATTTTCGCCGATGAGGAGATCGATTTCGGTGAGGCGGAAGGTGCTGAATTTGGCTTCAAAGGTGCGTTTGTTTTGGGCTTGGGTGCGGAGGGTTTCGTAGAGGGGGGTGCCTTGGGTTTGGTAGTGGCGGGCGGCGGGGAGATTGTTTTGGGTGAGGGCGAGACGAATGATTTGCTGGAGGGTGAGGAGGCGTTCTTCGGGGAAGTCTGATTCGGTTAGGACGGTGAGGGCGATTTGGTAGGCTTTGAAGGCTTTTGAGAATTGTTTGGCTTTGAAATGAGTATCTCCCAGTTCGCGCTGGAGAAAGCCGTGACCGAGAGGATGGGTTTCCGCAGGGCAATAGGTTAATCCGACGGTGAGGCTTGCGACTTGCCCCTCGTAGCCGCGCTGGCTGAGTTCGGGATGCTTATGATGGAGGTTCGCAGGACGTTGATTGAGAATAATGGGTAAAGCATAGGGGCTGCTGGAGCGAGAACTGGAAGCAGCAATCCCACGGTTGGACCAAGCTGCATATAAGTCGGGTTTAAATTCGATCGCTTTTTCGTAGGACGCGATCGCCTCTTCTTTTCGGCCTAAATCATCCAGCGAAAGCCCTCGGTTATTCCAAGCTGCGTGGTAGTCGGGTTTGATTTCGATCGCTTTTTCGTAGGACGCGATCGCCTCTTCTTTTCGGCCTAATGCAAACAGCGAATTCCCACGGTTATACCAAGCTTCGTGGTAGTCGGGTTTGATTTCGATCGCTTTTTCGTAGGACGCGATCGCCTCTTCTTTTCGGCCTAAATCATCCAGCGAAAGCCCTCGGTTATTCCAAGCTTCGTATAAATCGGGTTTGAATTCGATCGCTTTTTCGTAGGACGCGATCGCCTCTTCTTTTCGGCCTAATGCAGACAGCGAAAGCCCTCGGTTATACCAAGCTTCGTGGTAGTCGGGTTTGATTTCGATCGCTTTTTCGTAGGACGCGATCGCCTCTTCTTTTCGACCTAAATCATTCAGCGAAAGCCCACGGTTATTCCAAGCTTTGTGGTCGTCGGGTTTGATTTCGATCGCTTTTTCCCAATCCTGAGTTGCACCCAACATATCCCCTTGCATGTACTTCTGCAATCCGGAGTCAAACCATTGCTCTGCCAACTCAATCAAATTCCCCGCAGGTTCCTCAACGGGCGACCATTCATTTTTCTGATCATCAAAGACGCGATCGATCGTCTGTGGAATCTGCGCAAAAGGATCCGGACGCAACGCATAGGACATGGGTTGAACATCCTTTTTCCCAAATCGCCGTTTCACCCAGGTTCGCAATCCCATTCGTTAGTCCCTCAACAGCGTCCTCTTTCTATTACAACCAATGTAGAGGAAAATTCGTAAAGACGATCGGATTATTTTGGTTGGAAGGGGCGATCGCGTTACCGCCATGTTTCATAAAAAATCCACGTTCCCTGTTGCTAATCGGTAATAAGCAGGAATAATTTTCAAGGTTCCATTCTTTACTTCATGGGATAATATTGGTTCAGTAGTTTTGATAGTTTCCACTATTAGATTTACATGGGCTTTTGCAGTATTAGTAATGACATCCCCCTTAATTTCTTGCCCCGCCTTTACCGCAGGCTCTATGTAACTAATCAATGAGTTGAGCTTTCCTTCTGAAAATACATGGGCGATCGCTGCCATCACTGCCCCACATCTTTCATGTCCGAGTACGATGACTAGCCGCGTTCCTAGATGCTCAACCGCAAATTCAATACTAGCAATCACAGCATCGTCAGCTATGTGCCCTGCAACTCTCAACATAAATAAATCACCAACACCTTGATCAAAGATGAGTTCGGGGACTACGCGGGAATCGGCACAGCCTAAAATAATTGCAAAGGGATGCTGACCTTTAGATATATCAACTCGATGTTGGGCACCTTCATGGGGATGCTCCACATGATCGAGAACATAGCGTTCATTACCTTCTTTCAGTTTTTGTAATGCGGATTCAGCCGTTAAGTTATTGACTGTATAGTAGGTTTGATCTTTGGTAAGCATGGCTTTGAGAAATAGATATTCCCAAAGTTAGCGATCTTTCCGTCTTTAAAAAGTATTCAGCTAGACATATGGATGACAGTGACGAGAGAATATATCGATATCCTGACTAAATGATCATTTTCTCAAGGGCATTTTTCTCAAGGGCATTTTTCTCAAGGGCATAGTAGCTATGCGCCCTTCCCATTCACTGATCCGGCTTCATCACATTCCAATCTCTTTCATTCCCAATTCTAACTTCTCAATTTCCCGCGCCGAGTTGAGTACACAGTGGATGGGCGATCGTCAACTGTTGGCTTTATGATCTAAAATTACAATTATCTGACCTATAATATTAAGCCATGATCAGCCGCGATAGTCTCAAACAAAAGCTGGATATCTGTCCTGATGAATATCTTCAACAGGTTGCAGATTTTTTGGAGTCCTTAATGTTTCGTAGTGAAAAGACGATCGAGATCGATCCGTTGGCTGACGATACGCCAAAGTCGGAGGTGTTGACTGATTTTCGGCAGGCTTGGCATGAGGCAATGACGGGACAGGGGATTCCGGTCAGACAGCTTTGGGCTGAACTAGAGGCGCAAGATTCTTTAGATGATTGAAGTGATTGCCTCCCCGACGTTTAATCGCAATACCCGTAGTCTAAAGAAGAAGTATCGCAATGTACTCAAAGACGTAGACCCTCTGCTTGAACAGCTTGAGAATGGTGAAACATCGGGCGATCAGGTTGTCGGGACGGGGTATTCAGTTTTTAAGGTTCGGGTCAAGAATTCTGATAATCAGAAAGGGAAAAGTGGTGGGTATCGGGTGATCTACTATCTCAAAACTGCTGACAAAACGTTGTTGCTGACAATTTATAGTAAGTCGGAACTAGACGATGTAGCGGCGGAAGATTTGATCGCGATTATTGAGGAGTACGATCGCACCTCATCCCACTCCAATCTCTTTCATTGCCAATTCTCCATTCTCAATTCTAACTTCTCAATTTCCCCCTTCGCGCCGAGTTGAGTACACAGTGGATGGGCGATCGATTTCTAGATTCTAAAGTTTGTTAATCGGATCAATGACCACTAAAGTAGGAATCCATCGAAAATCTGAAACGTTATGGGTTGCGATCGGGAGATTGTTGACCAATGCGGTGGCTGCGATCGTGGCATCACCTAAGCTCATCTTTCGCTGTTGTCGAAGGGCGATCGCTTGATCAATCACTTCAGGTGTGACGGGTAAGGCTGAGAAAAAATCGACAAAAAAACTCTGGTCTTCTGGAGTCAGACGATGATAGCCGAGAACTTCAAGTTGGCTGAGTGCGGAGACGCAGATTGGGTGACGGCTCATCCAGTCACGAAGGTTGTCGTATTCCGGTTTTGAGGCGTAGATGATTAGGTTAGTCCAGAAGCATTAATCATCTCTTCCCGGTAAAGGTCGATCGGTTCTCTGTTCGGTTTGCCATGCGATCGGATCTTCGATATTTGCGCAGGCATTATTCTTTGCAAGGTGTTTCAAGATATTGACGGTTTTTTCGGGATAGTCGTTAGGAAGCCGGTTTAGGGTCAATCGATTTTCTAGAAAGAGAAGGGTACTTTCTAGTTCTGCAATAGGGGATCGATCGATCGCGTCTAGAAGTCGTTGTTTAATCGTTGACATGACGGCACCTTGATTTAAAAGGTTACGGGTCATTATATCGCATCGATCGTAGACCAACGATTCTCAAAAGGTTTCGCTAACGATCGCACCTCATCAACCTGATTTCACGGGGTCTGAGTTAAATCAGCTCAATTCGTAATCGCTTTCCAAGAACGGTAGCGGCTTGTTCTAGGGTGTTTAAGGTTGCTGATCCATTTTGAGGATCGAGGAGCCGATCGAGGGCTGCACGGCTGGTTTTCATTTGGTTTGCCATATCGGTTTTGGTGAGTTTTTGTTCTTCCATGAGTTGAGAAATTTGGAAGGCAATCACTCGTTTCCAGGCGACACGTTCGACTTCTGCGAGAATGCCCTCTTCTTCTAAAAAGTCATCGAAGTTACTACCAATATGTGGGTTCATCGCTGATTATCCTCCAGGTTAGCAATACGTTTGAGAGCGAGGTCTAGATCTTCTGCGGGTGTTTTTTGGGACTTTTTAATGAATCCGTGCAAAAGAATGATGTGGTCTTTATCGATCGTGAACAGGGTGCGAGCAATCCGATCGGGAAGAGTCGATCGAATCTCCCAGAGTTTGGGTTTGAGCTTACGGACGAGGGGCATTCCGAGTGGAAAACCATACTGGACGGTTTTGATGTCTTCTCCGATGAGCTTTCGGTCTTCGGTCAATAAGGATTTGAGCCATTCACGAACGGGTTCTCGCCCAGAAAGGCTTTGGTAAAACACGACGGGAAGGGGGGAGTCTCTATCCATGAACTGATTGTATCAAATTTGGTACGTTTTGAGTACGATCGCCTTCTTATCTCACAAACGATCGCACCTCATCCCACTCCAAGCTCTTTCATTCCCAATTCTTCATTCCCAATTCTAACTTCTCAATTTGCTTCGCTGCGCCGAGTTGAGTGAACAGTTGATGGGCGATCGTATAGTGCTGTTGGGCTAGCTCAGGGTTGTTTTTGGCGTGGTAGAGTTGGGCGAGATGCCCGTTTGTTTCAGCCATTAAATCTTTCATTCCAAGTGATGTAGATTGATTTAATGATTCAATAAACATTATCGGAAATTATTTTTTAGAGATTCAAAGCCTTGCTAGGCAAGGGCTGTAAATTCGCAAAACCCTATTTCCGATTAAGTCTAATCAGTAATGATTCTGCTAAGTCTATATTTCCACGTCCCAGTTCATTTGCGCCTCGATCGCTCGTAGACCAAGCGATGCCCGATCGATCGCCCAATTCTTCGCATATTTGTTGGTATTGTCGATAGAGTCGTTCCGCCGCGTCCCAGTTTCCGCGATTGCGTTCGATATCGCCCAGTTGTCCCGTGATTCCTGCAATCAGACTTCTATCTTTATGTTTCTCAGCCAACTTCAAGCCATCACGATAGTAGGTTTCTGCTTGATTCCAATTTCCCCAATCTCTTTCTCGTGAGCCTAAGCGTTGCAAGATATAGGGCTGAGACGATTCAGGAATACGATCGACGAGTTGCTTGTAAAGTGTCTGCAACAGCGTCCAATGTCCCCACGGCTTTAAATAATGTTCTATTTGATAAACCAGCGTTTCAGCTTCTTCGTAGTTACCGAGTTGGAATGCAAAATGCTGTGCTTCTAGAAGAGGACGTAGATCTTCAAGGGTTTTCGGCTTATTGAGTTCTGTTCCAGAACGATAAAATGAGTACACACTTTTGATTAGCTCTGGCAATTCCAAAGCATACTCAGCTTGCATAAATTCCATGATCACGCGATGGAGTCTGTAGTTCTCAGAACAGGACTTCTCATCATATTGCTCATCGACTAACGAAACATTCACTAACTCATTAACCAATTCCTGCGTCTCATCAATTTCTGAAATTTCAAACTCAACAGGAAACTGAATCTCCGCAGCCATCCAAAACCGACCCGTTTCCGATTCATCATCCTGATACAACCGCAAAAACGTCAGCCCCTGAAGCTCAATCCCCACCCGCAACATACACATCCGCTTCAACAACTCCCGCGCCGCTTCCCTCAGCTTAGCAACCTGCACCTTCAAAATCGGTTTTGCATCCGCCGTCACTAGTTCCGGTCGTTGCCGCAACATCCCCGGTTTCCGCGCCCACTTCGCTAGCAACGTCAATACCTGCACCTGTCCCGCCACCCGAGCCGCCACCCACTTCAAATCCGCCTCACTATCCCGCAGCCTTAGCTTACGCAAAAGTTCTACACTCGCATCCTCATCAATGCCATCCACCCGTTCCAGCCGCACCGACACCGAACTTGGAATCCCACTCATATCCCTGGGATCCGCCAAATCGATCGGAACCTCCCGACTCGTAATCACCACCTGCGACTGATGACTCCGATCGACCAACGCCCATAACAACTGTCCCCACTCAACCGACAACGCCTTCCCCGCCGCCAGCAAATCCTCCAAGTTATCCAACACCAACAAACAGTGCGATCGTTGCAACCCACCGATCAGCGCATCGATCGTCTGTCCCGGCAGCATCCCATCAGACAGCGACACCTCCAGCCCCCGCGCCAACTCACTCACCACCCCATCAAAACTCAACCCCTCCTGCACCCGCACATACACCACTCGCCCAAACGCACAAGCCGAAGTCAAGCGCTGAGTCCGCACCTCAACCCCGCAAGCCTCCAACAGCTTCACCGCCAAACTCGTCTTCCCAATTCCACCCTGCCCCACCAGCACCAGCACCTTCCGCCGCTGCACCAGCAGTTCATCCCGCAGATCCTCAAGCAGCCGATCGCGTCCCACCCACAACGGCACCTCCCGAATCTGCTCCGCCCCAACCAACCGCCCCACGGTTACATCAGGCTGAGTCCCAAGGGCTACGGCTTTCCCGGCTGATTCGCGATCGCCTTCACACCCTCATAAGCGCGTACAAACGTCGGAAACAACTGCCGCACCACACTTTCCGCATCACCCTCAAGCTCGATCGCCACAAAACCCGGCACCAACGGAATCGCCACCTTTAACTTCGCCGCAGCAGGCACTCCGGGCTTTCGCAACTCTGCCAAAATCTCTTGCAACATCGATCGCATTTCATCCGTCTTCGGCTGGATCAGCTCCAGTTCATCCACCAACTCACCCACGATCGTCAGTGCGATCGGTTCAGGCAAGTCGTCCGATCGTTTGATCTGCTGCGCTAGTCGTTGCGCATACTCCCATTCAACTTCAACGATCTCCTGCTTCAACTGCTTAATCAGCAATCGAACTTCGCCCTTCGTTACCTGCGCTTCGGTATCTAACGCAAATTCCTTCTGCTTCAAAAGGTCATATTTGCAGTCTAAACTGTCTTGGAGGGTAACTACTCAGGTTAGAGTGCAGGAAGAATCGGGGTTTTCATAAAAACCTGTTTTAGTGCATCCAAGACTGGTATCCCTTGCTTCCGGAGGGTGGAGATATATCCCCGAATTCGACAAAACTGTTGTGCGCCTTCAATGCGTTTTTTCGGTCGGTCAGGATCCATGGGCGGTGGTGGATTCTCCGTCAGACCTGCTGCCAGAATGGATTGATATTGGCGCTACCGTTCCACAATGAACCGTAGTTCCCGTAAATGATGGGCATTACAGAGTGCATGAGTGCTGGGATAGCTGGCATAACTGCGCAAGCCATCATGCACACTGATGCCGGGATACGTCGGCATCAGTGTGCATCGCATTCATCGCGTCCTGTCCCCGTTTTTCGTGCAAAAAGTAAGCCGTCAATTCCGGGTTACAGGCGACATGCAACCACATTAATCTCCCCTTCACCCGCAGTCCTATCTCATCAAAGTGGACCA
>JAPLHZ010000056.1 GCA_026389365.1 Cyanobacteriota bacterium
GAATACTCTCTTCTAGGTATCGAAACAGGAGAAGGAGATTTGGATTAAGGTTAAATTTAATTGCAGGGATTTACAATTATGAGCTTAGTTTATCTTTAGAACAGACGATTTCATGATACTTTCGCAGGAGGTCTATTGATTTGGGCGACCAAAAAGCAGCCTATGAACGCAATGGGGTTCAGGAATATCTTGTATGGCGAGTTTTAAACAAATTGACTGGTTTTGGGAACCCAACCATTCGCAAATGCCGTGTAAAGGAACCGTACTTTCCCAATTTAGATAACCATCAACGTCAGCGTTGTTAAACTTATAACTAAATTTGGTGTTAGCCATTTTTTGGAGTTCATTATTCTTGCAATTTTGAGGAAACGTGGCTTCGATCGTAACCTTCTCATTCTCGATCGTCGAATCCAATCAAGACAGAAAACTACACGATCGGTTTCTCAACAACTTCCACCATCTCTTTCATCGGCAACTCCGACTCTCCCGGCAACCATCCCAACAATGGCAACGGCAATAGTCCAATGAGATTCGTAATCAAAACCAATAGCCACAATTGTTCAAAATTGCTCTCTGTCACATGCAAATATTTCATTAATAAAGCGCCTAATTGATAAGACACAAAACCCGAAAAATTTACCACTGACATCAACAATGCAAACAACGTAGCCTCAACACCCGCCGGACATAATCTTGCGGCCAATACCAATACAGGCATGAACGCAATTTTTCCCATCACCGTCAAAATCAAACTATCGCCCAAACTAAACCATTGATCGCTAATTCCTAATGTTCGATTGTAATGCGTCACCAAAATCAGCATCGACAATCCCAGCATCGAAGCAATCACCGTAGACCATCCAAAAATCACACGAAATGGAACCGTCTTGAGAAATCTTTGGAATACCCAAATGCCCACAATCGCAGCAAAACTCGTCACCAAACGGACCCGGCCCAAAAAATCCGGCTGAAATCCCAATTCATTTGTATAAAAATAGAAAAATGCCGACTCCTCACTTGGCATCGCCTGCCACAGGAACAAAAATGCAGTCGGCAACCAAATACTTTTTTGACTCACCGCCGCCTTCAATTGGGACAACTGCCCCCTAACCTCAGCCCAATCCGATCGCCCACTCGATCGCTCCTCCGCAATCAACCAAGCCACCGCCGCCACAATCAACGGAAACGTCGCCGTAATTAAAAACACCGTCTTCACATCAAACTGCTGCAACAACGCGCCACTAAAATAGGCCGTAATCAATCCCCCAATCGCACTCGCCCCCCAACATAACGACTGCAACGAACCCGCCGCACTCACAGATTCACCTCTAGCCCGCTCCACAACCAGCGAATCCACAATCACATCACTCATCGCAATCGACAACGATCCAACCGCGATCGCTGCCGTCGCAGTCATAGGACTATCGACCACCGTCGCCATCGCAACCCACGACGTAACCCCCAACAATCCCGACAACACCAAATAAGGCCGCCGTCGATACCCAAAAATCGGTAATCCATCAGAGACAAAGCCATAAATCGGCTTCACCATCCAAGGAATCGCCACCACCCCCATCAATGCCGACATCTCAGCCGGACCCATTGCGAGGTCATCTTTCAAGAAAAAACTCACCGCAAGACGAGCTAACCCCAAAATGCCCTGAACAAAGTACACAAGCAAAATAGCCAGCAACTCAGGGGAAGGCTGATGGCCGAACAAGACCTTATCGATAAATCGTTGCTTGAGTGGTGCGGTCGGGGATTCAGAAACAATCACTAATACTTCTTCACAAATAGTAAAGGGTTCGTCGCCTTTATCATAGATCGCGGAACCCTGAAATAGACAGCCCCCCACGAATCTCCCACAACGCGATCGAAGTCACCTCGCCTCGAATCCGATCGTCAAAAGCTTATCAAAAAAAAATGCGTTACACTTTGACACTTTCTGAAACAATGCGTTACATTATAGAGGAACCGCTTCATACCCTCAAGGTGAACCCCATGGTAGATACTCAAAAGACAATCGCAACTCCCGTCGCAGCTGATCGTAACGCTTGGAAATTTGGATTTACATCACAGGCTGAATTGTGGAATGGCCGTTTTGCAATGATCGGATTTGTTGCAGCATTGGCAACCGAATATGCAACTAGTAAAGGTGTTTTGGCGTTCTTAGGCCTGATGTAATTGTTGGCTTAATGTAGTCGTTGAGCATATGACTGTTCGGTTAACTTTAAAAGCAAGTGTTGACGGACCTTTGAGCGATCGAAGGCCCGTTTTATTTTGGCCAAATTTACTCTGAATAGCACCATAAAGTTGAATATAAAAAGCGATCGCCTCTGGTTAGGAAACGATCGCTTTTTTATATTTTGAAACCCTAGAAGCCCAAATTCTTGAGGTTCAGCCGACAAATTTACCGGATGTACTCTTTCAAGACACTATTACGGTTTGGATGGCGGAGCTTACGAAGGGCTTTAGCTTCAATCTGGCGGATACGTTCGCGGGTCACATTGAAGATTTGGCCGATTTCTTCGAGGGTTTTCATACGACCATCATCTAAACCATAACGAAGACGAAGTACGTCTTTCTCACGGGGACTAAGGGTTGCAAGAACGCCTTCAAGATCTTCGCGCAGAAGATTTTTCGAGACTTGATCTTCAGGAGTTTCACCGTCGGACTCGATAAAGTCGCCCAAACGAGAATCTTCTTCTTTACCAATGGGTGTTTCCAGAGAGATGGGCAATTGCGCTGACTTCGCAATAAACCGCAATTTTTCAATGGTCATTTCCATCCGAGTTGCAATTTCTTCCTCTGTTGGCTTGCGACCCATTTCCTGAGACAACAGCTTAGTCGTTTTCTTAATACGAGAAATAGTCTCGTACAAATGGACTGGAAGACGGATTGTTCTAGATTGATCCGCTATTGCCCGTGTGATGGCCTGACGGATCCACCAAGTTGCATACGTAGAGAACTTGTATCCCTTTTCGTGGTCAAACTTTTCAGCTGCCCGAATCAAGCCTAAGCTTCCTTCCTGAATAAGATCTTGGAAAGAAAGACCTCGGTTCATATACTTTTTCGCGATCGAAACCACCAGTCTGAGGTTGGACTGCACCATTTTGTCCTTCGCACGACGACCCACATGGAGACGATGGCGGAACTGAACAATAGGCATACTCACTTCTTCAGCCCACTCGCGATCGGAAGGCTCGCGTTGTAGCTGCTCTTCAAGCTTGGCGTGAACGCGCTCTAACTCTAGTAAATCAGCAATTTTTCGAGCGAGTTCGATTTCTTCATCAGCCCGGAGAAGTCGAATCCGGCCAATTTCTTGGAGATAGAGACGAATTGAATCTTCGGTGTAGTGTTTTTTCTTAGGAACTACACGTTTACGAGCACCTTTCTTGCCCGGTTTCCCTGCTTCAACAGGCTCAACTGCTTCTGTGTCTTCGTCATCATCTTCATCTCCGCCATAGATATCAGGCTCTTGGTCGCCATCATCCGAAGCTGTCTCTAACTCAAATTCTCGATCGATTACCTGGTTTGGCTGGGCCATGCCGCTTTCCTCATGCTCTTTAACGTCAGTAGAATGTCGAAGTTCCAAGGAATTCGTCACAGTCAGATAAGTCGGTTATGCCCAAAAGTCTAAATCGTAAGTCGAGAAAATCAATAATTTAAAGCTAGATATGGCGCATAGAAAACCAGATTTCTGACCTTGACCTCATACTTCATAAGGTCAATCGCTAAAAACCTATTTCACTTTAAGATTGCGCCATCCGTAGAATCATTGAATACCTTAACCTAGTTTAGATGAGCCAAAATTCTGACTAATGAGATTACATAGATGGAATATATCGTAACTCTCGCCTTTGATTGTAGCCTTTCTATTTCAAGTTGCACCCTGTTTACAAAACTCTTTTGAAGATAAGGCCAATCGGGTTAGCCCAAACGGTTTCATCTAGTCATAGCCTGATTTCTCAAGCTTTCGAGCGCTCTACTAGGTGCGATTAGCTGATAAAAATATCTCACTAGCTTGTTGAAAGGCACGTTTCAGCGATTTACTAAGTCTATCTCACTAGACTTCCAGGAAAGTTCCAGATAATCGCTGATCCCACGTCAGCCATTTCAGTGAAAATCCGGGGGATCGATCGATTTGAATCGCTAAATTAAAGAGTTTCTTAATTTATCTAACCACCTTTATTTAAAGTACTCATCCCCATGCCCGTGAACCCCACCAACACTCAGACTCCCTATAATCTATCGACCTCGATCGATATCTTGATACTTTCTAATGGTCCCGGTGAACTCAGCACTTGGGTGAAACCTGTGGTGCAAGAACTTCGTCAGCGGTTTGGAGAAGGCCAGTACAGAATTTCAGTGGTTTTGTCCCCTTGTCCTAATGCGAGTGGTCAAGAAAGCGAAATTGCTCGTAGCTACCCAGAAGTCGATCGGGTTCAGGATGCGACTTATTTTTTCCGATTTTTACTGTGGGGAAAAACGGAGGCACGATGGGATTGGCGATCCAAGGGGATTGTGCTTTTTTTAGGAGGGGATCCGTTGTTTCCCGTGATATTAGGGCGACGGCTGGGGTACAAAACTCTAGTCTATGCAGAGTGGGAGACGCTTTGGACAGGGTGGGTCGATCGGTTTGCCGTGATGAAGCAAAAACTGGTGGAGAATGCGCCAATTAACGATCGCCATAAATTTGTAGTGGTTGGCGATCTGATGTCATCCTTCGCTGTGGAAGATGTGACAATTGTTTCGTCAATGGACCCGATAATTGGACTTTTGCCAGGATCGAAAGCAGCCAAACTGGCCCAAGGCGTACCAATTATGTGTGCGATCGCCGACCAACTCCAGGCCCTCTATCCCAACTTGAAGTTTGTCTTGCCCTTAGCCCCCACCTTAACCGTTGAACAATTGGCGAACTATGGTGACCCAGAACAAAATCCGATCGTTGCCATGATGGGCGGCAAAACGGCAAAACTCCACCGATCGGCCCCAGAATCGGCCCCAGAATCAGCCTCAGAATTACCTAGAGATTGGCTGGAAACTTCCGGCGGTACCACTATTGAACTCAAAACCCTTGGCGATGATGGTCCTCGAACGCCTCACTACAACACATTGCGCCGCTGCACACTCTGTCTCACCACGATCGGAGCTAACACCGCAGAACTTGGCGCACTCGCCATTCCCATGATCATCCTGCTCCCAACCAATCAACTTGATGCCATGCGCGCTTGGAACGGGATTCCAGGGATTTTGGCTAACTTACCAGGCATCGGCTCCCTGTTTGCCAAGGCGATCAACACGATCGCACTGCGTAAAATCGGTCTTTTAGCATGGCCAAATATTTGGGCAGGCCGATCTATTGTTCCTGAAATGGTCGGCCATCTGACCCCAGACCAAGTTACGGAAAAAGTGCGAAGCTATCTAGATCATCCCGAACGCCTCGAAGCCATGAAAAAAGAACTGCGCCAGATTCGAGGAGAACCTGGCGCAGCCCAAAAGTTAGTAACGATTGTTGAAGACTTATTAGTTGAAGACTTATTAAAAGAATCAACTTAACTAAATCAACTATCTTCAGACTCTAAAATTTATTCAACCAACTTAACGTCGTCCGATAGCCTTCCGCTTTTCCTTGCTGAAGATAAAGCTTACTGGCTTGCTGCAAGTCATTCTTTGCCGCCATCATCTGTCCCGTTTGAGCCATCAGAGTTCCACGGCTATAGAGTGCTTCAGCATGACGAGGATTGAGGCGTAGGGTTTCCGAATAATCGGCGATCGCACCCATGCCGTCCCCAAGTTGTTGGCGGGCTTGGCCTCGGTGATAAAACGCACTGATATTACGGGTATCTAAGGCAATGACGCGGGTATAGTCATCGATCGAAGCCGGGAAATCACCCATTTTCCCGCGCACTTTACCACGACTTTCATAAGCATCAGCCAAGTTTGGATTCAATTGCAGGGCACGGTTGTAATCCTCTAAGGCTCCAGACAAATCGCCACTATCGGCCCGCAGATCGGCTACGGCTTTAAAGGTTTCGGCATCTTGTGGACGCAATTTCAGAACTTGCTCAAAATCTTCAATCGCTGCCGATCGGTTGCGGGCCATGGAGTAAAGTAATCCGCGCTGATAAAACGCATCCGATCGGGTTGGCTGAAGTTCAATAACTTTCGTCAAATCTGCGACCGCCAAATCAAATTTGCTCTCGGTGGTGTAAGCAATGGCACGATTATAAAAAGCTTCACTATAGTTAGGCTTAGCCTTAATCGCCAGCGTCAAATCTTGAATGGCATCGCCCCCGCGCCCCATTTGCTGATAAATCAATCCTCGATTGAGATAGGCTTCAGGAGAATTACCTTGAACCTGAAGCGCTTGATCCAAGTCAGATAGGGCACCATTCCGATCGCCTAATTGCTGCTTCGCGTAAGCCCGGTTAATCAAAGCCGCTACGTCAGTCGGCTTAAGACGCAATACTTGGTCGAGTTCCGTCAATGCAGCCTGTGGGTTGCCCGCTTCCATGGTGGCGTAAGCGCGGTTGACCTGGACAGAAGTCAAGGTCGGATCGAGCTGAAGTGATGCCGTCCAGTCTGTTGAAGCGGCTTGCTTGTCACCAAGTTGATAATAGAGATTGGCCCGTTGTCCCAAGGCCGTTGCCTGCTGAGGATCGAGCCGTAACACTTCACCCAAATCGCCGATCGCCCCTACTTTATCGCCCATTGCAGCCTTGGCCATCGCCCGACCATAATAGGCATCGGTATAGCTAGGATTTTTCAGGAGCGCTTGGTTGTAGTAACCTATTGCGGCCCGATACTGGCGATCTTGTGAACTTTTTTGTCCGGCTTGGAATTTCTCTTTGGCCGCATTGAGCGTTTCCGTTACGGTGGCTGTCGTCGATTGGGCGGGCACGTCTTGAATGACAACAGATTGAGCATTAGCTACCCCAGTCGCGGCTAGCAAACCGATGAGAGTTAGAGCCGCTAAATTAGGGACAGGACGCTTTGGGTTAAGTATTGGGCTAAAGATGAGGCTATGCATAAGGTCTAGGCAATCCATCTCAAAATATGTACAAAATATGTAATTGTTACAGATGTGTCATCTTGTTATCGAGTCTTCCCAAAAACGACACAGGTTTTACAATTTATATCTGAATGGGGTTAGATACCTATTGGCAGCATCCTCATCAGGTCGGAATCAGCTCACCAGGCCGCAGCCTGGACCATTTCCCTTGCTCCTTGAAAAAACTCAAACATCCCACGACATCCCACTCCACTTCGATGAAGTCCCTCTGTTCACGAATATTGACATTGATGCTCGGTTCAGTGGGTTCAAAATCTGGAGTTTCGGTCAGGTGCGGTTGCTGATGTTGTAATTCAACGGCATTGTAGGTCAGGCAACGATCGACGTAGTGACAGTGAATGCAAATACACATGGTTGCTCCTGGAATATGAGGCTAAGAGATGGGGAGATATAATGGCAACGTTTTTTGATACTCTAACTCAGGCGAATTCGATCTGGGTTTTGATCGAACCTAAGTTTGTTGAACTTGATGTTGAATTTGATGCTCCATCACTCGACTCAAGCTCATCTGTAATTTATTTATCGGTAGGTAATACTAGCTTTGGCACAGCGCGTGACAGTCTTGCAACAACATTCTCTTGGGTCGTCGGCACTATCGCCTAAAACTTGGCCTTTTGATATTAGTTTTTTACCTCCCGAGACGCATCTGGTTGGGGGAAGTGTGCGAGATGCTCTCTTAGAGCGACATTCGGACTATTTGGATTTAGATTTTGTCATGCCTCAGGGCGCAGTTGAGACGGCAGCGACGATCGCCCGTCACTATCGAGCAGGCTTCGTATTGCTTGATGCGGAGCGCCAAATTGCGCGGGTCGTATTCCGTCAAGGGACGGCGGATTTTGCACAACAGGTGGGCGATTCGCTTGAGGCAGATCTGTTTCGACGCGATTTCACGATGAATGCGATCGCCTACAATCCTCACACGTTGGAACTTATCGATCCCTTGAATGGTTGTCTTGACCTAGAGCGTTGCATTGTACGTATGGTGAGCGCCGAAAATCTGGCGGAAGATCCCCTACGATTACTACGGGCTTACCGTCAGGCTGCACAGCTTGGATTTACCATGCAACCGGAAACAGCGGCGGCGGCTAGAAAACTGGCCCCGCACCTCCAGACTATTGCGGCTGAGCGAGTTCAATCCGAGTTTCACTATCTGCTCACGTCTTCCCGTGGCCCCGCCCAACTTAAAGCGGCATGGGAAGCGGGATTGCTGTCGGGTTGGTTTGAGTCTGCGGGGCTGTCGAGCTTAGATAAAATCGATCGGATGGAGACTCTATTTCAACTGTTGAAATCGGATTGGCCGTTGCTTCATGACCGGATTGGCCAGCCCATTCGTGCCCAGTCCAGCAGTAAATCTGAACCTAAAAAGAATGTTGAGATGTCAGGAGGCCGCAAAAGTAGTTGGCTGACAATGGCGAAACTGGCCAGCCTGATGCCTGATGATGTGACGAGGGCTGAAACTCAGCTCTGGCAGCTTAAATACAGCCGATCGGAAATTCATGCTGTGCTAGCAGTGCTGAAAACTTTACCCAAGTTACAGGCGTTATTGGAAAAGGCTCCGGACAGTAGACGCGCCCAGTACGCATTGTTTCAACAAGTTGGCGTAGTTTTTCCAGCTTTGTGCATGCAGGCATTAGCCAGCGGGATCGAAATGGCGGCATTACGGTCCCTAATCAACCGCTACCTGGATCCAGAAGACGTGGTAGCCCATCCGGTCCCAGTTCTTTCGGGGCAAGATTTAATGAGTCATCTAGGCTTGCCGCCGAGTCCCCAAATTGGTCGATTGTTGGCGGCCCTGCAAATTGCTAGAGCAGAGGGACTGATTGAAACTCAAGATGAGGCAATTGGGTTTGCCCGTCAGATTTTAGCGCAGGAATCCTGATAACCCATCAGTTATCAATCCATACATGTCTGGACATGTATGGATTGATTCAAGATCTTAATTGTGGATGATTAAGGATACCCGAAGCGATCGGGGCGTTGCTGATTTATGGGATGAAGAAATTTCTATATTTATCGGAAAATTGTTGTAGATTCATGGGACCTAGATAGTCAGACGAGGCACCGTAACCACATAGCGATCGCCCCCAGTAGCATGAGCTTGCACCTGAATCTCGCCGCCATGTAATCCAACTAATTGACGACTTAACAAAAATCCTAAATTAAAAGGCAATCGTTCTTGGACTCCCATTTCGAGACTGCTGGGCAGCGAGTTAAGTACTGCGGTTGCATTGGAAGAATCTTTTGACGATCGATCGAGACGCGCCTCATACTCATTTAAGTTAGATCCATAGGGAATAAATTCTAAATAAGGATGCGTCACCCACAACGTCAGGCGAAGTCCAGAGATTTTATTAGCCGCATGTAAATGAACCACGCTTCCGGCATTGGATGACTGAACGACGCTAAAAATCAGGTGATACAGGATGTGCCGCATCTTTTCTTTATCCAAACTCCAAATCCGATTTCCCGGTTCCACCGTCAGCCGAATTTCCTGATCCCGTCGCTGGGCAGCTTGTTGTAAAGTGGCGATCGCTTGTTGACAAAGCATTTCAATGTCAACTGATGTCAGGTTTAATTCCTGTGACTGTAAGTCTAGGTGTGATAGCTCCACGATCTCCTTTACCAAGGACAACAAATAGTCCCCGCTGTTGTAAATTATCCCAAGATATTCCCGCTGCTTTGCCGTCAACGGACCATAAATTTCTTGGGTCAGAACACTGGCCATTCCAATAACAGAAGTCAACGGGGTCCGCAATTCTTGGGTCAGGTGAGCGAGCAGTTTAAATTTCAGGGGGATAGTTTCACTGTCGTCTGTCCGGGGGGCAGTCTGAGATGCGGATGGGGGATGAGATAGAGGAACAATGGCCGATCGTGGGGTTAGTTTCAAACTATGCCGACGCTCATGATCACTCATGGCGAACCGAGCGGTCATCATCAAAAATTCAATTTCCCGCAGACTAAATTCCCGCATTTCAGTATCCAATACGGAAAGCACGCCAACACAGGCTCCATCACTCGTCACCAACGGAACTCCGATGTAACTGCGAATGCCGTACTGTTGGGTCAGCAGGCTTTGAGCAAAAGCAGGATGGGCGTGGGTATCGGTAATAACTAGAGCTTGATGACTATCGACGACATGAGTCCCAAAGGAATCCTGTAATTCAATGAAACGGTGGCAAACTAATTCGTTCATTAAGCCTAAGTGAAGTAACCCAAAGGTTGCTTTTAATAGCTCACGATCGCCATTGATTACGGTCAACATCGCCATCTTCATACCCGTAAAATGAGCAGCCGTCTGAACGACTTCCTCAAAAACGGGTACGGTCTCGGCTTCTAATAATCCTAGATCTTGCAAAACAGACGATCGGGTCTTAGCGCGCATATTTGCACTAAGACCATCCAATGAACAAAACAGACGACTTTCAGGGACGATCATCTAAAACTCAGCCCTTACCTAAAACGAAATTTACTATTTGCTTACTATTCCCTTTAGAGAATATCCCTTTAGAGAATAGTGAGCAAATAGTAAACCTACTGAGATTTGATTGGGTGAAATACGCGCAATTCCGCAAGATTCACGACGAGTTTGTTCATACATTCAACCATTAGCGTGCAGGTGGGGGTTCGGGATCTGAATCCGGTTGTGGGGCGATCGGTGCCCTTAGAGGCGGTGTTGTTTGAACCGATGGAATAGAGTCCTGCATGCGAGGTTCGGGGGCGATGGCGGGTTCGACAGAAGGCGCTGGCTTGATAACAGTTGGTTGAGGCTTTTCAGCAGGTCTGATTGCTTTATTTTTAGGGGTATATTCTGGCTCTGCTTCTCCATCACCAGTTGGGTACCAATCGCTAGCGCTACCCGCAGATTGAGACGCATCCGTTCCAGATTTGGGAGCTGCCGCAGAAGGTTTAGATTTAGGTTTAGACGAGGGTTTTACGCTGGGCAGAGGTGTGGGGCTAGGAGTGACTTCAACGGAGGGATTCGATGTCGGTTTAGAGGACGCACAGGAAACTAGTCCCAAGACGATGATCGATAAGATTAAGGGCTTGACTCCCCTGGATTTCCAGTTTTTATTTTTCTGCCGATCGCTCCGTTGAACAATCAATTGAACGTCAGTTAACTTGCCATCTCGTTTCATACAGGCTCCAGGTCTCTCTCACAACAAACAATAATAGATGTCAGTCTGGTGCTGACTCGGCATTCAGTCCACCCATCTCGCGAGGCCGATGCACTGAATCCCCTAAGAATTGTAGCGTTCTCTAGAGCAATCGAGATGGGTGCGATGGACTATGGCTAGTCTTTGATCATCGAGGCATTCACGATCGCACCGTCTGAATTATTATCTGGTCTCTAAGTCAAAAGATCGGAACTTTCCTGCCTAAGGCAGGTTAAAAAATAAGCATCTAGCTATGAAGTGTATCCTCTGTAGCTGCATGGATAAGTCATAGAGTCTTGAGGCAATTTAGCCGGAAGCCAAGTCGCTGCTCAGTAATTCTAACTACATCAGGGCGATCGTCAACCTCTCTGTGTAATCCCCGTGATCTTAAGAGTCTGCTGCTACCAAGTTTCCTTGCGAGTTCAAGTATCGGGCTGTGGTTTTTGCTAATGATTTTGGTTTATTTAAATACTCCTGACTGGTTTTTCATCCTTTTTTTATTGTCACCACGATTTGGTACATGAAAATGATGGAAGCCGCGAGTTCGTGAAAATGAGAGTGAGCTTAGACTCAGGTGAGAGTACGGGATCAAAGAAATTTGATTCTACCCCTTGCCAAACCCTCAAGACCCCGCTAGTATTAATTCTTGTGGAGCGGGGGTCGATGCCCGAGTGGTTAATGGGGGCGGACTGTAAATCCGCTGGCTACGCCTACGCTAGTTCGAATCTAGCTCGGCCCATCCACAACTAGCCTATGTAGCTCAGTGGTAGAGCACACCCTTGGTAAGGGTGAGGTCATGAGTTCAATCCTCATCATAGGCTTGTCTTGAAACTCCTTCCCAGAGGGAGTTTTGTTGTATCTGGGAATATCCTTCTGTACATAGGTTCTATGTTCAGTATGGACAACAGTGGACACTAGAACCCATACGTATCTGATTAGTACCCATAAGATTGGTATCGAAATTGGTATTCGAGAATAGAACATGGGAACTAAGGTCACGGTGGAAGACTATAAGGGGTGGTTACGACTGAGGTGGAGTTATTTAGGGAAACGCCCTACTCTCTCCCTAGGGTGGAAAGATAGCCTACCTGCTAGAGCCATGGCTAAGAAGAAAGCCAGTGAGATCGAAGGAGACCTAATCACTGGGAACTATGACCCCACTCTGAAGAAATACAGGACTCTCAAAACCCCTAAGAGTGACTTGACAGTAGTGGCGCTGATTGAACAATTCAGTACTTCTAAGACTCAGTTAGCAGTCACTACTAAAAGTAAATATGTATCACTGAGGGTGAAGGCTAAGGAGTTCTTTAAGGAAGGAAGAGTATTGATCGATATTGACAAGGCTCAATCCTTCAAACGATGGTTAAGTGAATCTCTATCACCAGTTACCCAGGTTCAACACATCGGACTAATGAAGGCTTGTTGGGACTGGGGGATTAAGCAAGGTCTGGTAATGGATAACCCATGGGGGGAGGTTCTCCGGGAGATTAAGGTACCCCCCAAACAAAAGCCTAGACCATTCACCCATGAAGAGATTAAAGCCATTCTGAGACAGGGCTGTTTCATTCTAAATGGTTCTCCCAGAATTCCCGTGGAGGACGCTAGATGTGGTTTGAAGGCAATTGACAATCCTAGGGAATTTAGGTTGCTGGAAATCGCGTATACCCATTAAGGTCGAGAGTGAGGCGTTGAAAGAGACGATTCACATCA
>JAPLHZ010000014.1 GCA_026389365.1 Cyanobacteriota bacterium
GCCTTGCAGCTAGCTGGTTTTCTTCATTTTCTGGCAGAAAGCGGTTTTGCTAGGTAGGCAAGCTCTACCACTGATCGCAGAGTAACGGCTTCCTTCAAAGCCAAGTATCACGGGAAAAGATATCAAATGGGTTCTATAGGAATCTCAGAACAAATACCCTAAGTATAGTTATTTGATGAAGAAATCCCAAATCTACTTGCCCAGTTAACTTGAGCTGTCAAAATATAACGATTCACCACCTACATTGCTCTACAGACTGTTCTGGGCCTCTCTAGCCTTTCCAATTCACCCAGTCCTGAGGCTTTAAAAAAATCTCATACAAGCGAGCTTCGGGAGATCCTGGTTCTGGCTGATAGTTATATTCCCAACGAACTAAGGGCGGCAAGGACATTAGGATAGATTCGGTACGTCCATTGGTCTGCAAACCGAAAATAGTGCCCCGATCGTAAACCAGGTTAAATTCCACATAGCGACCCCGACGATAAAGCTGGAAATTCCGCTCCCGATCGCCGTATTTCGTATTTTTCCGCTTCTGTACAATAGGGGTGTAAGACGGTAAGAAGGCCAAACCACAGGACTGAGAAAACGAAAACACATCTTCCCAAGACCGATCGGCAACTGGACCAACTTTCTCAGCATAGTCTGCCGCAACTGTATCCGCCTGGGATCCAGGATAGGACAGGGGATAGAGCGTGCCACTGTTGTCCTGATAGTCGAAGAAAATGCCGCCAACTCCCCGAGTCTCATCGCGGTGCTTTAGGTAAAAATATTCGTCACACCAAAGCTTAAAGGTGTTGTAGTACTCAGGATTGTGCCGATCGCAGGCTTCCTTGAGAGTTTTGTGGAAATGAACGACATCTTCTTCAACCGGATAAAACGGAGTCAGATCAATTCCGCCACCAAACCACCACACTGGACCCGCTTCAAAGTAGCGATAATTCAGATGAACCGTAGGAATGTGAGGATTTTTGGGGTGCAGCACCATGGATGTGCCCGTCGCATAGAAGCTATGACCTGCTGCCTCTGGACGCTGAGCCAAAATTGATGGCGGTAACTGGTCGCCCCATACCTCTGAGAAATTTACCCCGCCTTGCTCGAAGACATTACCATCACGCATAACCCGCGATCGTCCACCACCGCCTTCGGGGCGTTCCCAAGCATCCTGCTGAAATTTCCCGACTCCATCTGCTTCTTCCAATCCCTGACAAACTCGATCTTGGAATGACTTCATCCATTCGCTCACCCTTTTTTGCGAATCGGCTGGAGGTAAATTCCCAACCGTTACATTCGATTCAGGAGATGCTGACTTGGATGCTGGTTTGGATACAACAGGGCGTGGAGAGAATGCAGTCATGATGGATATAAAAAGTTAGATCGCGCTTTTCTTCATACTTACAGTACAGCCAATTGCACTCCAACCCATAGGATCGCTCCTCTTATTCGGTTTAACCACTGTCTAGGACTGTCTTTAGGAACCGTCTAGCAAGAGATTTCAAGCTTTGTTAATTTGTTTATAGTTTCGTCCCTGCAAATCGGATTGAAACGATCGGCCCAAATCTTGACGATTAATTTGAAACTTCATTTAGTCCCTAAATCTATACCCAGCACCCCACGCTAAATATGCGCCTCTAGCTGCTATCTTTAGTTGGGAATCTTCACGGGTAGGGGCAGATGTTGAGATGGCCTTAACGTATCGGCGAGTGTTGCTGAAGCTAAGTGGCGAAGCATTGATGGGCGATCTGTCCTATGGGATTGATCCAGCCGTGGTCGATGCCATTGCGAAAGAAATGGTCGAAGTGGTGAATGCGGGTGTGGAAGTGGCGATCGTGGTTGGCGGCGGAAATATTTTCCGGGGTGTCAAGGGATCGGCAGCAGGCATGGAACGAGCGACAGCCGACTATGTGGGAATGATTGCGACGGTGATGAATGCCATCACATTGCAGGATGCCCTAGAACGTATGGGCATCGAAACCCGCGTCCTGACGGCGATTGCAATGCAAGAAATTGCAGAACCTTACATTCGTCGTCGAGCGATGCGACATTTGGAAAAAGGCCGGGTTGTGGTGTTTGGGGCGGGGTCTGGCAATCCATTCTTTACCACCGACACGACTGCGGCACTGCGGAGTGCGGAAATTGGGGCGGATGTGGTGCTAAAGGCAACAAAGGTGGATGGCGTCTATGATTCTGATCCAAAGAAAAATCCAGATGCCAAACTGTTTAAAACCCTCACCTATTCCCATGTGTTGAATAATGATTTGCAAGTGATGGATAGTACGGCGATCGCACTTTGCAAAGACAACAATATTCCCATCATGATATTTAATATGATGGTGCCTGGGAATATTCGTCGGGCTGTGTTGGGTGAGGGAATTGGAACGATCGTTGGAGGTTCTTGTGAAATTAGCTGATGTAGAAAGTTCGATGAAGAAGGCGGTGGAATCCACTGTCCGTACGTTTAATACCATTCGTACCGGGCGGGCTAGTGCGTCACTGCTCGATAAGATTATGGTGGATTACTATGGTTCTCCCACGCCTATTAAGCAAATGGCGAATATCACCATACCGGATGGGACCACGTTGCAGATTCAGCCCTACGATCGTGGGACGTTGAACACGATTGAGAAAGCGATTTCTCTTTCTGACATTGGTTTAACACCCAACAACGACGGGATCTCCATTCGGCTCAACATTCCGCCGCTGACAACAGAACGCCGGAAAGAGTTCGTTAAGATGGCTTCTAAATATACTGAAGAAGGAAAAGTTGCCCTGCGTAATGTGCGTCGTGATGGGGTAGATAGTGTTCGCAAGCTTGAGAAAGCTAGTGAGATTTCTGAGGATGAGTCTCGCGATCAGCAGGACAAAATCCAAAAAATGACTGATAAATATGTCGCTGAAATCGATCGGATTTTTGGCGAGAAAGAGAAGGATATCATGAAGGTGTAGATCCAACGCCCCGGTTCCCCTATCCCTCTTAATAAGGGGAACTGGAATTTAACTTTTAGTGCTTCTTAATAAGGACGATTCAGGGGATTGAGTTGTAATAAGAGTGAAAGAACTTTTCAAGCACCCTCTGATAAATGTCCAATCAATTTCCGATCGCTCCATAATCCCCATGCTTCCTCCATGACTGACATTACCTTTGCCAACCTTCAGGACTTAAACCCGATCGCTTATATCAATGGCTCCGGTCAACTCCCAGAAGAATTTCAAGGGAAAGTGGGTGTCTATGCAATTTTTGATGGGGCGGATTTATTGCAATATATCGGCTATTCGCGAGATGTATTTCTAAGTTTGAAACAGCATTTAATTCGGCAACCCGAAAAGTGTGTGGCCGTGAAAGTTCAAACGATCGATCGGCCTAGTCGCACTGCTCTCGACGAAATCTGTCAAGCTTGGATTGAAGCAGCCAATCAATCGGATCTTGCCACCATTCATAAGGACTCGGTTTGGACGCAATCGATCGATGTCAAAACCCAATTGACGGATGAGGAACAAGCCAAGGTAGCGAATGCGATCGATGACCTAGAGAAATCTATGATTTTGAAAAAAGCTTGTCGGCGCGTCGAAGCGATTATTCTCGATGTGTTGAAGGCGCGGGGATTAGAAACCGAAATTCGGTTCAACCCAAAACTTAAAGAGTCGGGACTGTTAGATTTGAAATAGGCAATGGATTTGGACTAAAAAATACCCGATCGCCAGAAATAACGATCGGGTAAGTAGATTTACGGCTAAAAGTTGTTGGCTATGGGTCTAGCCATGCCATGTTGTCCCTAGCCCAGCCCCGGAATCAAACCACCGCTCAGCTTTTTCAGCGCACGGGTGGCGACATCGGCATATTTAAGCTCGCCGCACATTATTTTGCAAAGCCGATCGGTAGCGGATTGACGCTTAACTCCGACCTTGTAACCAATTCCCGGCACACGGTAGAAAATGTTTGCCAACTTCTGTGCCCACACCATATCCTGGCCCCACTCCGCTTGGATCACTTGGGTATAATTCGCCAGTGCTCCACTGTTTCCAGATACTGCGCTGTCAATTGCAATAGCAGCCTTCATCCCACTAAATAATGCCGGACGAATCCCCTCGGCTGTGAAGGGATCGCTCAAACCCGCTGCTTCCCCCGCTAATAGGGCATGGCGCGTATGTAACTGCTGATCTTCAGTCCACAGACACATGGGATGACTGTGAAACGTCGCTTGAGTGGTGTTCAAGCCTTTGAGCTGTGCATATTGCAGCAGTGCCTCTTTAAGATCTTCATTATCCTTACCTCGGAATGTACCTGTGCCAATGGAGTAGCCGTTCGCCTTGGGTAAACTCCAGATGAAGCCATTTTTGATAATGCCGAAGTCAAACTGAGCGCTGGCAGCCATGTCTTGAGCAGGAACTTCCATCACCATGCCCATGCGGACACTACGATCGGCAAACCCCAGCCACTTCGCCATCGGTCCCTTTGCGCCATCCGCTGCAATCAGGTATTTAGCTTGAAACATGCCCTGATCCGTATTGACGGTCCAACAATCGCCCTTAAATTCAATCCCCGTAACGGTTGTCCCGGTTTTCACCTGTGCGCCTAATGCCTGCGCCTGCTGGATGATGTAGTAGTCAAATTCCGATCGGTTCACCATCCACATCGGTTCTGTGGTGTTCAACGTTGCATCAACCGGGTCGCCCACTTTCCAGGTGTAACGAATCTGCTTCACAGTTTTAGAAATTACTGGAGAAAAGTCGAAATCAAACCATGCGCCCACCGCCGGAGACACCCCGCCGCTGCACACCTTATACCGGGGAAAGGTCTCACGATCGATGACTAATACCGATCGTCCAAGCTTTGCCAAATGGTAGGCCGCAGACCCTCCGGCTGGACCCGAACCGACGATGATGCAGTCCACTATTTTTTCCAGAGTGGGGGGTGTTGATTCAGATTCGTGAATACTTATAGAACCCATTTGAGATCTAATCCTGAAACCAGAAGCCTTGCAGCTAGCTGGTTTTCTTCATTTTCTGGCAGAAAGCGGTTTTGCTAGGTAGGCAGGCTCTACCACTGATCGCAGAGTAACGGCTTCCTTCAAAGCATAGGATTTGTCATAGTAAAAATTCTCCAACAACAAATTGATAACTAGCTTGATAACTAACTTATGGAAGACACAAGAATTAAAACCCTAATTGTCTTGACACTAAATTGTCTTGACGCTACTAATTACCTACAACACTAAATCTATGAATCGATACGATACGAGACAGATTTCATCTGATCTTAAAACTCACAGAAAATAATGGTTCTCCCAGAATTCCCGTGGAGGACGCTAGATGTGGTTTGAAGGCAATTGACAATCCTAGGGAATTTAGGTTGCTGGAAATCGCGTATACCCATTAAGGTCGAGAGTGAGGCGTTGAAAGAGACGATTCACATCAA
>JAPLHZ010000287.1 GCA_026389365.1 Cyanobacteriota bacterium
TGACCCACTGTGGTCAGTGCGTCCGTTAGAATATTCTGTAGGCTATCCATTGCACAGTCTCTGTTTTTTGTATGACTGTACTTTAAGCTTTGGATAGCTTTCTTCGCCACTACCTACGTTAAAAACTGTCCGGACTGTTGTTAGATAGGCGATCGAAGCGGTATCACCTTGCCAACATAGTGACTTGAGGAATGGTAACTGTTTAAGATTGAGTCTGGACATCACAATCTACCTACAAAATTACATACAAAAGCTTGGAACAGTGATATTTAGATCTGATTATATCGCCGATCGATCGTTCTGTAGAATGACATCTTATACTAGAGCTAGCCATCTCATTGACCCCGCATCATGATTATCCAAGCTCCACCCAAACCCTCGACCCATGACTGGATGTCGATCGCAGACCAGTTCCAATCGATCGTGGGGGCGAAAAGCGTCGTGCGTCGTCGTGAAGAATTATTGGTCTATGAATGTGATGGACTAACCAGTTATCGCCAACGCCCCGCCCTAGTAGTCTTGCCGCGCACCACTGAAGAAGTCGCCGAAATCATCAGAATTTGCCACGAGCAAAAAGTCCCATTTGTTGCGCGAGGGTCTGGAACCGGACTTTCAGGGGGTGCATTGCCTATTGAAGATTGCATTCTAATCACTACAACCTTAATGCGTGAAATCATCAATATCGACTATGAAAATCAATGTGTCACCGTACAACCGGGTGTAATTAACAATTGGGTCACACAGGCGGTCAGCGGTGAAGGGTTTTATTATGCACCCGATCCATCAAGCCAGATCATTTGTTCGATCGGGGGCAATGTGGCAGAGAACTCCGGTGGCGTTCATTGTTTAAAATATGGAGTCACCACAAATCATGTATTGGCATTAACGATCGTCACTCCGACGGGCGAAATTTTAAATCTAGGCGGTGAAATGCCTGAAATGCCTGGGTATGATTTGACAGGTGTATTCGTCGGTTCAGAAGGGACGCTGGGGATTGCCACAGAAGTGACGTTGCGAATTCTCAAATCATCGGAATCTATTCAAGTATTGTTAGCTGATTTCACAAGTATTGAAGCAGCGGGTCAAACCGTATCAGACATTATCGCCGCAGGAATTATGCCCGGTGGTATTGAAATGATGGATAATTTCAGCATTAATGCCGTTGAAGATGTCGTGAATACTAATTGCTATCCTCGTGATGCGACTGCCATTTTATTGATTGAAGTGGATGGCTTAGAGGTCGAAGCGACGGCGAGTGCTAAACGAATTGAAGCAATTTGCAAACAAAATGGTGCACGTAATGTCACGATCGCAACCGATGAAGCCGATCGGCTGACACTATGGAAAGGCCGAAAAGCTGCATTTGCTGCCATGGGAAAAATTAGTCCTGATTACTATGTCCAAGATGGCGTAATTCCTCGGACACAATTGCAATATGTATTGGGTGAAATTGAACGGCTTGGGACTGAATTTGGCTATCCAGTAGCCAATGTTTTTCATGCAGGGGATGGCAATTTACATCCATTGATTTTATATAACAATTCAATACCGGGAGAGCTTGAAAAAGTCGAAGAACTAGGCGGTGAAATTCTTAAGCTCTGCGTGCGCGTAGGTGGCAGTATTTCGGGTGAACATGGGATTGGGGCAGAAAAGCGGTGTTATATGCCGGATATGTTTACCACAGCAGACATTGAGACCATGTTGTATGTTCGTGAGGCGATCGATCCTCAAGGCATTGCAAACCCAACCAAATTATTCCCCACTCCCAAGACTTGTGGCGAGGGCGCAAAGGGGTATGCGATGCGGGATATTGGGGGGATCGATCGATTTTAGACCGAATATATCAGGAAGAAAATCCGCCTATTGATTAAACCGAATGCCTTAGAAATCCTGTACGCTATATTCCTGTCATCCTAACCTCACTCTGTTATTTAATGAATCGAAGTTTCCGAATTGCGGCCCTGATTACCTTTATCAATGCCTTGAGTGCCACGGTCCTGATCCCGGTGATTTATTTGTATGCGCGGGCATTTGAGTTGACCGACCTTCAGGCAGGATTGCTGCTTTCGACCTTTAGCGCGGCTCAGTTTTTTGCAACCCCGATGATGGGAAAATTGAGCGATCGCTTTGGTCGCAAGCCCTTGCTAGTGATTAGCCTTATGGGGACCGTCATTGCAAACTTCTTGGCGAGTTCCGCTTCATTTTTACCCTTATCTATTGGCTGTGTTGTACTATTCTCGGCGAGATTCTTTGATGGGATGACGGGCGGGAATGTGTCTGTGGCTCAGGCGATCGTGGCTGATGTGACGGAACCAAAGGATCGGGCGAAAGCCTATGGGATCTTCGGAGCAGCATTTGGCATCGGCTTTGTTGTGGGTCCGGTCATTAGTTTGGTGGCGCAGAAATTAACGGAAGGAATGGGGACAAAGATTTCCTTGGGTGCTGCATTTTTTGCCTCTTCGATTTTGGCCACGATCGCATTGACCCTTACCCTATTATTCTTGCCAGAAACATTGCCGCCAGAAAAACGTAAAGTCGGTGGACGTTGGTTTGATTTGGGATTAAAGGAATTAGCTCAGGGATTTTTCTTACCTAGAATTGGAATTTTGATTTTATTGAATTTCCTGATTGGGACAACATTTACAATTTTCACCTTTGGATTTCAACCGTATTACACGAAGGTGTTGGACCAGGGAAATTTGTCGTTGACAGGTTTGTTTGTGATGATTGGAATATTGGGTGCATCCTCTCAGTTGGGCGGGGTTCCATGGCTCAGTAAACGTACAACACTCACTAAAATTTTGTTTGCGGGATTGTTCGTCAGAGGATTTGCATTTTTAGTGATGCCAATATGGCCAGATGTTCGTTATTTCATTGGAGTTGGTATTGTATTTTCGATATTCAATGCCATGGTTCAACCGATGATTAGTACGCTAGTGTCGTTGAATGTTACGCCAGAACGTCAGGGAATCGCATCGGGATTGAATTCCTCCTATTTAAGTATTGCGAATGCTGTAGGTCCGGTGATTGCGGGGATGATGGTAAATGAGAAGTTTCCCATCAGTTATAGCTATCCGCTTTATTTTGCAGGAGTTGCGACATTGGGGACATTGGGGTTAGCTATTGTGACTCGCGATCGGTATAAGCCCGATGGGATTGAGATTTGAATATGGATGATGATTGGCTGCCCTATGATTTAAAGCAACGACGATCGCGCCGTCAAAATTCCCAGCGCAAGCAAGTCAAGGGATGGTTGCCAACATTGGTTTTTGGGAGTTTGGGAGTGCTATCCATTGGGGTTGGCATGATGGAAATGGGCGCGGGACAGATGACAGAATTAGCCTGTGTCCGATCGAGTACTAAACGATTGGCCTGTTCTCGGACGGTGACGACGGGATTAACTCGTGAAGCGACGATCGAAATTAAGAATATCGAAAAATCCGAGATGCAACAAGTGGGCCGAAAGTTTCGTAATGCCTATCGGGTCATGTTGGTCACAACCGACGGCGAAGTGCCCCTGACTGAAGACTTTAAATCGGATAAACGTGAAAGTCTAGAGCATATTGAACAATTAAATGAGTTCATTCAGAATGATTCAGAACCGAAACTTCAACTTCAAGTAGACGATCGTGCCCAAAGTAACCTGTTTGGATTAATGTTTATCTTAACTGGAATACTTTGGGTATTGATGGCGATCGTGGTTCAGATTGCGGTGAATCGTAAATCAGTACTAACGCAAAAGGTCTATTGATTAGACTTAATCGGAAATAGGGTTTTGCGAATTTACAGCCCTTGCCTAGCAAGGCTTTGAATCTCTAAAAAATAATTTCCGATAATGTTTATTCTATGAAATTGGTTTGTGCGCTGGGTTTGTTGTCGGTGCAACTAATACCTTATCAACCCGATTACCATCCATGTCCATGACTTCAAAGCGTAAATTTCCCCAATTGAAATGATCTGCTGAATTTGGAATTCGGCCCAAATACATCACGACAAATCCGCCCAAAGTTTGATAGGTGCCACGATGTTCGCCCGGTAAATCTTTGTCTTCAAGTTCAATAATTTCTTTGAATTGATAAATTGGCAACATTCCATCCAAAAGCCAAGATCCATCTTCACGTTGAATGGCTTGGGGTTCTTCGAGTTCATCAAAGGACGGTAGATCTCCAACCAATGCCTGCAAAATATCAGTTAATGTCACCATTCCCTGAATCACACCATACTCATCAACGACAAACGCAATTTGATTTCCCGTTTGTTTAAATAACTCTAACAATCGTAAGGCCCGAGTACTTTCCGGCACAAATACCGGAGCTTTGAGGGATTTACTAAAGTTCAGTTCCTCGCCATCAATAGTCTCCATCAGCAAATCATAGACCTGCATCACCCCGCGCAAATTATCTAAGCCATCCTTACAAACAGGAAATCTTGAATGGGCACTTTCTCGTAATGTGCGACGATTTTCTTCGTCAGTATCTTCAAGGTCCAACCAAATAATATCTACACGCGGAGTCATGATTGCACTCACTCGCCGATCGCCCAATTGAAACACCCGTTTCATGATGTCTTCTTCCGCCTGCTCAAACATTCCCTCTTCGGTACCTTGTTCAATTAAGACTTTGATTTCTTCTTCTGTAACTTGCGGTTCAGAGGATGGGCGCACCCCTAATAGTTTCAATACTAAATTAGTAGATCTGCTCAGAAGATAGACTACTGGTGCTGTTATTTTTGCTAGAACCGTCATTGGACTTGCAATAACACGGGCGATCGCTTCTGGAGAATTCAACGCCAATCGTTTCGGGACAAGTTCACCAAAAATAAGTGTCATATAGGTTATGGTCAACACCGCTGCCCCAAACGTCATAGTTTCGGCATAATTAGCAAATGCTGGAACACTATCAATCAACGGTTTATAGATGATTGAAAATGTTCGTTCACCATAAGCACCGGAGATAATAGCGATTAAAGTAATACCAATCTGAGCCGCCGCCAAGAAGTTGTTTGGATCATTGGCTAGTTTTAAAGCGATTCTGGCTCCTTTGTCCCCTTGGTTTGCTGATTGCTGAAGACGAACTTTCCGCGAAGATACGATCGCAAGTTCTGACATGACAAATAAGCCATTCACAACAATCAACAGCAATATGATCAGAAAACTATTAAAAAAGGAGGACATCGCACACTACGAAAGAGATTTTTCCTAGTGTATCTGAACATGGGACACGATGGTGCAGGTTCTAATAGGGTCAGTTAGAAATTTTCTGTTGTCGCTCGAATGCCTTGACTGGTTAAGCTTGACATCAATTGACTGGCTTTAGTCGAGTCTCCAAACGCACCTGCTTGCATCACTTGTCTACCATTCGATACCACAGCAAAAGCACCCGGCACAATGGATCTCAACTTATCCACATCCGCCATTTCAACCACAACCCGGAACTTCACACCGACGGGACGTTCAGCAGCGGGACGAGCCGTTTGACGACCGGATTGCCGCCATACAGGAACCGATGACATATCGCCAATGTTGCCGATGGGGATATTTGCACCGGGGACTGGCAATAAGGGCGATGGGGGCGTAGTTGTAGCTGTGGCTCCGGGAAAGACTAGATTGTTGAAGTTCAGCGATGTTGGAATTTCTTTAATGGGTTTCATTTTTGCGGACTTGGGCACAGGTAACGATCGGTTCCCAGAACCGGGCTGCACTGCAATCGGTACAATTAATTCTGAGGGTAATACGGCGATCGTAGGAGTTGCAAAGCTAGTCTTTACACCAGGGGTAAGAGTTTTAGTGGATGCCAGATCTGGACGGGTGAAGGTAAATTCTTGGGGAGAACTTGAACTAGTCGGACTGGCCATTGATATAGGCATCGTGACCGTAGACGACAAGCTTTTGAAAACCGGAAGAGAAATCACGGGTGCCACACTCATGGCGATCGGGCTGGCGATCGGGCTAGCTGCGACTGGAACAAGAGCGGTTTGTACAGGGGGGACCGATCGAATAAATTGTGTAGATGGCTGAATTGGAGACTGTGCTACTGCTTCAATTGCATTCACATCCAAACGACCAGATGTTTTGCTATATTGATTTCCGGCAGCGGGAATGACCTGGGAATTGGACTTAGCATTGATATCCAAGCCACCATTATTCATGAATGTATTGTTTCCTTGATCGGTTTGAGTGCCCAGATCTGGGCGAGATGTGGCGATCGTAACTAATCCATCCCGATCGTTACCATCAATCACATTACTGCGAAAAATAGGGGTCGCTCTGCCTTGAACAACAATGCCATCTTTATTCCCGGTAATACGATTTCCAGTAATACGTGGTGCAGAATTTTGAGTAATATTAATTCCAAACCCTGTTTTCTCGAAAATATTATCCCGAATTTCTGGCCGAGAAGTGCCGTAAATCGTGATGCCATTTGCACCATTGTTATAAAAATAGTTATTCTTTAGAATCGGTGCGCTATTCCCAACAACAAATACTCCATCGTGACCATTGTTTGTGAATGTACTATCACTCACAACTGGGCTACTCGATTCAATCCAAAGACCATAACCTTGCTGATCTAAATTGGAAACCGTAACCCCCAACAGTCCCGCCCGATCGGTACCTAGAATTGTGATTTGTTGACGGGCTGATGTTCTACTGAGAAACAATCCTGAGCCTTGAATGATGACATTTTGACCACGATCACTAGGTTCGCCTTGAACTGTCACGCCGGATTTAAGTTGAATTGGAAAAACTTCGCCGCTGTTGCGGGTGTAATTGCCGGGAGCGAGCTTAATGATGCTGTTGGTACTCGCAACCGATAATGCATGGGTAAGCGTTTTGAATGGCGCATTGTCGCTGCCGTTGTTACTGTTGCTGCCCGTTTGAGGATTGACAAAGACCGTAGGATAGCTAATTTTTTCCGCTTGAGCGATTTCCAAACGATCGGAATGGATGGCTTGGGCTTGGACTGCTTGGGTTTGGGCCACAGGGACGATCGTTGTTAGCAAGCTCAAAATCACAAGCGGGGAATTTAAAAGATGGCGCTCAAGGGAAAAATCAGGCACGGGATTAGTATCTCCTATTCACGGGGGTAGTCGATAGCGTTGCGTTGTAGCTTACTCGAAAAAACCACAACTGGAACGACTAAATCAGAATATTTCATGATTTTGGCAGGGAAAATATGTGAAACTACGCAGAAGCTTTCCATAAAAGATTTCGCGATCGTCCGTCTTGGCGTATGAACCTAGAGCAAATCATGGCCCGATCGTTCCAGTATTGGGGTTTGACTTGATCCAAGAATAATCACTGTCCATATACTTCAGTATCATTTGGCTTAGTATCATTTGCATTCGAGGACGCTTGGATTGCCCTGAAAACATCTAGCGAATTATTCAATAACTATTCTTCTGTACTCTAACTCGTCTGCAATATGTACCTATAATTTTGGTAGTCCTAAAAAGGAAAGGATGTAGGAAAATATCTAGATGGTTGTTAGAAAGTAAATCAATGTCAGAGTCAAGCCCATCCTGCCCATCCTGCCAGTCGGTATCAGTGGTTAAAAACGGTAGAACAAGGCATGGGAA
>JAPLHZ010000205.1 GCA_026389365.1 Cyanobacteriota bacterium
CGTCAATGCCGTGAACTAGAACAAATGCGATCGCAATTGCAAACCCGCAGTAACGAAATCGGCAAGCTAGTGGGCCAAAAAATGAAGTCTGGGACTAAAGCAGATGATCCGGAAATTCTAGCGCTTAAGGCCGAAGGGAATCAACTTAAATCTGATCTCAGCAAACTCGAACCTCGCGAGAAAGACCTAAAGGCTGCGATCGAAACTTTACTGTTGCAACTCCCAAACTTGCCGAGCGCAACGACTCCCGATGGCAAAAGCGAAGACGAGAATGTCGAAATTAGAACTTGGGGACAAGAATATAAACCCAAGCACGCGGTCTTAGCTCACTACGAGATTGCGGAGAAGCTAGGAATTATCACAACGGACAAGGCCACTAAGATTGCCCAGACGCGTTTTGTGGCTCTTCTGGGCGCGGGTGCGGCATTGGAGCGTGCGTTAATTCAATTCATGCTAGAAACGCAGATTGCGGCGGGCTATGTGGAGGTGATGCCGCCACTGCTGGCCAATACCGACTCGATGACAGCGACGGGGCAGTTGCCGAAGTTTGCGGAGGAAAGTTTTAAATGTAGTGATGATGATCTTTGGTTGATTCCAACGGCGGAAGTCCCGGTGACGAATCTTTATCGGGATGACATTATTGATGGGGCAGAATTGCCGATTCAACATTGTGCCTACACGCCTTGTTTTCGCCGAGAAGCGGGAAGTTATGGCCGAGATACGCGGGGATTAATTCGTTTGCATCAATTCAATAAAGTAGAATTGGTGAAGCTGGTCCGTCCTGAAACATCGGAAGAAGAACATCTAAAACTTCTGCGGAATGCTGAGGCTATTTTGGAAGCCTTACAATTACCTTATCGGACCATTGAACTCTGTACGGGAGACATCGGATTTGGTGCGGGTAAATGTTTTGATATTGAAGTCTGGCTTCCGTCGGCTGATACCTATCGCGAGATTTCGAGTTGTTCAAATTTCTATGATTTCCAAGCGCGTCGTGGCAATATTCGCTTTAAAGAATCAGGTCAAAAAGGAACCCAATTTGTTCATACTTTAAACGGTTCTGGATTAGCGGTTGGGCGCACCATGGCGGCAGTATTGGAGAACTATCAACGAGAAGATGGGACGATCGCAGTCCCCGAAGTGTTGAAACGTTATCTTGGACGCGACACACTATGAAAAACTCTCTATGAAAAACTCTTCAAATAGTTCCATGTGTGATGACTGATCGTAGAGGGTGCGAAATCCGAACTAGCCTACAAGTCTGTTAATCTGTCAGAATGGACTAGGTTATTGGAATTCGGGATTTTATTGCTATGTCGTTTTCTTCGCTTTGCCGCTTCTTTGAACACGTTCGCCAATTTAAACTGGTACGAAATATCCGATCGGTCCTCCTAGCGGGTCTTTTTGGGTTTCTTTCATTGTTCTGTGACTCGACAGATGCCGAGGCGGCGGACTGGATGGCAGTATGGCGATCGCATCCTGATATTGCGATTAGTGGGAGTGGTGCAACAAGGACTGCTGTTCATCCCTCATCGTCAAATATGGGTCCAGCCAAAACTAAGCTCCCAACCGTTGAGCCTAAGACTGTTGAACCGAAGACCTCAATGCCCTCCCAAGCTGCGATTTCGACAGCACCACGACTTAACGTAGAAACTAGTGCGCCAAAACCGATCGAGCGTGGGAGTTTTGTGACGGAAGCAGTGAAGAAAGTCGGTAATGCTGTCGTGAGAATTGATACTGAAAAAACGATTACGCGCCGTGCAGCAACCGATCCAATGATGGAAGATCCATTTTTCCGTCGGTTCTTTGGGGATGAACTCTTGGCTCCTCGCGAGGAAATGATGCGGGGTCAGGGTTCTGGCTTTCTGATTGATAAGAGTGGTGTGCTATTGACCAATTCCCATGTGGTGAATGGTGCGGATAAGGTCACGGTGACGTTGAAAGATGGTCGCAAATTTGAAGGAAAAGTGCGCGGCGTGGATGAGGTGACGGATTTGGCTGTTGTTAAAATTGAAGGTAACGATCTGCCTGTGGCGATCTTGGGCGTTTCGACTGATGTACAAGTTGGGGATTGGGCGATCGCAGTGGGAAATCCCCTGGGTCTGGATAATACAGTCACGTTGGGTATTGTGAGTACTTTAAAACGATCGAGTGTTTCGATCGGCATTCCTGACAAACGGCTTGATTTCATTCAAACGGATGCGGCGATCAATCCGGGGAATTCGGGTGGACCATTGTTGAATGATAATGGTGAAGTGATTGGAATTAATACCGCTATTCGGGCAGATGCGATGGGGATTGGATTCGCAATTCCGATCGATAAAGCGAAAGAACTGAAAGATCAATTGGCGCGCGGTGAAAAGATTCGTCATCCCTATTTAGGGGTTCAAATGACCAATCTCACGCCAGAGCTTGCAAAACTGAATAATGATGACCCCAATGCGGTATTTATTGTGCCGGAAGTGACGGGTGTAATTGTGGTGAAAGTCTTGCCTGGAACGCCTGCGGCAAAGTCGGGAATTCGTCGCGGGGATGTGATTACGGCGATCGATGGTGCTGCGATTACGGCGGCGGAAGAGTTACAACGTGTGGTGGAAAATAGTCGTTTGGGGCAAGCACTCAAGGTTGAACTGAAACGCGGTGATAAAAATCAGACCATTACGATTAAGACGGGGGAATTGCAGGAGGTCGCGTAGGAATTTAGAATTTGAGCAAGTTTCGATCGATCGGCTAAAATGCAGATTTCTCTTGCGTTTAGTCGATCGTTTTTTATTGAAATAAATCTGTCGTGAAGATTTCCAGATGATGATTTTTTCGGTTCTCCCAGAATTCCCGTGGAGGACGCTAGATGTGGTTTGAAGGCAATTGACAATCCTAGGGAATTTAGGTTGCTGGAAATCGCGTATACCCATTAAGGTCGAGAGTGAGGCGTTGAAAGAGACGATTCACA
>JAPLHZ010000308.1 GCA_026389365.1 Cyanobacteriota bacterium
ACTTGAGGAGCAAACCGCTCTTGAACCATCAAAAATAAGCGCTTTTGAGTTGCAGTTTCAAAAAATTATTGACCTCGGTTACAAAGACAATCCTGAACCCGTAATTGATCCTGATGCTCCCAAAACTAGAGGTAGAAAAAACGACCGAAACCACTAAATCTACTCTTGCGTTTAGATTTGGAACGAGCGCAGGTGCTTGGTTTTATGTATGATTTTGCTGTCCCTTTTGACAACAATTTAGCTGAGCGTGACATCAGAATGACTAAACTGAAGTTGAAGACTTCGGGCTGTTTCCGTTCGCTCAAGGGTGCTCATGCTTTTGCTCGTATTCGTGCTTATATTTCTACACTCAGAAAGCAGGGGCTTGATATTCTTGCTTCTCTCGCTAACTTATTTCGGGGTAATCCTATTTTTGTCTAGTTCCCTCTTTTTGACCTGATTAGTTACACCGAAATTCGCTAAAGTTGACGATCGCAGTACGATCGCCAGCCGCCCCAAGCGGTGATTTCGAGCTGATCTTCGCAGAGAAAGGGTTCGCCGAGAACGCCTAAAACTTCGTGACCATCAGCTAGTTTGACTTTGCCAATACAGAGTCCTGGCGGTTCTTGGCGGAGAATTGTTGCGAGTCCAGTTACGGGAACATTCCAAACTTCTAACGGGATAGCAATGCCGCCTTCTGTCACTTTGATCATGGCAGGGTGCCGATCGCCGATCGACCAAATCCGGTAGGCCGTTTCAGTTTTGGCTTCTCGGTCAAAGGTTGCGCCGATCGCTAACAAGTTGCCATTCAGTTCTAATCCGCGCATTAATGTGCCATTGACGGCGAGTTCTACAGTAGATTCCATAATTAGATTGACTCCTGAATTACAACGAGGATTTGTCCGACTGACACCATTTGTCCCGGTGTAGAGCGGATTTCCAGAATCTTGCCTGCGATCGGTGCGGTGATCGTCATTTCCATTTTCATACATTCGAGAATCACAAGACTATCCCCTTGGGAAACCGTTGCCTCGACTTCCACAAGCACTTGCCAAACGCTAGCCGGAATTGGCGCAACAGCAGCTTGACTATCAGGTGGAAGAATGGTTTCTGTATCACTAATAAGATCAGGCGCAATATCACTATCGTCCATGATTAGATTATTAGCTGCCCATCGATCGCGCTCTGCTTCAAATGCAGATTGCTGTTGAGTTTTAAAGGCGATCGCATCAGTTTCAATAGATTGCAGGAATGTATTGTACTCTCGTAAGCTGAACGTCGTTTCTTCAATCTTCAATTGGAAGCGCCCTTGAAGGAAGTCCGATCGGTGTTTTAGCAATTCCTCTGGAGTGACGGGATAAAAGCGAATTTGGTCGAAGAAGCGGAGGAGCCACGGCTGTCCGGCGGAGAATTCGGTGGTTTGTCGATGGGTGTTCCACATTTGGATAGTGCGCCCGACGAATTGATAGCCGCCCGGTCCTTCCATGCCATAAACACAGAGATAGGCACCACCAATACCAACGGCATTTTCAGGAGTCCATGTGCGGGCGGGATTGTATTTTGTGGTGACGAGGCGATGGCGGGGATCGAGAGGTGTGGCGACGGGGGCACCGAGGTAAACATCGCCGAGGCCGAGGACTAAGTAGCTGGCATTGAATACAATGTCTTGCACCTGTTCAATGCTATTCAATCCATTGATGCGTCGAATGAATTCAATATTACTGGGACACCAGGGTGCTTTAGGATTAACCGATCGCACATATTTTTCGATCGCCAATTGGGTTGAATCATCATCCCAAGACAGCGGTAAATGAACAATCCGGGTGGGAACTTCCATCGCTTCAATGTCCGGCAGTTGGAATTCTGCGGTGGTTAAGACTTGAAGTAATTGATCTAGGGAAAGAACTCGGTGATCACAATGAATTTGTAACGATCGAATTCCGGGTGTGAGATCAATGATACCTGGAAGAGGATGGTCCAATAGCCAAGTCATGAGGGCATGAACTCGGAAACGGAGATTGAGATCCAGAATTAAGGGACCATATTCAACTAAAAGATTGTTATCTCCCGATCGACGGTATTTAACGGCTACAGAATGGGTTGTTTCTGGCAATTCATCGAGAATGGCATCCTTGAAACTCGTTGCAAAGACTGGAGGAACGCTGTGCGATCGTAAAGTCTCCAATTCTTGCTGTTGAATGTCCGATTGTTTAATCGCGTCCTCTAATGTTGAGGGTTGAAATCGAATGGTATTACCGGGAGTGAGTTGTCCGATTTTCCAAAGTTCAGCTAGGGCGATCGTAGCGGGACAAACAAAACCACCGAGACTGGGACCATCCGGACCGAGAATGATGGGCATATCTCCAGTGAAATCGATCGTCCCGATCGCATAGGCATTGTCATGAATATTCGAGGGATGCAGTCCAGCTTCGCCGCCGTCTTTCCTGGCCCATTCGGGTTTAGGACCGATCAACCGAACCCCTGTGCGGGCGGAATTGTAATGGACTTCCCAATCGGTTGAGAATAACATTGCAATATCATCATCGGTAAAAAAGTCCGGCGCGCCATGGGGACCGTAAAGTACACCGATCGTCCAATGGGTTGGATATTGAGGAATTAGATCAGTTGGTAATGAATTTGGTAACTCAATTGGCAGTTCAGACGATAATGCGAGATTCAATTTTAGGTTCTCCCAGAATTCCCGTGGAGGACGCTAGATGTGGTTTGAAGGCAATTGACAATCCTAGGGAATTTAGGTTGCTGGAAATCGCGTATACCCATTAAGGTCGAGAGTGAGGCGTTGAAAGAGACGATTCACATCAA
>JAPLHZ010000246.1 GCA_026389365.1 Cyanobacteriota bacterium
GATGTGAATCGTCTCTTTCAACGCCTCACTCTCGACCTTAATGGGTATACGCGATTTCCAGCAACCTAAATTCCCTAGGATTGTCAATTGCCTTCAAACCACATCTAGCGTCCTCCACGGGAATTCTGGGAGAACCATTAAAGTTTCTGTGGGGAGCCGATCGTCAGGATGAAAGCAATTTGCCCGCACATCGCAGGCTAAAAGGTCATCATTAGTTTTTGTCATCCCGTACAGTTCATACATCCGCTCGTCCCAAAGAACCCTATTTTGGTCGAGATCCAATTCCCAGCAACCGATCGCCCCAGATTTGAGAGATAGTGCTAAACGATTTGATAATTTTTCCAGTTCTACCTCGGTTTGTTTACGATCGGTAATATCAATCCAATACCCCAAAATTTCAGTTGGTCTACCACCACTATCTCGAATTAGCCTGAGTTGAGCCAGCATCCAGCGATAGTCCCCATCTGAGCGAAGAAATCGATATTCATAGGAATAAAAGTCATTCACAAATAAATTTGCAAATTTATTCATCACTGGTTCTAGATCATCTGGGTGGAGATGATCTAGCCAAAATGTGCTATTCCCCAAGAACTCTCTGGCTTCATAGCCTAATAAATCTTTAATATTCTCACTTATAAATGTTGCGCTGTAATCACCATCTGGTTCGGTGCTGAAAATAACAACTGGGCTGTAGTTCAGGAGAAAGTTAAGGCGATCGGTGGTAGATTTTAGAGCCTGCTGGGCCAGTTTTAGCTCCGTCACATCCTGTTTGACAACGACATAAACAGTCCCATATTCAGGATGCTCGAATCGAGAGGTATGATTACTACTCCAAAAAAATGTGCCGTCTTTTTTCTTGTTGCAAACCTCGTATTGCGCTTCACCATAGCGATCGATTTGGTTGATGACATCAATTACTGGTGCATTTGGTATTACCTCTGTATCAAAATAATTAGTCACCCTAACGCACTGCCCTACGAGTTCTCTTTCGGCATAGCCAAACATACTATCAAATTTAGGATTAGTGTAAACAATAGTGAGGTCTGAATCCTTCATCAAGGATACGCCACCCGACATATTATGAATGATTAGGCTTTGTAGCTCTAGTTCCTTTTGAGCTTCTTTACGAGCCATAATGTCTTGAATCTGAGCAACAAAATGGAGTGGATTTCCCAGATCATCTCTTACGAGTGATACATTGAGCAGAACCCAAACAATATGTCCATTCTTGTGGAAGTACCTTTTTTCCATTTGATAAGTGGAAGCCTTACCCGCTAATAGCTGATCCACATAATTAAGATCTGTTTCTAAATCATCAGGATGGGTAATCTCTTGGAAGGTTAGGGTTACTAGTTCTTCTGAGGAATAGCCAACAATCTGACACCAAGCAGAATTGACTTTGATAAATTGTCCATTGAGTCCAACGATCGATATCCCGATCGATGCATCTTCAAATGCATAGCGGAACTGCTCTTCGCTGGTGCGTAATGCTTTTGTCCGTTCTGCGATTAGGAATTCTAAGGTTTCATTAATCGTCTTAAGGGTTAATTCTGCTTTCTTTCGCCTTAAGTCTATGTGATTCAGATATCTAGCTGTAATCCAGATGAGAATAGAGTAGGTGAGAACTGTAAGGTCTACTTCTAATATATATATTCAGATTGACTATCATACCAGCCTAATTTGCGGCCCTGAAAAGTGAACAAGTTTAAGGCTACAGGAAAAATGAGGAACCAAGGCAGCAACTTCCGCGCCATCGCCCCTCCGACTAATGAACTAGTCACCACTTTCATTAATCCCTCTTTGGGACGGATCGCTAAAATACCGACATAGAGTATTAAAAAAGTCAGGCTTGTGTGTATGGCCTGAGCTGTTGTGAGGACGGTCAGCCTTGTGGCAATATCGACTTCAAATAGATACCCAATTAAAAACAGTAGAGAAATCGCAGCGGCAAAACTACTGCAACTATGAGCTAACCAAATACCCCGTTGATAATTTCTTCCTAGCAGTAATAGTGCGATTCCCATCAGGACAAAATTTAACGCAGTATTTACGCCCATTCTTCCCGGATAAGGAGTCGCAGAAGAAACAATAGATGCTATCGGAAATTAGTCTAATGAGCTAAATTCAGAATACTAAGGTCCTAGATAAGGTGTGACATCATGAAAATGAGCTATAGGGATCTAGAAGGAAAACCAAAAACGCTGCAAAGCCTGACAGGTCTGAATCCGCA
>JAPLHZ010000406.1 GCA_026389365.1 Cyanobacteriota bacterium
CTTTAGCCCATCCATTTCGATTGCTTGCATTACCTTTTGCCGTAAATCGGAACTATATGGTTTTGGCATTGTTATTGCTCAGACAATTCGCTTTCTTTCTATCTTATGTCCTAACCTAGCTGGCTATAGCTATACTGACGATGGTCAATTACTAGAGATTCCATTGCAGCCGAGTCTTGCATCCATGATTGGCACATTAGAAACTCTTTTAATTGAGGCACTTGAGCCACCACAAAATAGAAAGCGTGGAGATGACTTTTCGGCTGTGGAATATATCCAAGCTATTGATCCAGAACTTCGTGACCGTGAAATCCAGCATACGCTTCGCGCCATTGAACAGAAGATGCGTGGAGGTTCATAGATAATGGGCTGTCTACACATCCAAAGCTCTTCAATTATGCTAGTATGCACAAGTGTACACAATTTCCATGTATGAGTTACCAATGGGATCCGAACAAAGCCTTTGCAAATCTGCGCAAACACGGGATTGATTTTGCCGATGCCATCGAGGTTCTGTCCGATGATTCAGCCATGACGATCGAAGATGCCAGGTTTGAAGAGGAACGATTTATAACCATTGGGGTCGATGCATTCAGTCGTATTCTAGTGGTGGTTTATACTTGGCGTGGAGATTCAATTCGATTGATTTCTGCACGTAAAGCCGATCGTCCTGAACGTCAGCAATATTTGGAGCGATGAAGATGGAAGAAACCTACGATTTTAGTCAAGGTAAACGAGGGGCGATCGATCCAGTTCCTTCAGGCAAAACGCGGATTACCATTCGATTAGATGATGATATTTTGGCTTGGTTTCGAGAACAAGTGCATTTGTCCGGCGGTGGCAACTATCAGACACTGATCAATGATGCCCTGCGTCAAAATATGCAACAACAACGTGAACCATTAGAAGCAACCTTACGGCGTGTTTTGCGGGAAGAATTGAATCGTTAATCAATATAGCGATTCCTAACTTGATGGAGTACAGTAGCCCCTTGAGTGGCAAAGACTTGAGTGGCAAAGACTTCAGTGCTGAAGCTGTACCCCACTCGATCGAGAACCGCTATATTAGATTTCTTGCGGTAGGCGATCGCAGTGAAGACTTTAATATTTATCCTGAGTTAGATAGTTTTGCTATATTTACTCAACATTCACCAATTTAAGGAAGTCGGCAAGTCTTACGATCGCGATCGGAGTCAGGTTCTTGCCATGCATAAGAAAAGTGACTTAGCTCGGTGAGGTAAGGAAAGCGTTGACGGATTTCGCGCATTTGGACATCAAGGGCTGGGCGATTGCCATAAGATTGTTGCCATATGCCTGCAATAATAGGTTTCACAATAGTTTGATTTCGTGATGAATTCAAAACACGCTGAATTGAATCCATAATGCAATCATTTTTACCACAAGTCCCGTATGCCATAGGATAGCGATCGATCGTCTCTGGGAATCTATTCCACATTTGCAATCGCGAATCATACCCTCGGCCCACCATTTGATTCCCATCTGGAAAAAAGGCAGCCCCGACCGGAATTTTCGCATTTTGAACCGGGACACTCGCCAGCGTCACATAATCAACAATCCCTTGCATCGCATGTCCTGCCGCTAATCGCCATAGTTCTATTTGAAAAATTTGGGCACGACGTTCGGCGGGAAGCTTGTTTTCCTCGGGTGTAATTTGGCTACCGTGCCATTTGGGTTCAGCCTCTTGGGGATAGAGCCGATCGACGTCTACAACATCTGCTGCACTAATTTTTCCAGCTTTCAAATAGCGCGAGATCAATTCTTTACCACGATTATTGATAGCCCGCTGCATCAATCCCAATTGCGACGCTTCACCATACACCCACAAATCTTTTACCGTATTTACCACCGACTCCGGCCCGCTTCCTTTTTGATAGCGAATGTAATCAAATACAATACCATCAGGCTGATATTTCACGACTTGTTCGACTAACGCCAGAAAGTCTTTACGGAGAACGGGATGATAGGGATCGGCAAAGGCTTCGTCTGGATTGAATGTTGCATTTTTGGCACGGGATGCGAGATTAGTTTCTATGGTAGTTTGGCCTTTTCCATTACGGGCGATCGTGCCTTGTTTTCCAGTTTTTTGAACATACTCAGTTCCTACATTCAATGCGAATAGCCAACTTGTAACTTTAAGCCCCCGCGCCCGTCCTTTCGTAATCACTTCCCGCAATAGATCTACATTTTCTTGTCCTGAGCCTGCCATAACCGATCGCCAAGCGGTAGGATTTTGATTGACTGGCAGTAGAACTTGACCATTAAAAAAGGTCTCCACGAAAACTTCGTTGTAACCACGATTCACAATGTTATCTAATAGTTCTTCTATAGCACCCGGTCTCGCATCACAGGGATAAAGCCGTAACCAAATGCCCTCGGTTTTGAAATCATTTTGGCGGCGACAATTAGTCAAGGTCTTGGCATGGGTTGTCACAAGTTCGCCGTAACGCGTTTGGGCCGCAGTATCTCCCGCGAGGAATGCTTTTCGGCTGGCATTTTTGATCGATATTTCGCTGGCGGATTGCTGACAATAGGGTGGGTAGGACTGGGATTGGGCGGGGAGCGCCGGACTCATGGCGGTGGCTAGGATGGATGCGATCGTAAGTAAGAAGCGTTTCATGATATCGACCCCAAGTCTATCCAAAGTATAGATTACCCTCTCCCACGCAGCAGAACTCATAATGGGTCTGGGGACTGATTCAGGAATTAAGCCCCTAAAATTTTAGAGTTAAATGGCAACATCGCTGCACCCAAGTTTGAAGAGACGTTTGAAAAGAAGTCCGAAGAGAAGTTAAATTTCAGTGCGATCGATGCAGAGATGCCGTACGATCGGACGCTAGTGCTGTTGTTTTAAATCACGTAATTATCGTTATGTCTGAATCCTGGAATCGTCGGCATGTCCTATCTCTGTGCGATTTTGAACCCTGGGAATATGACACGATTCTCCAAACGGCCAGTAGTTTCCGCGAAGTTCTGTCCCGTCGTACTAAAAAAGTTCCAACCCTCCAAGGTCAAGTCGTTACTAATTTATTTTTTGAAACCTCAACCCGCACCCGCAGCAGCTTTGAACTTGCGGCCAAACGCCTTTCTGCCGATATTCTAAATTTCGCGCCCGGAAGCTCATCCTTAACTAAAGGCGAAACCATTCTAGATACAGCCAAAACCTATCTAGCGATGGGAACCGACATGATGGTGATTCGACATCAGGAGGCGGGGGTTCCGGCTGCGATCGCAGCGGAAATGGATCGGCTAAATTGCGGGGTTGGGGTGTTGAATGCGGGCGATGGTCAACATGAGCATCCTTCGCAAGCCCTGTTGGATTTGTTTACTATTTGCACGGCGATCGATTCGATTAATCCAAAAGTCGATCTTTTAAAAGGCAAAAAAATTGCGATCGTCGGCGATATTCTTCATTCACGGGTGGCCCGATCGAATTTGTGGAGTTTGACGGCAAGTGGTGCTGAAGTGCATCTTGCGGCCCCGCCAACCCTTTTACCTGCGGCCTTTGCAGATTTTGTTCAGGGCACGACGATCGACCGTAAACTACATATTCATTGGAATTTGGATGATGCGATTGTGGATGCTGATTTTGTCATGACGTTACGATTGCAAAAAGAACGGATGACGAGCCATTTGTTACCGAGTTTACGTGAATTCCATCAACAATTTGGTATCACTCGCGATCGGCTAAAAATTTGTAATCCTAATGTTCGAGTCCTTCATCCCGGCCCGACCAATCGCGGAGTTGAATTAACCTCTGATTTGATGGATGATAGTGTGATTAGTTTGGTTTCTGAACAAGTAGCGAATGGCGTTGCAGTTCGGATGGCATTGTTATATTTAATGGGAAGTACTCGATGAACTCTAATTTAAATCTTGATTTAGCACCTAATCTAAAGCCTGATTCATTTGCATTAACCTTTGCGCCACTTTCCCTCGAAGAAGTGTATGCAATTGCAGATGATGGGGCTAATGGTGCAATTGTTTTGATGAGTGGTATGGTGCGCAATAAAACCGACGGTCGGGCGGTGAATTGTTTGGAATATCAAGCCTATGAGCCAATGGCGATAAATGTATTTAAACAAATTGGAGTCGAAATTCGGACTAAATGGAACGATATTACAACGGTGGTGATTCATCATCGGACTGGGACGTTAGCGATCGGTGAAATCAGTGTTTTAGTAGCGATCGGGAGTCCACACCGAGGTGAAGCTTTTGCGGCTTGTCAGTATGCTATCGATACGTTGAAGCATAATGCGCCAATTTGGAAAAAAGAACATTGGGAAGATGGCAGTAGTAGTTGGGTGAGTATTGGGGCTTGTGAACAGATTGATTGCTAGGACGGTGATTTAGGGCAAATATCCGATCGCTCCTCCCCTTTTGCTACACTAGACCCATTCTGTCGAAACTCCTGACAGCCCCATGATTCAACTCAATCCCCCCACCTCACCCCCGATCGTCACCTTTGAACCCATTTGGCGCTTCACCGTAGATCAATATCACCAAATGATAGATTGTGGCGTTTTAGCAGAAGACGCACCCGTTGAATTGTTGTCCGGCTGCCTTGTCCAGAAAATGACCAAAAATCCCCCCCACCGCCTTTGCACCCGCCTCGTCCGAGAAGCTTTAGATGCCATCGTCCCCAATGGCTGGTACGTCGAAACCCAAGAACCTATCACCCTCAGCGACAGCGAACCTGAACCTGACCTCGCCATCATTCAAGGCAACCCGCGTGACTATCCCGATCGTCATCCCACCGCCCCCGAAGTCGCCCTGATCATCGAAGTCGCCGACTCTACATTAGAAACATTAGAACGCGATCGCACTATCAAACAAATGATCTATGCAGCAGCAGGTATTCCCGAATACTGGATTATCAATGTACGCGATCGACAAATCGAAATCCATCGTTCTCCCCTTCAAAACAATGAGAACTATCGCTACCAACAGAAACTGATTGTGACGCAAGGCCCGATCGAGATTATTCTGAACAATCAACTCGTTGGCTCAATCTTAATTGATGATTGCTTTGCCTTACTTTAGTTGAATCGGATGAGCCGACCGGAGCATCTTCACTGCACTTACTTTAGAAGTCTCACCTGCCAAAATACAAGCAGAAAAAACCGCTAAATCAATGGTTGCCAGCTCAGGAATTTTGCTATTCGCGACTTTTTCATATCCCGTAGACTCAAGACAATAAATATCTAAAACTCCATCCTCCCAAAACCAAACTTCATTCACTTCTAGTATTTTATAAAGTTGAAGCTTCGCAACACCGCCATTAGAAAAATTCACCTCGATCGCAAGTCTCAGATCGCTGATTTCATAGGACTCATCGGGTTCTAACGCAACCAGTCCCTCAACCTTGCGAGTCATGGCCCCTGTTGCTACAAATTCAATTTCGTGATCCAGCAGAAAAGTCTCAATCAACATTCCAATAATCGTTTTAAAAACTTCGTGTGCTCTTCCAGGCATAAAAATCTCGATCGTTCCATTGAAATAAGACAGCCGAACCCCTCGATGATGCTCAAATCCCCGCTGAATGAATTCAAATTGCTCCCATCCGCCGGGAACTCTAATCACCCGATCGGCATTAATATCGTCAATATAAGCCAAAGGAAATTTTGGAATTACTACTGCTGAAGTGTGGGAAATTAGGGCTTCTGTTGGAGTTTCAACCGTTGCAACGACCATAGATCATGCCTCGTTTACTGTTTACACCTCTTCATCCTAGCGCAATCTATTGCGAAAGCCGATCGGTTACAGCTTAAAATAAATAATTATACTAAACACAATAAATTACTATGAATGAATCTATTTCACGATCGGTTCCCTATGGAATTCGAGGTTGCTTGATTGATTGCCTTAAAGATCCATTCTTCTATGAAAATGAACAATCAGTTCGTTGGTTTATTGATGGATTGTTAGTGATTCGATCGGGCCGAATCATTGCCTGCGGAGACTATGAAACAACCATACAAAACTATCCAAATCTATTTGTTAATGATTACTCCGATCGGCTCATTACTCCCGGATTCATTGATACTCACGTTCATTATCCCCAAACTGCGATCGTGGCCTCCTATGGTAAACAACTTCTAGAATGGTTAGAACAATATACCTTTCCAGAAGAACGGAAATTTCAAAATATTGATTATGCCGCACAGGTTTCAGATATTTTTCTAAATGAACTTGTGCGAAATGGAACTACTACTGCAATGGTATGGTCTGCGGTATTTCCAGAATCTGTACAAGCATTATTTCAAGCTGCAAAGTCGAAAAATCTACGATTGATTACAGGCAAAGTGATGATGGATCGTAATGCGCCAGACTATTTGCTGGATACTGCTCAAACAGCATACTCAGATAGCCGATCGCTAATTGAACAATGGCACGGCTGCGATCGGCTTTCCTATGCCTTAACCCCACGTTTTGCCCCAACCAGCACTCCCGAACAATTACAAATTACCCAACAACTTCAGAATGAATATCCTTCTGTTTATTTGCAAACACACTTAAGCGAAAATTTTGGCGAACTCGCATGGGTTAAAGAACTGTTTCCTAACGAAAATGACTATCTGGAAGTTTATGAAAAAGCTGGATTAGTCCACGATCGCTCTGTCTTTGCCCATGGAATTCATCTCAGTATATCCGAATTTCAAAGAATTTCAAAGGCAGGTGCTGCCATTGCATTCTGTCCTACATCCAATCTATTTCTCGGAAGTGGACTCTTTAAATTACATGAGGCAAAACTAAATACTATTTCCGTTGGACTCGCAACTGATATTGGCGCGGGGACTAGTTTTTCACTCTTACAAACTGCCAATGAAGCATACAAAATTAGCCAATTACAAGGTCAGACATTATCTGCCATTCAAATGCTTTTTCTATTAACTCTCGGAGGTGCCCGATCGCTTTCACTTAATAATGCGATCGGAAATTTCAACCCTGGCAAAGAAGCTGATTTAGTTGTATGGAATCCCAAAGCAACTCCGCTGATGGCATTTCGTAATGCGGCACCGCTGAAGAATTGGGATGATGTGAACGATCGGTTGTTTAGTTTAATGATGATGGGTGACGATCGATGCGTTGAGGCCACTTATATTCTGGGCGATCGGCTTACTGTAAATTAATTAGCTAAACTAATAAAGTCAATACATGATCATAACCATCAACTCCGATCGATCGAATCACCATAGGACGTAGAGCTTGTACTTGTAAATCAAAATCTTTAACACCTAATCGACCTCGCAAGATCAATAAATCATTACGGGACTGTTGCCATTCAGATGCCTGGATTTGTTCTAAAGTATACATGGCTAAAATCGCGGATAACAATGCTTCATTACTTTTTCCGAGCAAGGCCTGCGCTGTCGAAAAATAAGTTAAATTCATTCCCTGCAAATATCGATCGCCTGATTCCTGGGCCGCTTGCAATCCTGCAATCAAATAGGGCAATGCATCATCCGGTTGATTGATCATCACATATGCAATCCCCAAACTATTGTGACAGAGTGCTTGGCTAGCACGATCGTCCTGACTAACAGCTAATTTTAAGCCTTGCGTCAATTGAGAAATCGGAATCTCCGCACTGTCTTGATCAAGGCGATCGAATTGTCTAGCCCGCAAAATTTCACTGTAGCCCGTATTCGCCAACGCATTCGCTTGACCCAAGGCATCACCCATTTGTCGCGCTAAAATCAATGCCTGCTGTGCATATCGACGCGCTTCATCGTAGTCTTTTGCGAGGGCGAATGTGCGGCTGAGATGATTGAGATTTGCAATGGCACAGGGATAGTCTTCAGCAGCTTGGGCAATCTCTAAGGCTTGTTTATGAAAATCAACAGCACTGTCAGTATACTTTGCAACCTGCTGCGAATACCCAATTAACGTTAAAATTCGGGCTTTTTCTTGGGTTTTATCGACTTGTCGAAGTGGCTCATCTAAATAGGTCAATAAATCATTCAAACTACCTTGAGACAGCAATGCAACCATTCCACCATAAAGCGGAAAATAAGTCTTTTGTGAAAAACTTCGTAGTAATTGTAGGACTATTTGAAAACTTACATCCTGCAAACTTGGACGCAAGATAGCAAAATGACTCGAAAGCTGACTCCACAACACTGTAAATGTCAAAAAGGTCGAAATACAGAGTTGCCGTCCACCTTTTGAATTATAAGGCTGGGTTTCCGCCCAAGCGACTAATCCGCGCTGACTGGTCAATAATACAATTGCTAATTCAACCCAATCACTATCACTAATATCACTTTTCCAATCATTTACGGTCAATTCAGTATTATTCAACATAGTAAACAATGAACTAGGCACATCACTTTTAACCGTCTTTGCCCACAATCCCCAAGGCCCAACGGATTCAGATTGATTTCCAAAGCCTAAATTAGATGATTTCTCAAACATCCATTGAACTAAACTAAGTTCTAAATTTTTCCATGATACCAATCCACGGGGAATTCCCTGGGATATTGCCTTCAATGTCTCATTGCCCGCCGCCATACTGGTGAGACGTGTGGCCAATTGCTGTTGCTGGTCGAGAGTCAGGCGGTTGGGATGGTTGGGATCAATGGTGTGCAGCCATGCGGCGAGTTGATCCTCTGGCTTTGCACCCAAAATTTCGCTAAGGGCCGCTGCGATCACACCTGTTCTCTGTTGTTCGGTCTGATACCGTTGCCATTCGGCTTGAATTGTTTTTAGGGCGCGCTTCTGGCGAATGGCTTTAGCTTGTTTGAGATCGTCGTCAGAATCTAGGTTTTGGGCAATGATTTCACCGCGATCGTTGATGCACTGATCAAAGAGTTCATCGGTTCCTGTTTCAAATTCCTCAACAATCCGATCGTAGATCTGAAATGTGCCTCGAATTTTCCCTTTTAAGGTTTCGGTGATAAGGTCATCGATCGCTGATTGATAGCGAGTTTGAAGCGCTAGATCCATCACAGTCACCTGAGCTAATTTATTCACTAGTCCATTTATTAAACATTATCGGAAATTATTTTTTAGAGATTCAAAGCCTTGCTAGGCAAGGGCTGTAAATTCGCAAAACCCTATTTCCGATTAAGTCTATTATGTATCTCGACACGCACAATCAATGAACGCTACAATAGCCTAAAATATTTTCACGAATTAAGTTAATGATAGATGTAATTTTAGCAGCTTTAGCCGTATCTGCCGCAGCAGGAATGCGATCGGTGTTGCCATTGTTGACGATCGGCTGCATGGCGGGGTCAGATCTGTGGTCAAAGATACCAATTCTGGAGCATATTTCGCCCCAAATTCTGCTGGGTGTTCTCGTCAGCGGATCATTAATTGAATTGTTAGCTTCCAAAAATCGAGTCGGAATTCGTATTTTACAACTTATAGAATTAGTTCTCAGCCCACTCGTCGGTGGACTTTTAGGGATTGCGATCGCCCGAACTACAGATTTAAGTGATGGAATAATTCTATTGCTTGGCATTATTAGTGGTCTATTGGCACTTGTATTGCAATTGGTTCAAGTCGGTTGGTTTTATAGACTGCGAGGATTGCCGCTGTGGGTGGTTTTCACCCAAGACTTTCTTTGTGTGATGTTGGTTATTTTTGCCGTAAATGCGCCGCAGCAAGGTGGAATTATTGCACTGATGCTATTGTGGTTAGCGATTCGGAGTGCAAGTGAATGGAAAAATTGGAGCCGATCGTCCATTCGATCGAACCTGGGTCAAGATTGAAATCTACGTCATTTGATTTGTATTCGGATTGTCTTCAGGAGTTGTACTAGCCTGGGCTTACCGTTTTCGTTCTGCTAATTTCAACAGAATTTCTTCATGATAAGCCTGAGTAATTGGATATAAATAAGCCAGAATCACACCCAAGATTAAAAACGCTGTTGGCAATGGACCCATGGACCACCGAATGGCTTCGATCGCAGCAGCCGGCTGTACTGTCAATGCTCCGTTGTAGCCGGCTTTTTCTAAGGCCTGACCGACGGCAAACAATCCGGTAGCCAACCCGATTTTTTGTAATAACACCATAAAGGCATAGAAAAAGCCTTCCCGACGTTTCCCCGTATTCAATTCATCCAAGTCAATCACATCCGGCAACATTGACCACGGAATCAAATAGGCCGTCGAAACACCAAGACCCGCCAAGGAACCGAGGAAATACATCAAGATCACCTGATCCGGCTTCAGCATAAATAATCCGATTTGCGCCACTAACCAAATTGCCATTCCGGCAAAGTACGCATTTTTTTTACCATAACGCCCGCTAAACCAACTCCAAAACGAAAGCGCAATCAGTGCGGTTCCCTGAACTGCTAACACTAAGTTATTTGCAATATCAGACGAAAGCAACATGTAATCCCTAACAAAGAATAGAATTACAGAGGCCATAATTTGAAGGGCGAGCCAAGAGCAAAGGTAAATGCCAATGACGTATAGAAATGGGCGATTGCTGAAGGCAAGTTTGAATTGCTGTGCGATCGGTAATTCTTCTTCTTCATTAATTAAACTTTCGTCTTGATGGCTAAAAGTCCGTCTTTTAGTTCCAAACACACACCAAATTATCGATGCAACCGATAAGATACTGACAATAACACTGGTGACTAGATAATTAATTTGATTTGTTTCACCAACCACTCCAGTGACAAATTTCATCAAAAGGATTGAGAGTAAACTGCCCCCGATTGAAAACGTAAATCGAAACCCATTCAAACTCGTGCGCTCATTATAGTCCTGGGTCATCTCTGGAGTGAGTGCCGTATAGGGCAAATTCACAGCGGTATAGGCAGTATTAAACAGAACGCCCATCACGACATAAAACCAAAATAAACCCATCGCATCAAGATCCGGCTTCACCCATTGCAACACAAAGGTAATCCCAAAGGGAATTGCTCCCCCTAACATCCAAGGATACCGCCGTCCCCACTTCTCGGATCGGGTCCGATCGCTCAATACCCCCACGATCGGATCATTAACCGCATCCCAGATCTTCCCGATCATCAATACGCTACCGGCCAGCCCTGCGGGTATTCCTATTTTGGTGAAGAAGTAGAGTTGAAAAAAAACCAATAGATTGGCGGTCATTGCAGGGCCAAGATCACCTGCGCCATAGGCCAGTTTCTCAGCAAGGGTTAATTTAGTCGGAAGCGGGGATGTCATGGCGCAAGTCAGCAATCTGCCTCAAAATCTGCTTTAACAGGATACTTCAGCTTGAGCAATTCCCACAGACTTCAAGAGCGTTGTATCATTTTGGTAACACAAGAGATGGGCGAGAGTAGAGCGCAAAATGAAAGATAAAAACTCAAAAGATTTATACGTATCCTGGGACGAGTATCACCATCAAATCGAGCAACTAGCGCTAAAAATCTATCAATCTGACTGGAAGTTCAATCAAATTGTATGTCTAGCAAAAGGTGGATTACGGGTAGGCGATGTGTTAGCTCGGCTTTATGATGTTCCCCTGGCGATACTTTCGACGGCTTCTTATAGAGGCAGTAGCGACAATTGTGATGACCAACGATCGGTTAAAGATCATCGGGGCACGCTTGTGTTTTCGGATGATTTGACGAAAACAACGCAGCATTTAGGCAGTCATATATTATTAGTGGATGACTTAGTGGATTCTGGGATTACGTTGCAAAAGACAATTCCTTGGCTCGATCGTAAATATGGCTTTTATATTGAAGAAGTTCGCAGCGCCGTGTTGTGGTACAAATCTTGTTCGATTATCAAACCTGACTACTATGTTGACTACCTGGATCATAATCCATGGATTCATCAGCCCTTTGAGAAATATGAGACGATGAAACCGGGCGATTTAAAATCACTAGAACATGCGGGAAAGGATGAAGGAATTGAGGGATGTGACGATGTATAGCCGGGGAGATGTTGTTCTGTCTTTGTTTCCGAATTCAGATATGACAAGCTACAAAAAATGTCCAGTTTTAATTGTTCAATCCGATCATGTTGAGCGGGGCGGCGATCAAAAATTAGTCGCCTTAATTACATCGAACCTAAAACGTACTGGTGTGACGAGGGTGCCGATCGAGTGTGATAGTGATTTGGGCCGATCGATGGGATTGATGATGGATTCGGTGGTGATGACGGATAATCTGGCGACTATTAAGGAACATGCTTTTATTAAAAAAATAGGACATTGTTCAGATATGACAGCGATCGATGCGGCATTGAGTCATAGTTTGGGGATTGTGACGATCGATCATAATTAAGGCTAGAGATTGTAATTAAGTACTAAATCTACAGAACTGAAAATCTGTGGAATTCAAAACTTTGCCGCATAGATGAGCGATCGCTATTCCGCAAAAATTCTATCTGAAAATTACGTTGTCACTTGCGATCAGCCTGACATCAGAATGTTTGAAATAATGTATGAGTTGTATAATGTTGTCTCATAAAGTCTTAAAGCTTTACGAATCTGCACCAGTGCGATCGCCTAAAAATCGGGACTCACAGTAATAGCGATCGCCTTTAGAAAATTGATTGTTCATGCGATCGCCTAGAAATCGTAACTCATAGTAAAGGCGATCGCCTTAATGGAGATCGCCTTTATGAGATAGATTATTGGTGCGATCATCTAGAAGTCACGACTCATAGGAATAGCGATCGCCCTGTCAGAGAAATCGCGAGTCCCCTACCATCCTAACCAGCAACTTGTATATTAGATGCTTGATTACCTTTTGGACCTTGGGCACCAGCAACTTGTATATTAGATGCTTGTTTACCTTTTGGACCTTGGGCAACCTCAAAAGATACTCTTTGACCTTCCTTTAGTGTTTTAAAGCCTGCCATATTGATTGCAGCGAAATGGGCAAAAAGATCTTCGCCGCCATCATCTGGGGTAATGAAACCAAAACCCTTCGTGTCGTTGAACCACTTGACAGTTCCAAGCGCTGCCATTGCTTCAGAAGAGAAACTGAAGGTGAGTACAGTTACCAAAAGCAATACTGCCATAGCGCGGCGTAAAGATTCAATCATATTACCAATCTCCTACTTGTAAAATTTAGTGAGACGCAAATAGTTTATTTGCTAGCCACAACATTATTGATACCAAATCAAAAACAGTCTGTCAATGCATAGGGAGATGTTGAGATATTACGGTAGACAGGGAGCTAGGTTGTAGATTTTAGGGATATAGAGTTTTATGGCAGCAATTCTCATTATGGAACGAGTCTACTGGCTTTCAGCGATTTACAGGTTTGTTAATAATTGTTAAAACCTCTTTGTATAAGGGTTTCAAAGACCTCATTTTTCATAATGAGAATTGCTGGTTTTATGGTTGGCTAACTATTAAGATATATTAAGCTTTTTTTGCGGCGAACTGACTAGGCGATAGGATTTGCGATGTAAACTTTTCCTCGAATGGAAACCCAAAATGAATCTTTTTGTATCTGCTAAAAAATTCCTACTACATTTAACAGTGCTATTGTTTGTATTTTGCAGTTTTTCCTTAACCGTGCCTAGTGCTCTTGCTAGTCAGACGAGTTTCGTGTCCGCCCAGTATATTGTAGCTGATGCAACATCAGGCGGTTTTTCCAATGCCGAGATTCTTAGCCTAATTAATGGGGAGATTGACGATTTAGTATCCCAGAAAAATAAAATTGCTGAAGAAGTTGCTTCCTATGGCAAACAGGTGAAAGGTACTACAAATCCAAAAATTGACGCAGCGAAGGCAAAGTTGCAAGCTATTAACACACAGATCAATCAACTAATTGCAGAGAGAAATTCTTTTGAATAGTTAACATTGCCTTATCTAAGGACTTGAAACTCAACTGGGGACAAATTCTACCTATGTCCACCTTGTCTCCTACTCGCTGGGGGGCTTTTTTATTTGGGAACTTGTTGTATTAATCATTATATTTTGTGTGGTAATCAATCAACTCAATCAATTCAACTAACAAATCAAGCGATCGCCTTGTTTATCCAAGTACTGAACAATTCTCAAGAAATATTTAGCGATTAATACACTTCGTCATGAGTACCAATTGACTCTAATAGAATTGCCTGAGACCCTTCATGCTCTACAAATTGAAAGATAATTCTCAAATCATATCCACCACTACAAGCCCAAGAGTCTTGAAACTCTCCTTTCAACTTATGCGTTCTTAATCTAGGATGAAAAGGCTCGACGGATAGCAGTTCTAGGGTATTTTGGATGTTTGGGGCTATTTCTGGCCGCTTTTTTAATGTTTTTCGAGCAGCCCTAACAAACCAGGGTCATTTCATTCTAGATTTAGGTGACGAGTTTATGTGGTTTCAGCCATCGAAGACGAAAATCTCTGATGCCTGGAACGGCGCGTTCTCGTAGATGCACAAAATGTCGAAATTTAGAATGAAACAGCCCTGCCTAACAAACGTATTGGAACGGAGTAAAACAAACGTCACGAAAGAAGCTCCTCCATGAGTTTTTCGTGAGTAATGGGTTTGCATTGACCTAACGCAAACTCTTGACGGGCTTCTTGAACTTCCCTAATTAACTCAAACCTTCGATGATCGCGCAGACGGCTTTGAAGGATACGAATTAAATCTTCTTGCTCTTCGATTACAAGTTGTTCGGCTGCGTCTAATATTCTAGCAAAAGGTGTTTCAACTAACATTCTTTAGCAACAGGCTCCACATTAAACTATGTTTCGAGTATAGCATCACCTAAAATTTTATTTTTCAGTGCGATCGCCGATCTTGTAGGTTTTATTACCTTAACTAGCAGGAAACTTATTGGTGATGAGTGAGATCTGGTGCGATCGCCTTTAGGAGATAAATTGTTGGTACGATCGCCTAATAATCAAGACTCCAGAAACTTGACTTTCAGTTTATCAACACTCCGGACAGATTTTCAGTCGGTCAAGCCCTGAGAGAGCCGTATTCCAGTAGTCTCTGGTAGTTTGGATTTAATTTAACCAAAGTCGGGTCCAAACCAAACATTGCGATAAATAAGTCTAATAAATGCTCA
>JAPLHZ010000030.1 GCA_026389365.1 Cyanobacteriota bacterium
CCTTAACCGTATTGAAAACTGTTGGGCTTGGCTGAAATCTCGTATCCGTAAACTCCTAAGGGATTCACCTAATCTTCATGATGCTATAGACTCCGTTCTTGCTCTTGCTGCGTCCTAACTTCACTGGCTATAGCTATATATCTCCTGTTTTGAACAAATTTCGTGACGCTTTCAGGATGACTATGCACGGCATGAGAAAAAGTAAAAAGGCAAATGTAGAAAACCTCACCTTGTCTGAGATGAGGTGAGGTTTTTTTGATGTCTGGGTAATAAAGTTTATTACTTGTGGATTTCTACTCCTGCACCCTTTGCATCAAAACCGTTGGGAAATTTAGTATTACTATCGGCGATCGCGTCGCGGAACTCCGCCCCGCTTAAATTCGCCGCGATTAAATCCGCCCCGCTTAAAGCCGCGTCGCTTAAATCCGCTTCGATAAAATACTTCTTACCCTTTAAGCGCTTCAGAAAGAGTCGTTTTATCAAACGCATAGGAAGGACTCGGATTGAGGAAGAGAACCCCACTGAATGCTGAAAATGCTACGACTAACACCAGCTGAAAACTTAGAGACTTTTGGACTGTAGACTTAATGTAATTTGCCATGATTTAACCCTCAGATTTTTGTAACTCTGTACGAAGAATATACAGGATAGAAAGGATTCATGACAATCCAAGCTTCTATCTAATTCAGGCTTTTACGTAATAGTCTGGATACTTTATCCTTTCTTTACTTTAATCTGGTGGCGGGGCTGAATGCATGGTGAGGAAGGGCGATAATTCTTGCTCCAGTAAAGCTGAATGGGTTATGGGGGAGGTGCGATTTTCCAAAGGCAATGCTTCGCCAACGAAGTGAGAAGCCGATCGAGTTGACAAGTTACCATTGCGCAAACGTTCGATTATTGAGACCGTGATTAATCAATTGTAGCTTTGCTTCCCGAAGGATAGAATATTTCCCAGATTGACCATTCTGGGCATCGTAACCCAACCAACTACTTTATTAATATATTCTCTGTGGGGCTGATTGCTTATTACCATCAGCCGAAAAAGCCTGGATTGAGACTGGAGTGGGTTTTAGCTCCTACGGCTTAAACAGAACTGACGTTAAAATACATAAAAATATCGTAAGAGCTTGTGAGGTCTTTGTGAACCTGCGGGGAAAATTCATCCAAATAATGCCCCAATAGCTCGTCCCATGTTGCTTGGGTTAAGGGCATCGATCGCCGCAGTGGGTTCGTAGCCGCAGTGCATCATACAATCCTGGCAACTGGGATTATTGCTTTTGTGACCATACTGGGACCAATTCGTGGTTTCAGTTAGTTCCTTAAACGAGTTAACGTAACCATCATTTAGCAAGTAGCAGGGTTTTTGCCAGCCCAGAACGCTGTAACTCGGGCTGCCCCAAGGGGTGCATTCGTAGTCTTTTTCACCCACCAAAAAATCTAGAAACAGTGGATTGTGATTAAATTGCCATTTTTTTACATTTCCCTTGAAATAGGGAGACAGGATTCGACGGAAGAGCGATCGCGTTTCTTCCCGTTTTAAAAAATGGTCTTGGTCCGGTGCCCAGTCGTAGCTATAGCCCGGAGAAAGCTGCATTCCATCGACTCCCAGTTCGGTGAGGAAATCAAAAAACTGCTGAAGCTCCGTCGGGTCTGCACCTTCAAATACCGTGGTGTTGGTATTCACCTGAAATCCCCGTGCTTTGGCAGCCTTAATGGCGCTAATGGCTTTATCAAATACTCCAGCCCGATCGACGCATTTATCGTGCCAGTCCCGTAACCCATCAAGGTGGAGCATGAAGGTGAAGTAGGGCGATGGCTTGAATTTATCGAGACTTTTCTCTAGTAGCAGGCCATTGGTGCAGAGGTAAATATATTTCTTACGATCGATCAACCCCTGAACAATTTCGCCAATCTGGGGATGAAGCAACGGTTCACCGCCCGGAATCGAGACCACGGGAGCACCACATTCATCAACAGCGGCAAAACATTGAGCCGGGGTTAGATTTTGTTTGAGAATTTCGGGAGGATGCTGAATTTTGCCGCAGCCAGTACAGGCCAAATTGCACCGAAATAACGGCTCTAACATCAAAACCAGGGGAAATCGCTTGCGTCCCGTGAGGCGTTGTTTGAGGAGATAGCTGCCGATCGATATAGCTTGTTGAAGTTGAATAGCCATGATTGGGGAAGATCCTTTTATGATAGTAGTGTAGTCCATTACTTTTTATTAGAGGCATATGCCTTAAGGGGTATAACGTCCTATGTCTGAAGAATTTATTCGTCAAAGCCAACTGATTGACAAGATTGTTTTGGACCGCGCCACAATGGATGAGTGCGGGCGGATTGAGGTGATGTGGTGCTATCCAAAAGTTCATCGGGTGTTGGGATTTATTTGCAAATCGGGTTCATTCGATCGCACGAAAATGGCCTTTAATTTAGACCAATTAGACAAGATTGGTGAGAATGGTGTACTGGTGATCTCAGCGCCCGTGGAGACCGATCGCGATCGGGTGCAGCAGCTAGAGTCATTGATTGGCTGTGAAGTGTGGACGGATGAGGGCAAGCGGGTTGGGCGAATTAATGACTATGTATTTCAATTGAAGTCGGGAAATATTCGGCATTATTTATTGGCATCGAGTGGATTACAGGGATTGACGGGAAAGTTATACTCGCTCTATCCGAGCCAGATTTTGGGCTATGGTCGTGGTCGGGTGATGGTGTCGGGCGGGATTGTGCCAGGATTGGAACTCTATCAAGTGGGAATGGATCAGAAGCTGGAGCAAAAATTCTCAGGCTTAGAGGAACGCATTGAACGCAAGCTGAAACAGGTAGCCGATCGGATTAATGACCGCTTAGACGATCGTGGGAACGAACCGTCGGGCGATCGTCTCAATACTGACACATCACAGGTGGGGAAAGAATTACAGGCAGGCTTTCAGTCCTTGTTTAATCGTGCCCGATCGCTGGGAACGGAAGTCAGTTCAAAAGTGAAGGAACGTGCCCAAGATTTTCTTGATGAGGGACGGGTCCAAGATTTGGAATGGCGACGGGATCAGGATTATCAGGCTAATGATCAGATTGATAATGAGTTTGATTTTGATGATTGGGATGAGCAAGATCAAACTCGCCAACCACTTGAACAGCCGATCGCACAACGTTACAGCAAACGATCAAGAATTGATTATGATCAAAACGCTTCAGATGCTGGATCAAATCAGAATGAACCCGATCGACCTCTGCTCAATCTATCCATCCCGCAACCGTCTAAGCCGGATAATAATCCAGACCATAACGATGATGTGCCACGATCGTTCACCGCAAAGCCAATGCCACAGACTCCCGATCTGAGAAAGAATGACCCTTGGGATGATGATGAGTGGACATAGTGCTAGCGCGATCGTTCCTAGTAAAATAGGGTGAGCGATCTCATGCAAGAATTCCCCCTCTACCGATCGATCCAGCAAGAAGCTCAAAAATCACGATCGGGTGCCCTTAACCTCCTACGAGGAGGTACCTATGCAATCTCACCAAGATCTATCGACCGTCCGCTTCATCGACTTGTTAGCTGGCTGGCATCTGACATTATTTCAATTTCTAAGATTCGTCTTCCGATCCATTCGCTGATTGCAGGGACGACGGCATTACCAATGAGTCTCCCTCGACGACCGTCCATCCGGGAGGAAACCCCATAAGCCTCTCCCACTCTGTCCACGTCAAGTTTCTCGCCACAGAGTATTGGTCGGTCTGAATGACCTCCTTGATGTCCTCCAGTTTGGGCACGTAACGTGGGGCAGATGCTTTTTGCCATGGTATACCCGAAGCCACCGCGACGTTGTACCACAAGCGGATTGTCTCCGAGAGTGCTTTGACGAAAATCGGATCTAGCTTGCGTTTTGCTCGATTCTCTCGACGAAGTATCCCCAGACAATTCGCTACTGTCAGCAAAGAAGTGATAGGCACGTTCCGATCTAAAACTTGCGACAAAGAACACTCTGTCTCGATTGTGGGGTAAGCCCGAATGGATAGCATTACACGATACCCATCCCCCCAAATACCCATTCTCTTCGAGCGTGTCGATAACTGCCTCAAGAGCAGCTCCTTGTTCTGCGGAGAGCAAGCCGGGCACGTTTTCCATGACCAACCACGCTGGATGAATTTCTCTAACCAAATCCATAAATGCGAAGAAGAGACCACTTCGCTTTCCCGCAAGTCCTGCTCGATCTGTGTTGGCAGTGCTGAGGTCTTGGCAAGGCCATCCGGCACACCACAAGTCAGAGGCAGGGATAATTGCTGGGCTGAGGGTCGTGATGTCTTCATGTAAAGGGATATGTGGCCAGTGGCGCTTAAGGATCTTCTGACAAAAAGGATCTATTTCACATTGAAATACGACCTTCATCCCTACTCTTTCAAAGCCAAGATCAAAGCCGCCAATGCCAGCGAAGAATGAGGAGACACGCATATCAAAACTAGATACAGGGTCTGAATGATGCAGCTAATCATAGGTGATTTAATCAGCAAAAGTCATCGTAGACGATTTTCGTCTACAGATCAATCCTCTTTTAAATAACATCTCACTATAAGTTTGAGGTGTTAGCTATGGGAGACAAGCAAAACATTAGTGGACCAAGAATTCGTCAGGTCAGGCTGAAAAATAATTTAGACCAGGTTGAATTAGCCGCCGCTCTCAATGTTGATTATGGAATCAAGCTAGAACAGTCCGATATCTCAGAGATTGAGCGTCAAGTCAGATCTCTGAAAGATTATGAACTTGATGCCATCTCAAAAGTGCTGGATATCGACCCCATCTGGTTACTACGGGGGGATCACTAATGGCAACTGAGCGGAAAAGCCGTGGGCGACAAAAGTTTTTATCTCTTGAACCTGTAAGTGAGCAGGAAGTGCCAGGAAACATCAGCCGAGAAGTCTGGCTTGAGGAAATCTGTCAAAAATTTGTATGTCCCAGTGATGCCAATAAGTCTTACTATCGAGTGCTTCTGGAAGAACTGTGGCCTGCGGGTCATGGTATTCCAGGCCCGCGTGTAAAAGAGGACGAACTGAGAGAAGCGATCAACCGCTTCAGAATAAATCAGCATTTAGGCACCAAACCCTATAAACCTTACATAGACGTTTTTAGGCGCTTGCGAGAATTACAAGGTGAGGAGGGCATTACCGGAATTGGCAGAGAAGGTAAAACATACCAACTTGTGAGCCTATCCTTGAGTGAGAAGAGAGTGCCACGAATTAAGCTTTCTGATCTAGACTGGCTAAGAACACTGGACACTTATCAACACAGATGTCCGGTATGTAGCCGATCTGAGCCAGACATTCGTTTTCAGCAAGACCACAAGATCCCGCGCACTAGAGGCGGAGGCAACGAACTAAGAAATTGGCAACCCCTTTGTGATGAGTGCAATAATTTTAAAAGTACATCGTGTCGTGGATGTCAATTGGAATGCGAGATATGTAGTTGGGCTTTTCCTGAACGGTTTGCTCCACTCCGTCTATCTTCAGATAACATTTCCCAACTTAGACAAATTGCAGCTAATACCAACTCAGATCCTCATTATCTGCTGAACCAGATAGTGACTTGCTTTTTCCTCAATCAAGCGAGTGAAACAGGAGAATAGCATTGAACCTGAGCAGTGGAGGATATGACAGAACTACCACAACCCAGAAACGAAGCCAGCTAACAAATAGTTAGACTTCAACAATAGCGATTTATGAACATTCGACGTTTTCAACTCGGTGAAGACCTCGCACTTTTCGAGGTCTACTATTCTGCAATCCATCTTATTGCCAAAAGCGACTATTCAGAGGAGCAGTTGAATGCTTGGGCACCACTGGATCTGGATCGGCAGCTTTGGATGAACCGGATAACCGGAATTAATCCATTCGTTGCTGAAATTGATGGTCAACCTGTTGGATATGCCGATATTCAGCACAACGGATACATAGACCATTTCTTCGTCTCCGGCCACTATCCCCGTCAAGGCATAGGCAAAGCCTTAATGGAGTGCATTCACAATGAGGCTAATTATCTGAGCCTCACAGAACTCACTTCCAACGTGAGCCTAACCGCGCAGCCGTTCTTCGAGCGATTTGGATTCGTCGTAGTCGAGCAAAGAAAACCTCTCATTCGCGGCGTTGAGATGCGAAACGCTCTCATGCGCAAAAGCCTGTGAGGCATTGCCCCTCTATAATGCGGAAACTAGACATCACCGCTCCCAGCTAAAATAAAACCGCTAAAGTTGCACCTCAACACTCCTCCTAGATCCCCACTGTTACCAGCACAGATTTTTATTGACTGATTAATTGATCAATCAGCAGATCTATACATTTCTCTCAGGCTCGCTTTACGACAGCGTCGGTAAATTCAAAATGGGGGCATGAATGCTCTGACGTTGCAAGGTCTCACGGAGGTGCAGGTTTGCGATCGCCAGAGCGATTTGTTCCGCGACAGTATTTGCGAGTTGCTGCTTCGCTTGACTCAGCGCCTCAGCATTGCTCGCACTCAAAAAGAACAAGCCCAATGTCTCCCCGTGGGCGGTCATCGGAATGCAAAGCGTTGCGGCCACTGCTGGGTGGTGAGGGGTAACGTGATTGCATCTAAGCCCCAGGCGTTGACCCGTGATGGAGTGGGAACTCCCCCGCCGCAACGCCCAACAGTCATGGGGCGCAAACTCCCTGGCTGAGTGGTGATGCTCACCCCAGTAGGCTCCTTGATCAACTCGATTGCGAGAGGCACAGATGGTAAAAACGCCCCCCGAACAGTCCGGAAAGAGAGACTCAACCAAACTGGCGATCACCTCAAAGGCTTCGGTCAAGGTTCGCGACGCCTGTAAAAAATCACTCAGTTCACTAAGTAGGCGCATTTCATCATTGCGCTGTTGGAGTTCTTCGAGCACTGAGGTTTTGCTGGATGCTAGCTCTTGCTGAACCATTTGCCCCAGATCGTGAATCAGCAGCCTGTCATTGTTATCAAAGGTGCGGGGAGTTTGGTCAATTAGGCAGAGCGTCCCAACTCGGTAATTGTTTAGTACCTTTAGGGGAATGCCAGCGTAGAAACGAATATGGAGGTCTCCGGTCACCAAGGGGTTATCCGCAAAGCGAGGATCATCGACTGCATTGGGCACGACCAGCAGCCTATCATCGAGAATGGCGTGGCCACAAAACGAGATGTCACGATGGCTCTCACAGGCACAAAGCCCTTGACGTGACTTGAACCACTGGCGTTCAGAATCAATCAAGCTCACTAGGGCAATCGGCACTCGGAAGGCACTCTGGGCAATGCGAGTAATGCGGTCAAAGCGTTCCTCGGGTGCCGTGTCTAAAATTTTGAGTGACCTGAGGGCCTGGAGCCGATCCGGTTCGTTCGGTGGCATGGCGGGAATTTTCATGGTGTGGCCTCTCTGGGATTATTTTCGGCTGCAATCACCTGATTGCGGCCAGCGGCCTTTGCTCGATATAAAGCTCTGTCAGCCGATTGAATCAGAGCTGCACCGCTGGTTCCATGTTCTGGAAACACCGCTACCCCGAAGGAGGCCGTAAGTCCATTCAATCTCTGGTTGCTGTAGGTAATGTTGAGTTGGGAAATGATATGTCGAAGGTATTCTGCGAGGGTGAGGGCTTCCTCAAGGGAGTTCTCGGAAAAAATCAGCGTCATTTCTTCACCGCCATAGCGACAAGCGGTGTCTGCTGCACGAAGATTGTCTTTGAGAGCTTGGGCAATGGCTTTTAGGACCCAGTCCCCGGCGTCGTGACCATAGGTGTCATTAAAGGATTTAAAGTGATCGACGTCGAGCATCACAACGGCTACCGAGCTTTGGTGACGCTGAGCACGGGCAATTTCTTTTTCCAGGGCTTCTTCTAAATAGCGACGATTAAATAGCCCCGTGAGGCTATCCCGGATACTTTGGTGTTGCAGGGTTTCCCGCAGATTGAGGTTGGCGATCGCTAACCCCACCTGTTCTGCGACGGTGCTAGCGAGCTGGCGCTTGGCCTCGTTGAGGGCATCTGTTTTTTCTGTACTGAGATGAAACATGCCCAGGGTTTCGCCTTGGGCAATCATAGGGATGCAGAGGGTAGACATAGGTTGATGGGTGTGAGCAATGTGGTTACAGCGCAGGCCGGAGCGTTCGGGCGTGAGTTGGTGCCATCGGCCTCGGCGCAGGGACCAACAGTCCTGGGGGTAAAACTCTGCGGCTGAGTGCAGGTTGTTACCCCACTGGGCAACCGTCTCCAGTCGATTGCGAGACGCACAGGTAATGTAAAATCTCCCACAACAGTCGGGGAACAATGGCTCCACTAGGGTCGTGATTACAGAACAAGCCTCCTCAATGGTGCGACATGCCTGTAAGAAGTCGCTGGTTTCGCTGAGCAGCAGCATTTCAGTGTTGCGCTGGCGCAGGTCTTGTAAGTGGCGTTCTAGGGTTTTATTTGCCGTTTGCAATGCCTGCTCCGATGCCTTGTTATCTGAGATGTCCCGGAAAGTAACCGTAAAGCCATCGCCCAGCTTGACGGCAATATTTTCAAACCAGGTATCAATGCCGTCGTGGTTGTAATGGAACTGCCGCTGGATGGGGGGGCCTCCCTTTTCTACTACTTCGATGTATAGAACCCATTTGATATCTTTTCCCGTGATACTTGGCTTTGAAGGAAGCCGTTACTCTGCGATCAGTGGTAGAGCCTGCCTACCTAGCAAAACCGCTTTCTGCCAGAAAATGAAGAAAACCAGCTAGCTGCAAGGCATAGCCCATTGGTGCGGTTGTCTGGCAAGACGTCGAGAAGGCGCTGGCCGATCAGGTCTTCAACCCGTTTATGCACCAACTGACAGGCGGTGGGATTACTCAAAAGCCATTCAAAGTCAATGATTTGGCCGTGATCATCGCGAATGGAACGAAACGCCATAATGCCATCCAAGGCGCTATTGAGGATGCCGCTTAGCTGCATTTCAGAGCTTCGTAGGGACTCTTGGATGTGGATGGTGGTGGTGATATTCAGATGGCTGCCGACCATGCGAGTGACTTGCCCCTGGTCATTCTTAAGATGAATGGCTCGCGACAGGACCTGAATGGTAGACCCTGTTTTATGGTGGAACCGTTGGATGGCAACAAAGTTATCGACTTGGCCGCTGTTGTAAGCTTCGATCAGCTGTTGAGCCGCGAGGCGATCGTCCTCCAAAATGACTGACTCCCACATGGCAAAGCTGTTATCTAGCTCATGGTCGGCGTAGCCCAGCATTTCCTTCCAGCGAGGCGAGAAGTAGATTTCATTGGTGAGTAGATCCCAGTCCCAAAAGCCTTCCGAGGAGGCTTGCAGGACCAGTTCTAGCTGATCTTTAGCTGACTTGAGTTCTAGCTCGGCTTGTTTGCGATCGCTAATATCTTCAGCCACATAGGAAAACCGTGGGCGCTGTTGCTCTCCCATGCCAATAAACGACACGGTAACGGATATCCAAGTGGTATCGACATCGGTGCGATGGATATAGTCAAACCGCACTGGCTGCTGTTGGGTTTGACTAGTACGATAGTGCTTTAGCCATTGCTGGGTAGTCTCAATGGGTACCCCAAATTCACTGGCCCAGCATCCTTGCAGCAGATCAGGCGTCGTGTGGAAAAAGTCAGCGGTTGCCTGATTGTCAGAAATATGGAGAATGTCGTTTTCCGACAACTCCACCACTCCCATCATCAAGGGAGATGAATTATAAAAGCTACTGAGAATAGCTGTCTGCACTTGCAGAGCCTTCTGAACCTGCCGTTGAGCGCTAATATCGCGGGCAATCTTAGAGGCTCCAACAATCTCACCCACTTCGTTATAGATGGGAGAAACCGTGATCGAGACATCGACTAATTGCCCATTTTTATGTCTCCGTTGGGTTTCGTAGGTCTCGACTGGCTGCCCCTGGTGAATGCGGGCTAAAATTTGTTGGGCTTCGCCTTGGTGATCTGCCGGGATGATGGTGGTGATGGGTTGACCGATGATCTCGGCGGCGGTGTAGCCAAACAGGGTTCCGGCGGCCCGGTTCCAACTGGTGATGATTCCGGCGAGGGTTTTGCTAATGATCGCATCCTGAGACGACTCAACAATGGTTGCGAGTCGTCGTAACTGAGCCTGCTCTTGCCGACGCTCGTCCTCCAACTGTTTGCGATCGCTGATGTCTAGAACGACCGAGAGAAAGACTGACCGATCGCCCTCTTGGGTCAGTTGCAAATGCACATCCACGGGGTAGCAACTGCCGTCAGCCCGCTGATGAACGGCTTCAAAATTTAGCTTTGTCGTTGTCCCTTGGCGCAACGGCGCGACGAGAGCCTCAAAATCAGCGGCTGATAGGTTGAGTTTGATATGGACCGGGGTGATTTGCTGCATCTGGCTCAGGGTATAGCCCAAGTTTTTCAAAGCGCCTTGGTTCACATACTCAAACAGTAGCGTGTCGGCGTTGAAGAGATAAATTTCATTGAGACTGGCTTCTAGGGCCTTCGTCAACCGGGTGCGCTCGGCCTCGACCCGGAGGCGTTGGCGAACTTTTTCAATCAATTTTTCATTGACTTGCGCGAGTTTAGTATTCGCCTGTTCGAGTTCGTGGGTGCGCTCGGCCACTTTGGCTTCTAGCTCTGCTTTAGCCGCTTGTAGTTGTTCCACTAGGGACGCCTGGTGAATGGCAATCCCCACTTCATCTGCAATCAGTTGCAAGCCCTCGATTTCTAAGGCCTGCCACGATCTCGTCGCCTGACAGTGATGGGCAATCAGCAATCCCCAAAGCGTGTCACCTGTCTCGCCAGCCAAAATGGGAATGACTAAATTGGCTTTAACCTCCAAACTAGTTAAAAAATCGGCGTGACAGGGCGTGAGGTCGGCTGTAGCAACATCTTCAACGGCAAAGTAGTGTTTCTTTTGATGGGGAATTATCCAGCTCGACTGAAAGCATGGATCATGGATGATGCTCTCTAGAATTGACCACTGCGGATCTGATGTCGCCTCCACAACGACTCGGCCATTCCAATCTGGGTTAAAGCGATAGATGACGACACGATCGCACCCCAGCAACTGATGGACTTGATCGACCATTGTTTGCAAAAGCAGATCAAGGTCTAAAGACTGGCGAATCCGCAAGGCAAGGGAGGAAACCACATGATCCCATGACATACAAGACTGAAAGCTGCGATCGCACGCATTGCAGGACTCTGTGGGGGATCGATTTGTCGGCAATACGTTTGGAAAATCCATGGCAACACACCCAACTCCTTGACCCTTTTTACGGACTCTACTAACTTCTATAGAACCCATTTGACATCTAATCCTGAAACCAGAAGCCTTGCAGCTAGCTGGTTTTCTTCATTTTCTGGCAGAAAGCGGTTTTGCTAGGTAGGCAAGCTCTACCACTGATCGCAGAGTAACGGCTTCCTTCAAAGCCA
>JAPLHZ010000206.1 GCA_026389365.1 Cyanobacteriota bacterium
GATGTGAATCGTCTCTTTCAACGCCTCACTCTCGACCTTAATGGGTATACGCGATTTCCAGCAACCTAAATTCCCTAGGATTGTCAATTGCCTTCAAACCACATCTAGCGTCCTCCACGGGAATTCTGGGAGAACCAAAATTGTTACCATAGGAACGAATCCATCCCTTTTTGAAAACCCTGGGGCAACAAAAATGGCCTATCCTCAAATCTTCCTCGACTGGGAAGCCGCAACCCAAGAGCGCGGTGAACAAATTGGTGAAAAGCGCGGTGAAAAGCGCGGACTTCAAATTGGAGCGAAAGAAAAAGCACTGACGATCGCACTACGATTACTTAACCGTCGAATCGGAGTGTTAGACCAGGCGATTCAATCTCGTGTAGTACAGCTTTCGAGTACTCAGCTTGAAGATTTATCAGAAGCCATTCTGGATTTTTCATCACTTAACGATCTAAACCAATGGCTCTCTGATCATCCACCCCTCTTGTAAGAAGTTAAAGTTGATAGACAAATTGTTGCCTCTGCTTAGAAGCAATGATTTTTTGTATTAGCTCCATCCTAAGCTTCGATCGGTTGGCTTAAAAAATGTTTTAGGCAGAGCAAACTAAGACTCTGCCCCACATTGATCGGAAGCCAAGAAACGCCTTCAATCCGAGACTGAACCCAACCGTCACCCCAAGCCCATTCATGAAATCCGTCAATACCTTGGCTTAACGTAAATCGGATTCGGTTACCCTCTAGTAGCTCCACTTCATGGCTCACCGGAACGGTCCCACCCGCCAAGCTCAAAAACTGATTGCCAACGCTCAAGGTCTCGGGCAAATCCGCTGGAAACCGTTGAAAGGTGAGCCATTTTTTTAATAACTTTGGGTCTGTAAAGCAGGCTTTTAAGCGATCGCACTCTGCATCGACTTCAATTCGGAGGTGGCTATGTTGAAAGGTTCCCAGCATGAAATTTTCCTATTGGTAATTTTAAAAGTGAATTGAAGTGTCTATCGATTCGATGATCCCAATTCTATAAAAAGTGTACCGAGTCTTACAGAAATAATCGCTTGTGTGACGAGTGTCGCCCTAAAATGTAACTAGATGCGTAAAGAACGGTAAAGAACAGCTATGGCAGACCAGCTTATTCGCGCCACGGCAGCGGACAACGGAATTCGGGCGGTGGGCGTGATTACAACTCAGCTCACTCAGGAAGCCAGGGAGCGCCACGGCCTTTCCTATGTGGCAACAGCAGCCCTCGGACGCAGTATGGCGGGGGCATTATTGCTTGCGTCTAGCATGAAACAACCTCAAGCTCGCGTGACGTTGAGGGTGAAGGGCAATGGGCCGATGAAAGGGCTTTATGTGGATGCGGGACTAAATGGAACCGTGCGGGGCTATGTGGATGATCACACCGTAGAACTGCCCCTAAATCTGGAAGGCAAGCTCGATGTGGGGGGGGCGATCGGAAATCTCGGCTATCTAAATGTGATTCGGGACATCGGCTATGGTCAGCCCCACTCCAGTACCACCGAACTGATTTCCGGCGAAATTGGCGAAGATTTGACCTATTACCTCGCCACATCAGAACAAACGCCTTCTGCGTTGATGCTGGGTGTATTTGTGGAGAAGAAATCAGTGGAAGCGGCTGGTGGATTGTTGATTCAGATCATGCCGAAAGCGTCTATTGATGAAGCCTTGGTCAGTTTGTTGGAATCGCGAATTTCAGGGTTGCAATCGTTTTCGACCTTGCTCCGATCGGGAAAACCCCTACCCATTATTTTTGAGGAATTGCTAGGCGATTTGGGCCTCAATATTTTTCCAGAGGTGCAGCCTGTGCGTTTCTATTGTCCATGTACTCGCGATCGGGTAACGGCAGCGATTCCATTGTTGGGAGAGTCAGATTTAGCCGATATGATTTCTCAACAGGAGACAGCGGAGGCAACCTGTCATTTTTGTAATGAGACTTATTACGTTGACCCGCTTGAACTCCGGGAAATATTGGCCCAGATCCGATCGGGTTCCCTGGCCTCATAATTGGTCAGAATTTCCTAGAAATTTACTAAATATGACCAAATATGACCCAGAGAATCACAACCCATGTGGTAGAGAATAAGTCGGCAATGGGGAACCAGTCGATCGTTTAGGTGAAATTTGCAAAGAAATCTATATAAAATCAGTGTTTCAGCGTTCCGTTTGGAAAAAATAGACATAGAATTGGGGCTTCTGATTCTTACCGTGTCATCCCAGGAGAAAACTCATGAATAAAGGCGAACTAGTCGATGCAGTGGCAGACAAGTCCAACATCACCAAAAAAGAAGCAGATGCTATCATCTCAGCCACCATTGAAACCATCATGGAAGCCGTTTCGAGCGATAACAAAGTAACCCTCGTGGGCTTTGGTTCCTTCGAGCCTCGGGTACGCATGGCTCGGGAAGGGCGCAATCCTAAAACCAATGAAAAAATGGTGATTCCTGAAACAACAGTTCCAGCCTTCTCGGCAGGGAAAGCCTTCAAGGATAAAGTTTCGCCCAACAAGGCATAAGCTTTTCTGACAACGGAGAGCCGCCCTACGGAGCTGTTTAGCTCACACGGACCAATCCTGATTCACACCGAGAAACGACTTTGAAACGACCGACGCATGGGGGGAATTTAAGCTGGGCAGCGGAAATTGCCGACTGTTCCCCAAATGCGTTGCTTGATTTTTCCGCCAGTATCAATCCTTTGGGCATACCGGACAGCGCGATCGACGTTTTGACCCAATCTGCCGACGCACTGACGGCCTACCCGGATCCAAATTATTCCGCATTAAAAGCAGCGATCGCAGCCCACCATGACCTTGATCCCCATTGGATTTTGCCTGGAAATGGCGCGGCTGAATTGCTCACTTGGGCTTGTCGAGAACTCGCCGAACTAAAGAAGACTTATTTACTAACACCGGGATTTGCCGATTACGATCGTGCCCTTGCAGCATTTGGTGCCCGAGTGACCCGCGTTCCACTTACAGATTTTAGCCAGAGCTTATTACCCACAGCCGGATTGCCACCACGCTTAAGTGCACCCACGGCATTGAAGCAAAACAATGGCATCTTAATTAATAATCCCCACAATCCCACCGGACAATGGACGACGGCTGAAACCTTACGATCGGAAATCTTAGATAATCCTCACTACAGCTTGGTAGTGGTGGACGAAGCCTTTATGGATTTTTTGCCGGAATCGCAGTCTCAAAGTGTCATTCCCTGGATCCAGGATTATCCGCAGCTTGTCGTGGTCCGATCGTTGACTAAGTTTTATGCAATTCCGGGACTGCGACTGGGTTATGCCATTGCTCATCCCGATCGATTGACCCGATGGCAGCAGTGGCGCGATCCTTGGTCGGTGAATACGTTGGCGGCGAACGTGGGTGAAGTGGTGCTGCAAGATAAGGTATTTCAAGCGAAGACCTATGCTTGGTTGGCGGAGGCAAAACCGTTATTTGTGAATGGATTGCGATCGATCGAGGGGATTCAAATTTATGAAGGTGCGGTCAACTTTTTACTCATCCGATTGAACTATTCGGTGATGGAATTGCAAACCGGGCTACTGCGAAATCATCGAATTTATATCCGAGACTGTATGAGTTTTCCCGAATTAGGCGATCGGTTCTTTAGGGTTGCGGTGCGCACTGTGGCTGAGAATCAAAAATTAGTCGCCGCCTTGAGGATGGAACTTGCAGAGATGGTGGAATTGGCCGAACTAGGCCATGAAAAAGCTTGATTACCGCAGCCTACTTTAGAATATTAGCCGTTTCATCTGGTCATCCAAAATGAAAATCAAAGCCGTTATTTGGCAGGAAGACGATGTATGGTGCGCATCCGTGCCAGCCCTCCCCGGATGCCACACTTGGGGCGAGAACTATGAGCACCTTCTAGAAATGCTCGAAGATGCGGTCCAAGGTTGGTTAGACGTTTCAAGCGAAAGGGGAGAAAAAAATGAGCCAGAGAAAAAGCTGGTTGAATTGTCACTATGAAAGCAGTCTCTGGCAAAATGCTATGCAAAATCGTAGAGTATCAAGGCTGGAAGCTTAAGCGCATCACTGGCAGCCATTACATTTATGCTAAAGAAGGTGTCGATGCCATTATTTCTATTCCAGTTCATAAAAATCGCGATCTCCCTACTGGAACCTTAAGAAGCATTATGAAAGACGCTGAGCTGACGGAAAAGGATCTTGATTTGTAGCGATCGCAAGCAATTCCAAGTTCAGAATGACTTGCCCCTATTTGATGGATCAGAAGCCTCATGAAGAAAAGTCCGATTCATGTTAGAAAAGACTCTTGACTTACGGATTTTTTGAGTTTGTATTTGAGTTTGTAACTGGTGGGTAGAAGCCGAGATGGCATCATGCTGATTGAATATGACTTAGTGATTATTGGCGCGACTGAGTTGGGCTGTCGTATGGCGTTGCGCGCTAGACAACTGGGGGCGAGGGTGGCGCTTGTGGAACAAGGGGAACACCCTGAAACCACGATCGCATGGCGACATTGGCTGGCTTGTGACTCTACGAAACTTGGCTCAGAACTTGCGGCCCAGCTTGATGCCATTGCAATTTCTGATGAATGTAAACCCCTGACTCCAGAGGCATTACAAATTCAAGGCGTGGATTATTTGGCCGCAACTGGGACTTGGAGTGAACAGCCAAAATCTGCCATTCAAGTGGGCGATCGGCTCTTGCACTCCAGTTCTTATGTGGCAACATTGACCCCCAATCGTCGCATTCCGGTCGCCCTCTGGGGACTTCCTTGTAAAAGGCCAGAAGATTTTGTTACCCGTGAATCTGTACCCGATCGGGTGGCAATTTTTGGGGATGCGATCGTCGGAGTTGAGTTGGCCGTTGCACTGCGATCGCGGGGTTCAACCGTGACATTGATTGTCCCAACCCCACAAATATTGCCGCAAGTCGATCCCGATGGAGCCATTCAGATTCAAATGGTCTTGGAAGCGTCTGGCATTCAGGTCTTGACTAAGACACGGGTTGAATCCGCTCAAACCGTTGGGTTTATTAAGTATCTGACTCTTTGTAGCCCTCTTCAGGGTCAAAGCGTTCACGCCCCTCAAATCCTTGAAGTTGATGAGATTGTTCTAGCCACGCCCTTTGAACGATTGGATCCCGATCGCCTAGGACTACGATCGTTGGGTCCAAAATCGTTGCGTTCCCATCGACTGAGGCTTGTCGGGTCTGCCAATCGGTCAAGGCATCGGGTAATCCCTATAGATGGCTTAACCGCCAATTGTGATTCGATCGCTCTTACTGAAGTCCAAGCCATTTTGCAACCCTGGAAATCAACACGATCGGTCTCCGCTGGAAGGCTCACCCACCCGCCTAGCTTCTGGATTGGACCAGTGCCACTCAAGAGCGATCGGCTGGTATCGATCGCAGGTCAAACTGCGCCGGGAAATCTTTGGTATAACCTGAAGATGAATCGCAATGGTCAACTCGTGAATGCCACCTTAACGGGTGAACTCGCGACGCAATTGGCTCCCCTCCTAAGTGTGGCGATCCAGACCAAAATATCGCTCCCGAGGTTACTGACAGTCCCCCTCAGCAACCCCGCCCACAGTCAAGTAATTTCCAAATGGATTGAGCAGTGGGAGCAAACTGTCCGATCGCGGCAGCCATTACGACATGAACTATTTTTAGATTGGTTAGGAATACGACGACGATCGGTATGAAGCCGCGCTTTTGATCAATGTCATCGGGGCATCTTAAGCTTCATTTCGCTTTAGAAATAAAAGTCCCGATCGAAATACACACTAGTCCGATCGGGACATGCAATGAAGATTAACTAAACTGTGAATTATTAAATCCTGAATTATGAGGTTAGGCAGTTAACCCAAGTCTCCTAAATCTTCTCTCCAAACTCATCTGCAACCTCTACAGCAGCATCCACGGTAGATTCTGCTGCGATCGTCCCCTCATCTAAAGCCGTAGATTCTAGCGCGGATGAAATTGTGGGGTTCATTGCCGTCATCTCATCAGCCGACAACGCCACCACCGTCGGTTCCACTAGATCTGGATCGCTGTCGCCAAAATCAAAATCGTCATCGATCGCGATCGCAGTCTCGGGTGTTACAGGCGTTACAAGTGTATCGGGACTAGTATCTCGAAAGTCTTTCCGTACATACACTTCTTTTGGAGCCACCTTCTTTGGAGCATTTAACCCGGTGGCCAATGTCTTCGCCCGATCGAATAACCCACCGAACAGATTTTTAGAAACAGGGGTGGAAAACGACTTCATCGAAGGCTTGGTCACGGTCGTATCCACAACAGCCTTCGGTGGATTACCAAAATCTTCAGGCTTCAACGGAACATTAGCCCGCTTCAACAAGTCCGCCGCCGCATCAGGCACCGCCGCATCAGATGTCGCGTTTCCCGTAGATTGTGCCGCCTCTACCGGAACCCCTAGATCTTGAATTTTCTCTTGAGCTTTATTAATAACGTCCTGGGCCTGTTTTTTTAGGTTTACCGCCGTATCCGATCGGCTTAGCCCCGCCAAACTACTGCGCCAGCCCGCCACCTTCCCCGAACTCACGCGCTGAGCCTCTGGAACTGAATTCCAACGTCCCTCCAGCATCTGCCACCCCATCCAGCCCATCAACGTCACACTTGCCATCTGGCCCAGCAACACTCCGCCCGTAATCCGGCCCGCACAGACCCACAGCACCAGCCCATAGAATAATCCCACGCCACTCCAGACGAGATCGTTTTTCCGCGACACCTCCGGTATCACAAACGTCGTACTGTATAAGCCTAAACTCGCCAGAACCACCACTAGGGACAAAACATAGGTCAGCATAAGCACTGCGCCTCCACAGTTCAAAAAATTAAGCCATTTCTCTTCATCCTGAACGACAAAACCATAACAGCCAAGGGGGACTTTCCGATCGAAATCCGGCTGATCCCAAAAGCTTTTAGTCTGTTTTAAGCCGCTATTAAAGCGACACGTTACCCTAAAGACGTAAACGACGATCGTTCCCTAGACCTGAACTACAACATAAAACTTATGACTCAAAGCTTTGGTGTGATTGGATTAGCGGTCATGGGCGAAAACCTAGCCCTCAATGTAGAACGCAACGGCTTTCCGATCGCGGTCTATAATCGCAGCCGCGAAAAGACTGACGAATTCATGAAAACCCGCGCCGTTGGGAAAAATGTCAAAGCTGGCTATACCCTTGAAGAGTTTGTGGGTCTCCTAGAACGTCCCCGTAAAATTCTTATCATGGTTAAAGCAGGCGTTCCAGTCGATGCGGTAATCGAGCAACTCAAGCCACTCCTGGATGAAGGCGATATTTTAATTGATGGCGGCAACTCGTTATTTACGGATACCGATCGCCGTGCCGCAGATCTAGAAGGGTCCAAGTTTACCTTCATCGGCATGGGTGTGAGTGGGGGGGAAGAAGGTGCTTTAAATGGTCCGAGCCTTATGCCCGGTGGGACCTCTACAGCCTATCAATATCTAGAACCGATCTTGACCAAAATAGCGGCTCAAGTAGACGACGGACCCTGCGTCACCTACATCGGTCCCGGTGGTGCTGGCCACTACGTCAAAATGATCCACAACGGGATTGAATATGGCGATATGCAGCTCATTGCAGAAGCCTATGATTTGCTTAAAAATGTAGTCGGTCTAAATGGGGACGAAATTGCTCAAACGTTCACAGAATGGAACAAAACGGAAGAGCTAAATTCCTATCTGATCGAAATCACCGCAGATATTTTCCGCAAAAAAGACGACGATTCGGGGAACGCTCTGGTCGAAGTAATCATGGATGCTGCGGGCCAAAAAGGGACCGGACGCTGGACCGTTAATGATGCGCTGGAACTTGGCGTTGCGATTCCCACGATCACGGCGGCGGTGAATGCCCGGATTTTGTCCTCAATTAAACTTGAGAGAGTCGAAGCGGCTAAGTTGATTTCGGGTCCAAATGTGACCTTTGAGGGCGATCGGGCCGAATTTATCAACCAAGTTCGTGACGCGCTGTATTGCTCCAAAATCTGTTCCTATGCCCAGGGAATGGCCTTACTCACTGCGGCATCTAAAGCCTACGGGTTTAATCTTAACTTGGCGGAATGTGCCCGTATTTGGAAAGGCGGCTGCATTATTCGGGCTGGCTTCCTTGACAAAATCCGGGCCGCATTCAGCACTAACCCTCAACTTGCCAACTTATTACTGGCTCCTGAGTTTCGCGATACGGTCATGAGTCGTCAAACCGCATGGCGAGCCGTGATCATGGAAGCTGCCCGATCGGGGATTGCCGTCCCAGCCTTCAGCGCCTCTCTCGACTACTTCGACAGCTATCGCCGCGATCGTCTTCCCCAAAACCTCACCCAAGCCCAACGCGACTTCTTCGGGGCACACACCTACGAACGCATTGACAAGCCCGGTGTCTTTCACACGGAATGGATGGGTTAGAAATTTTCCCATCGATCCTCTGATTTCGATCTGTTAAAGGTCTGTTAAAGGCTTGAGCTAAGAATTAGTACTAAAAAGCTCCTAAGGTGAAAATCTAAGGAGCTTTTTAAATGAAGTTTAGGTTTTGCTGGACGATCGGCCCGGTCTCAAAAATTAGGCAGAATCCGGAAATTCTCACAGATCTTCCTTCTACCCGATTACAAAATCTCAAAACAATATTCTTTTAAAGTCTTCTTTACCAAACTGAACTCATAGCCTTAACCACCGGGCTTTGCTCTGGACTTGAGTAATAGCGCTCAGGTCACAAACCTGGTAAATTTGGCAAAAGTACCAGTAAGCTTCAGAAAATATAAATGAAAGTCTTAGTAATTGGTGGCGATGGCTACTGTGGATGGGCAACAGCATTACACCTGGCAAATCGAGGGCACCAAGTCGGCATTCTCGACAGCCTTGTTCGTCGGCACTGGGACAACGAGCTACAGATTTCGACCTTGACCCCGATCGCATCGATTCAGCAACGCATTCAACGCTGGAAAGACTTGACAGGCAAGGCTATTGATCTATTTATCGGCGATATTTGCAACTACGACTTTTTGCTCAAATCGCTGCTTACATTCCAGCCCGACGCCATTGTCCATTTTGGCGAACAGCGATCGGCCCCCTTCTCGATGATCGATCGTGAACATGCGGTCTTGACCCAAAGCAATAATGTCATCGGCAACCTAAATATTCTCTACGCGATTAAAGAAAATTTTCCGGATTGCCACTTGGTCAAACTGGGCACCATGGGCGAATATGGCACTCCAAACATTGACATCGAAGAAGGCTACATCACCATTGAACACAATGGCCGTAAAGACACGCTGCCCTACCCGAAGCAACCTGGCTCCTTCTATCACCTGAGCAAAGTCCACGACTCTCACAACATCCACTTCGCCTGTCGAGTCTGGGGATTGCGTGCCACAGATCTGAACCAAGGTGTCGTCTATGGAGTTCTGACGGACGAGACGGGCATGGATGAATTGCTGATAAACCGTCTGGACTACGACGGAGTTTATGGCACCGCGCTCAACCGTTTTTGCATTCAAGCAGCAGTCGGCCATCCGTTAACGGTGTATGGATCCGGGGGGCAAACCCGCGCGTTCCTGGACATTCGGGACACGGTGCGATGTGTTGAGTTGGCGATCGAAAAACCCGCTGATCCAGGTGAATTCCGGGTATTCAATCAATTCACCGAAATGTTTAACGTCGGCGACTTGGCGAAGCAAGTGCAAAAAGCCAGCGAATCCATGGGTCTCAAGGTCGAAATCCAACACATCGAAAATCCTCGCGTTGAAAAAGAAGAACATTATTTCAATGCCAAAAACACTAATCTGCTAGATCTTGGCCTACAGCCACATTTACTCTCAGATTCGTTGTTGGATTCGTTACTTAACTTTGCGACCAAATACAAACACCGCGCCGACTTAAACGAAATCATGCCTCGCGTCAAGTGGAAATAGTTTACAAGTAGCTTGGAAATAGCTGTCTCGCTAGGCCTGTCTGGATAGGTCGCCTAAATTAGGGAGAGATGTAACAGTCTCTCTCTAACCTATTTAAATTTAGGAGATCCTTCACTCCGATCGCTGTGTCCTGTTCAACCAAAATGTTCCAGCACGATGTTCCAGCACGATCGTCTTGATCTATCCGCAATTCAAACTCTAAACTCTCAAATTTTTAAATTCTCAATTAAATACTCAACATGAGAATCGCCCTCTTTACCGAAACCTTCCTGCCCAAAGTAGACGGAATCGTCACCCGCCTCAAACATACCGTCGAGCATCTTCAACGCCAAGGCCATCAAGTCCTAATTTTCTCCCCCGACGGGGGACTTACCGAATACAAAGGCGCGGTAATCCATGGCGTTTCTGGCCTTCCGCTTCCCTGGTATCCCGAACTTAAAATGGCCTTTCCCAGCCCAGCCCTTCGCCGAGAACTCAACCGTTTTAAACCTGACCTGATTCACGTCGTTAATCCGGCCATTCTAGGCATTGGTGGCATCTACTACGCCCAAAAGCTCAACATTCCTCTCGTTGCGTCCTACCATACTCATCTCCCTAAATACTTGGAACACTATGGACTGGGACACTTAGAAGCTCTTCTCTGGTTTTTTCTCCGCCAAGCCCATAACCGTGCCCGCCTCAACCTCTGCACCTCCAACGCGATGGTCCAGACCCTCACCGACCACGGCATTCATCACACAGATTTATGGCAGCGCGGAGTAGACACCGAAACGTTTCATCCCAGTTTAGAAAGCCTGGAGATGCGATCGCATCTGACTCAAGGCCATCCTGACGATCCATTGCTGCTGTATGTCGGTCGGTTGGGGGCTGAAAAAGAAATCCACCGAATAAAACCTATCCTGCAAGCCATTCCTAATGCCCGCCTTGCCCTCGTTGGGGACGGACCCAACCGCGAAAATCTCGAAAAACATTTTGCGGGCACGAATACTCATTTCGTCGGATATTTAGCTGGGAAGGAATTAGGTTCTGCCTATGCCTCAGCGGATGCGTTTATTTTTCCATCTCGCACTGAAACGTTAGGATTGGTCTTGCTTGAAGCGATGGCGGCAGGTTGTCCGGTGGTGGCGGCGAATTCTGGCGGAATTCCTGACATTGTGACACCGGGTGAAAATGGCTATCTCTTTGACCCCCAGGACGAATTAGGCGCTATTGCCGCTACTCAACAACTCCTAGCGAACCGCCAACACCGATCGCAACTGCGCCAAAATGCCCGCGAAGAATCAGAGCGTTGGAATTGGAGTGCGGCTACCCAACAACTTGCTCGCTATTATGAAGGTGTTCTAGCTTATGAAGGCGTTGTAAGCAAGAACCCGGTCGCGGCTCCCTAAAATTAAAAGCGTTAAAAATACTAAAAATCCCTCCAGAGTTTTAAGTTTTGGGGGGATTTTTAGATAGCTAGGTCCGATCGGCGAAGTAATGGCCTTAATTTCTGTCTTTAACCCGCCTCAGCATCGCCAAAATGGGGATTTATCTTACCAATACCTAGACTTTTCTTACTTCGCTTCAATTCTTTCCAGAGAGCTTTAATCTCTCGGTAAGAATCTTCGGGAGAAATTTTACCGCCTGTCTCAAGATTTGAGATTGTCATCACCCGACCCGCAAATTCTTGAAGATTGGCATTAAAGGCCAAATTTTCGGGCTTAAAGTGACCGCGATAACGACTACGAGGATTGAAAAAGTTAGATTGATCCGACATCTTTACAGAGGCTCCTGTTCGAGAATAGTGAGAACATTGCTTCACTGAAGGCTTATTGGCTTCCGATCGGAACCTAGCTTCCAGTTTTTGCTCCATCAAAGAAATCTCTCCTCGCTCGAAGGATTGAGATGCATATATTTAAACTAAACTTAACCTAACATTAAAGTATAAGTAGATACTCCATACACTAACTTTAAGAGTTTTTAAGAATTTTCTGGGCAGCGCATCTTAATCTAAGCGCAATAAAATTCAACTAGATTAAAATTAGTACTGTTCCTTCAAGTTTCTTGCCCCATTCATGGCTTCTTTTCTCAAGTCCTCGGCAATGCGGAACATCTCCACTCCGTCATTTAGATAGGTTTCATCATAATTTTGGGTGAAGAAATCTAATTCGTTCAGCGCGTCGGCCAATTGGTGCATACAGTAATAAAGATTTGCGGACACGGCGGCGGCGATCGGAGGATTGGGGAGACTACAGGTTACCATTTGAGATTTATCAATTTTGGTTCGGCAGTCTTCGATATAGGCCATAAAGGCATCCATTAGCTCATCATCAAAGGGATCAGCTGATAGTGCCTTAATCTGCGATCGGAGAGGTTTCAGTATCTCGCCCATCAACCGCACTACAGGTTTATAAACTCGTTTCATCCATTGGTCTAGAAGGTCGTCTGGTTCTACGATTTCCTGCTTGCGTCTGGCGTTGTACTGTCGTCGGGCTGCTTCTGTACGATCGGTGCGGGTTTCGGTAGTTTGCCCTGGACCATAGCGCAACATTTGATCGTAAACCCGGCGTTGATGGCTGTCGCTGAGCACTTCGTAGGCGGTGCTGAGGATTTGAAATTTTTCGAGAAACTGGATTTGTTGGGTGCTGTTGCTGTGCCGATCGGGGTGAAAGATTTTTGCCAATCGCCGAAAAGACTGTTTGATCTCATCTCCCGTGGCCGTGGCGGATACTTCTAATATTTCGTAATGGGTCGGCGAAAGCATTGGCTTAGTCATCTCTATTCGTCATTTCTAAAAGGCGATCGGTCCTCCATCCAGCTTCCATCAAGAAGCCCAAAATACCTACCCATTAAAAACGTCGTCCCCTTGTCCCGTCAAACAAGCGATCGTTCAGTACCCTCATTCAGACGTCGGTGGAACAATTGTCCTCGTCACTCTTGCTCACTTCCCCGGCTGCTCCCCAGAATTCGGGGATGGTTCTGGCAGCGATTCAACTTGCCCAACCCGTCGGGCAAATTCTTTGTGCTGTGCCTGAATCACCAAGGGTTCCAACTGCTGCGCGACATTGGCCCGCTGTTCGACTTGTTGCGAACTCGATACCAACTTACTCAACCCATTAATTAAATTCCGCAAATTTTCCCGCAGTTTTGGATCGCCCATCAAATCGTCTAAATCGGTGGTGAGCTTTTGCGTATTCTGAAACGTTGCCCGGGCGGAATCCAAGGTTTGCTGAAGAATTAACACATTGGTTGGGTCATTCACTGCTTTCGAAGCATCCCGCAAATTAACCGACGCGATCGCCGCATTCGCCGACAGGGTTTCTAAGTTTTGGAGCAATTGTCCGCCCGTTACCCGATCGATCGCCGGACCCATTTTGGCGACTGCTACTTTCAGGGATCCACTGCTTTGATTTAGATTATCCAATGTCCCGACTAGCAGCGATCGGTTTTCATTCATCAGCGCACTCACTTGAGCAAGCGTCAGATTGGCCCTATTTGAGGTTTGGGTTAGCGCCTGAGCCGTGGTAGAAAAATTTTGCATCGTCGCGACACTTGTCCCCGACACCGATCGTAATTCCTGACGACTGGTCTGCGCCAATAGCCCAAATTCCTTGCTGACCTTCGCTAGTTCCAAAGCCGCCGAATTAGAACTTTTCGTCAACGCGGTCAAATTTCCTACAAAGTCAGGGCTGCTATAGGCCGTTGTGAACTTCATAGTTTCCCGCAACAGTGCCTCCGTACTCACCCCAACCCCACCCTGCACCTTCTCACCATCACAGAGAATTGCCGTCCGATCGCAATTGCCATCCCGAGGTTTAGTCGCCGTATTGATCCCGCCATCAGGCGGCACAATATCCAAACTACTTGCGCCTAAAAAGCTAGATTGATTCACATTAAAAAGCGAATTTTTCGGCACTCGCAATTCCGGCTGGTCAATCCGGACCTTCACGGTCACACCCTCATCTCCAAAGCTCACACTTCGCACACTGCCAACATTGCTGCCCCGATAGCGAACAACGGCACCCTCAGACAACCCCGACGCATCCTTAAATTGCACGACCACTTCATAGCCAGACTGCCCCAAGGTCATGCCCCGCAGCCACAATACACTCACTCCTAACGCCCCTAATCCACCCAAAATAAATAGTCCTAACACTCCCTCCCGCCCTAGCCTTGTTGCCATAACTCTAAGCTCCATTTAATTGGGTAAAATCTAAACTCTACAATCAACTAATCCATAATCCGAATCGGTCCCGTCGTGCTGCCTGCAAAAAATTGACGCACCAACGCATTATCCGTTGTATCAATCTCATCGATCGGGCGATCCCACTGCACTTGGCCGTCATATAAAAACAACACGCGTTCCGCCGTCCGTCGAATTGTACTTTCTTGGTGCGTCACCATCACGGAACTACGCCCTCGTCCGGCTTTTCGGCGCACCTTGCAGACTAAATCTTCAATAATAGTGGAGGCGATCGGATCCAGCCCTGCTGTCGGTTCATCGTACAACAATACATTTGGGGTATCGCCGGGGTTTTGCGGATTTTCCAAAATTGCCCGTGCAAAACTCACCCGCTTTCGCATTCCACCGGAGAGTTCCGCTGGATACCGATCGCCAATATTCGGCAATCCCACAGTCTTTAAACATTGGCTCACCAACACCCGAATTTCGGCTGGGTTCAAGGTGGAATGTTGATAGAGCAGGAAGCCCACATTTTCCTCCACCGTTAAGGAATCAAACAGCGCCGCTTGCTGAAACACCATGCCAATGCCGCTGCTATTCAAGTTGTCTTCGGCCAATCCTTGACGGAGTTTTCCCTGGACAAAAATATCCCCTGAATCAACCGCCACCAGGCCCGCAATCACTCGAAGAACCGTCGATTTCCCGGTTCCGGATGGCCCAATAATAGCCATGGCCTCGCCGGGATAAATTTTTAAGCTAATGCCGTCTAAAACCTTCTGCGATCCAAACGACTTCGATACATTTCTCAGTTCTACTAATGGTGGCGCTATGGACGGTGTTCCCGATTGTGAGGTGGACGGCGATACAGACAGTGATATGGACGGTGTCATTTCACAAGACCCAATCTACAGGATTCAATAAGTCGGACTATTCGTACTATTTTGTTCATTCATGATTTATTTTAAGTTCTAGTGTTTTCTTTGAGGGAATACTTGCAGAACCAAAAACCTACGTTATTCTTCTCAGTATTACTGGTTATTTTATTGCGCCCAAGTTGGGGAATCAAGTAGGGAATTATTTATCTGGTTAACTAAAAGCATGACAGCCCATCGTTCCTTTAAACAAGCCGTTCGATCCGCCCGTCGATCTCGATCGGTGCGCCGGTTCCGATCGCGCCAAGAAGCCTCGCCTCACTGGATGATGATGCTTCCCGATGGCGTTGGCAAATGGATGAAATGGATGACCCCTGGAATGTCCATGAAGCGATGGATGTTGATGAGTGCGGGTGGGGTCTTGATGATTTCCTTAGGCTTTGCGATTTGGGTGAAGCTCACACCAATTTTTTATCTAACTCAGTTTTCTAGTGATCTTCTAGAATATGTCGCTCGCACGGTGCCGAATTATATCAGCGGCCCTATTGTGATTTTGACAGGCATGGCGTTGGTGTGGCTGGGGCAAAACCGCACCTTTAATTCCATTACTCAAGTTTTAATTCCCGATCAAGACCAACGCCTGGTGGATATGATCTGGGACCATCGTCGCTTGAATCGAGGCCCCAGGATTGTCGTGATTGGCGGCGGAACTGGACTGAGTACGTTGCTGCGTGGACTCAAATTGCTCAGTACAAATTTGGTCGCGATCGTGACTGTAGCCGATGATGGTGGATCGTCTGGGCGATTACGTCGGGAAATTGGGGTGTTGCCGCCCGGTGACATTCGCAATTGTCTAGCGGCCTTGGCGGATGAAGAAAAACTGATTACTGAATTGTTCCAATATCGATTTCAAGCCGGAGATGGATTGGTTGGTCATAGCTTTGGTAATCTCTTTTTGACCGCCCTCAGTGAAGTGAGTGGGGATCTAGAACGGGCAGTGGAAGCGAGTTCAAAAGTGCTGGCCATTAAGGGAGAAGTGTTTCCCGCAACGCTCAGCGATGTGCGCCTCTGGGCCGAACTCGAAGACGGTCGCCGCATCGAAGGGGAATCTCAAATTCCTGAGGCGCGGGGCAAAATCGTCAAAATTGGCTGCACTCCAGCCAATCCCCCTGCGTTGCCCAAGGCCATTCAAGCCATTCGCAATGCAGATTTCATTATCATCGGACCCGGCAGTCTCTACACTAGCATCGTCCCAAATTTGCTGGTTCCGGAAATCCGTGAAGCGATCGCCGCGACCCAAGTCCCCTGTGTTTATGTCTCCAATGTCATGACCCAACCGGGCGAAACCGATGGTTACAGTGTTGCGGACCATATTGAGGCGATCGATCAAATTTGTGGTTTTCCATTATTTGATGCAGTGTTAGTCCAGCGTCGCCGACCCTCGAAGTCGTCTATTGAAAACTATGCAAAAGAAGGCGCAATTCCCGTTGTTCTCGATACCGATCGGGTGACAGGCTTGGGCCGACGGATTATTCGGGCAGATGTGATGGAAGAAGATAGTGAAGGATTTGTGCGTCATAATCCCGATCGGTTAGCGAAGGTGTTGTTGCGCTGGTATGCTGCCATGAAACTTGAACAGAAGTCATGAATCACCTTAATCTGCCTAATCTCCAAGCGACCCATGATCTGGGTGTCCGATTGGGAAAAAAACTAAAACCGGGCACTGTCCTGCTTTTGACGGGAGATTTAGGCACCGGAAAAACGAGTCTGGTTCAGGGCATTGGGGCTGGGTTGGGGATTGTCGAAACCCTGGAAAGTCCGACATTTACCCTGTTGAATGAATATCATGATGGCCGAGTCCCGCTTTATCACCTCGATCTTTACCGTCTTACACCGCCCGAAGTTGCAGAACTCTATCTCGAAGGCTATTGGGATGGAACAGAAGCACCGCTGGGGATTATGGCGATCGAATGGTGCGATCGATTGCCTTACTTACCCGATCGATACCTCAGCCTCACGTTTACGCATACTGAAACAGGGCGTAATTTAAGCTGGAATGCGATGGTCGATTCTCAGGAAATTATTTAAAACTTATTAACGTTAAGCAATCAAATACGCTACGTCCTTCGTTTTCGTTCTCCGATCGCCACCGGACGATCGATGCTTTTGGGTAAATAGTCTCCGGCACTGTAGTGATCTAAATGTTGGAAAATTGCGATCGATGGCATGACTCGACAGGTAAAGAATTCGACAATAGCTCGACCGTCAGGTAACATTCCGACTTTGGGAGATAAATCCTTCACTTCCGTCCGCCATTGCCATTCGAGTTGCTGCGGGATGCTATTAATCAATGTATGTTTACCCCAAAGCCCCCGCTTGCCCAGCGCTCCAAACTCTTGTAATTCGCGGCGCAATAATGAAGCATATACATAGGAACTTGCACTCTTATCCCCTTCGATCGCTAAACTAATATCCTCTAGGCAGCCCAATGGTTTCGGAGGATCTTGTTCGGCCCCGGCATTAGAGAGTGCTTTCTCTAGATTGGCGGTAGTGGTCAGGGCTTCTGGAATGGCCCAAGTTTTACCAATCCCTTCTTCACCTTGACGGTAGAGATATGTAGCTAAGCGGTAGCCCGATCGCAGTTGTAATCCTGGTAGTTTCATGAATGCGACACCAGGATCCATCACGCTGACGTACCACTCTCCGCGATTATTAGGCTTGGGTACTCCTTCATCCATTCCCCCACCTATTCTAAATAGATCGCCTAATCCAGCTAATGAGTCCGGTTCAGCCATTAGTGTTGGATTCGCTAAGGCTACTGTGAGCGGACGATTTTCAGATTCTGGCAGTACTAAAAAGGTTTTAAGATACTGCCGAACTTTTTGCAAGGTGTTGAGGGGAATGCGTTGAGTAGACATGGGGCGCGATATTCATGCCAGAAAGACTACTTTTAAGGTGCCCAGATTCCTCGGACAAAACTCTCGTTTATTCAGCCATTTCTTCAAGGGGTTTACTTGAAGCATCGTCCGGTTCGATAATTTCGGCTAATGATGGAATTAGCCGAGACAATTCCAAATCCGATAGGGAATCGACGGCCCAACTTGCTGTCCGTTGCATCATATGAAATGGATAGCGATGGGCCACGCCGACTACGCCAATTCCTGCGGCTTTTGCGGCTCGAATGCCGGGAAACGAGTCTTCAATGGCCAGAAAATTTTCTAGTGTTAACTCTAATTCTGGAAACATTTCTTGCATTAGTTTAATGCCTAACAAATAGCCTTCGGGTTCGGGTTTGCCGGCAATCACATCATCGGCTGCCACTATAAAATAAAACGCATCTGTTAAGCCCGATCGCTCCAATACGAGAGTAATTTCCGATCGTAATGCGCCGCTGACAATGCCTAATTTACAGCCTGCATTTCGAAGCGTTTCAATAGATTCAATCACGCCATCATAAATAGGCAACGATTCCATTTTGTTGATTTCGCGTTCATAGGCCAAGGCTTTGCGCTGAATCATGCCATCAAGGGCAGCAGCGGTAAGGACGCGTTCTCGTAAATTGCAGGCATCAATTAGGGCCGCTCGATCGGTTCGTCCGGGGGTAAACTGCTGCATTTCCTCCGGAGTAACGCGAAGATTTTCGTCTAAAAGGACTTCAATTAACAGTTTTTCGTGCAGCCATTCGTCATTAATAACGACACCATTAAAATCAAAAAGTACGGCTTTAAGCATGATAATTTCATCAAGTTCGTTCCTGAAAATGAGCTTACCACGCTAGCCCATGTCGGCTTAGCTCATCTCTGCTTAGCCCATGACCCATGGCTCATCAATTGCCTCCACATCCGCAAATAAAGGTTCTTCAGGGTTTTGCGATCGGACTCCTTTGACCCCGCGAGTAATTTGGTGAATTAACCAATGATCCAAACTTTGTACGGCTCCAAATCCGGCTGCACCCAGCCATGCGTCTAGACTGCATTGAGCATAGTCTCGAATGAAGGGTTCTTCAAAAATATCGGCTAACAATGGAGCCTGTCGCAAGACTTTTTGATTGCCATCTAAGATCAATACTTCACCGCCGACTCGCAATAGTCGATAGGCTTCAGCTAATACAGATTCGGCAATTCCCGGCGGCATTTCATGGAACAATAGCCCTATTGTAATCAAATCAAATGAGGCGCTTTGTAATCCTGTGGCTTCAGCTTTTGCATGTCTCCAATGAATGTTGCAGCATTCGGCTTCGGCTTTCAATTCTGCTATTGTTAGCATATAAGGCGATAAATCTAAACCGACGACTTCAGCGCCCAAAAATGCATTTTTCAGCATCATTGTTATCGTCCCAGTTCCGCATCCTAAGTCTAGAATTCGTTCTGGCAACCCTTGTATTGCATCAATTAAGCCTTGACGAACCCAAGTCTCATTGGGGGGTAAGGCATATTGAGTAATGGGATCGTAGGATAGGGCAGCTTCTTTACACAGATAGCCTTTTTCGATACCGTGAAACGCCGATCGTTCGTAGTAGTTGGGATAGACGACTTGCGGGTTGGTTAAACGATGGACGTGGGTTTCCCAGTCAATTTGATCATCAAGTTGACGTAAACTTTCTTTATTTATTAAAAAGTTCTCCACCACAGGAGCTAAAAACCGTCCATAGAGACTCTCACTTCTTGCGCCCATGCTGCCATCATCTCCCGACTAAATTAAAGATAAATCAAATCAAATCAACTACAGTTCTGAGTGTAACGCGAGATTTGTGAATTGCCCGGTTTAATCTATCAAGCCGATCTATCTAGTCGATCGGTACCACTGTTTTAGGCGGTCTGGTGAAATACCCAAGTGATATCCCAAAATCATAATTTGATTAATAATTGTTGTTTTAAAAATACCTTGTTGTTCCCAGCGCCTCGCTGATGTAGTGACAGATGCTGGAACAATAGTAATTTTTCCACGTTTTGAAAGCGATCGTACAAATACAAAATCTTCCATAATTGGCAATTCAGGAAATCCTCGTAATTCATGAAATGTACTCGCCTTTAAAAACAAAGCTTGATCGCCATAGGGTAACTTAAAAAACTTCGATCGCACCTTCACCCCCCATTCAACCCATCGCAAACCCAATCGATCGCTATTTATTTTTAAATTGAAGGCTCCGGCGATCGATTGCTCCTCTTTTAGTAAGGAAGATTTCGAGAGATTACTCCACTTCTCGACCCACCGATCGAACCCCATCGGCACCCGCGTATCCCCATGCAAAAATACCAAAATATCTCCCGTCGCAACCGTTGCCCCAGCGTTCATTTGATACGATCGGCCATTCCCGCATAGCACCACCTGAACCCCAAATTTCATAGCGATTTCAACGGTATTATCAACACTCCCACCATCAACAACGATGATCTCAATAGGATTGCTAACGGCATCAAAAATAGATTGTAAAGTATCCGCTAAATAATTAGATTCATTCAAGGTCGGAATCACAATAGAAATCACTACTCTGTTACCCCAATATCAGCCTTTAAATACTGCAAATCCTCAGGCCGATCGATGTCTGGCAAGATTTCCAATAATTCATAGCTTAAATTCAAATCCTTCACAATAGTCAAGGAATCCTGTAACACTGAAGCCGTACTCCATTCGATAGTTGAGAACAATTCTAAAACCTGTTTTCGTAAACCAATTAAATAGTATCCACCATCAATAGCCGGACCAAACACAACCTCTATTTTATTCAAGGCTAAAAAAGCCCGATCGATCAACGCTTTATCGATCGCCGGACAATCTGTTCCAATCATTACAATACGATCACAGCACTGATCAAACCCTAATTGAAATGCCTGTTTCATTCGATCGCCCAAATCACCCTTGCTTTGAGTAATATACTTAAAATCACCCAGCCAATTATGCATTAAATTTAGGTCTCCACCAGAATAATGGATCTCAGGATTGAATGATCCGACAGTCTTTACGGTATGGATTCCTAATCTACGATGGAGTTTTGCCGCCCCACCCGCCCCCAGAGCCGGAATTAAACGTGTTTTTGTTTGTCCTGGTTCGGGGTACTTTGTCATTATAATTAATCGCTTCATTATCAATGGCGGCTTTAACAACAAGCTTGAGGGGCGATCGTCACTCGGTAATCTAATCCCTTTGTTTGCCGTGCATCCCGAAAACTATCGAAATTACAACTAAACGCATTCGCCTCTCCATTCGGTACGATCGCATACGGTTCAATCCCAATCACCGCATCCGTATAGGGACCATTTGGATCAGTATACAAACCAAACGTTTTTTCACAAACCGCCATTCTCGCACCGCGAACCAAAGTATGCCCATCATCATCCTGCACCGACTTCCACGGACCCTTATAAATCACGGCCTGATGATGCTCCAAACACTCTCCCTGCTTGCCTTTGTAAGCCCGTACCGTAAGCGATCGAAACTCCACACCATCAATCGCCTGCCAAGGTTCCTCCTGTCGAACTAAAATCTCAATTCCATGGAATCCAGCATTTTCAAACATTTCTAAAAATTCAGTTTCTAAAAATGCCCCTGAAATACAACCACTCCAAAGATCCGGATCATCCATAATCGCCTGCGTCGGCAATTCATCACAAACAATATCCGAAATCACCGCACGCCCACCGCGTTTTAATACTCGAAAAATTTCCGCAAAAAGTTGTTGCTTATCTTCAGGTTTGACTAAATTCAATACACAATTAGACACCACCACATCTACCGTATCCGTAGCAATCAGTGGGGTTTCTCGCCGCAACCGATCGCACTCCGCCTCTAACTCTATCATTTGTTGAACAGTCGTAATCGGATTCTTAACAATCCATTCATTCAATGCATCGAGATCTAACGCCAAATCCTGAATCTTCGCCCGCACAAATTTAGTATTGTGATATCCAATCTTGACCCCCATTTCATCAATATAACTCCTCGACAAATCCAACATCGCATCATTTATATCCACGCCAATCACTCGGCCCAATTCACCCACCTTCTGCGCAATAATATAACAATTCTTCCCACTACCCGAACCCAAGTCCACCACCACCTCACCCTCATTCACAAACCGCGTCGGATCCCCACACCCATAGTCCTTCTCCACAATCTCATCTGGCAAAATCGTCAAATACTGCCCATCATATCCATCCGTCGGACAACACAACGCAGGCTGTGCAGCCTTTGCACCTTCTGCATACCGATCGCGCACAGCAGTTTCAATATCAAACGCAACCATTCAAAAACTCCAAAAACAATTCTTTTCTACTATCATCATTCTACTCTCGGCGGTTCCTAAATAATGACCGAATCAAATCCCGGATTTTGGTACAATGGCAATCTCGAAGCAGGTAATTGTATCCCAATATCCATCACCGATCCAGCCCTTCTTTACGGCGCAACCCACTTCACCACTCTACGCATATACAATCAAACCCTCACAGATCCCCGTACTCACTGGCCACACCATTTACAGCGACTTCGCCAAACCCTTCCCCACTTCATCGAGCCAAATTGGGCACAATTAACCGAAGGGGCAACCTATCTCAGCAAACACTATGAAATTCTGCGCCTCACCCTTTTCCCCGATGGCCGCCATCTGATCACAGGCCGATCGCTGCCCCCCGACTTACACGATCGCCAAACTCAGGGCATTTCAGTCCTATTATTATCACCAGACCAAACTCGATCGCTCCCCCATTTAAAAACCGGAAACTATCTCGCACCATGGCTCGCCCTCCAAGATGCCCGCCTTCAAAACTGCGCCGAAGCCATATTCACCGATCGCAATGGTAACTGGCTTGAAACCACCACAGGCAATCTCTGGGGATACGCTAAAGGTATTTGGCACACCCCGCCATTATATAATTCAGAAAACAGCACAACCATTCTTCCCGGCGTTCAACGATCGGCCCTAATATCTCTACTCCAATCCCAAAATATACCCATTCAAGAAATACTCTTCCAAGAAATACCCTTCCAAGAAATACAGTGGTCGCCCGATCGGATTGCCCAATTTGAATGTATTGCTTATTCAAATTCTGTTATCGAACTCATCCCTATTCACACCATAATAAGTTCAGAAAATATAAAACTCTATGAATTTTCTGCAAATTTCAATCCAATTCAAAGACTACAAAATCTATTATTTAATTCCTGACATTCAGATCATTTATAGTAGAATCTTAAAGTGAATCTAGACTTGAGCTTCCGATTTTCTTATATGGCTGACTTAATTTTGTTTTGGCATCGTCGAGATTTGCGGATTTCAGACAATATTGGGTTAGCCATGGCCCGCGATCGTAGCGCCAACGTAGTCGGGATTTTTTGTCTAGATCCAGCAATCTTAAAATCTGACACGATGGCCGATGTCCGGGTTGACTATTTACTCGGATGTTTGACTGCCTTGCGTGATCGTTACACCGCAGCGGGTAGTCAGCTTTTAATGGTTCAAGACAATCCATTGGAGATTATTCCAAAGCTCGCAAACGCGATCGGCGCAACTCATGTCTTTTGGAATTGGGATGTAGAACCCTATGCACAGAAACGCGACAATGCAATGATTACTAAGTTGCATGATTTAGGAATCAAAGTCGAAACATTCTGGGATCAGCTTTTACACACACCAACAGACATTGTGTCGAAGGCAAAAGGTGAACCCTATACGGTGTATGGGCCATTTTGGAAAAATTGGATTAGTAAAGAAAAGAAAACACCCTATCCAACATTAGAAGGTGCGATCGGACTAACGCCAGACCTGCAAACAATAGCAAATTCTAATGGTGCAATCAGCATTCCTAAACTCAAAGAATTGGGATTCATTTGGGATTCGGAACAAATTCTAGAACCCGGTGAAATTGCAGCTCAGGACTGTTTAGATCAGTTTACCGCTAAACAAATTGAAGCCTATGACGACGATCGTAATTTTCCCGCCATTCCCGGCACCTCAACCTTAAGTCCTGCCTTGAAATTTGGGGCGATCGGGATTCGGACGATTTGGAAAACCACGCGAGAGGCGATGAATGTGGCCCAAAGTGATGAAGCCAAACTAGGAGTGCGCACTTGGCAACAAGAACTAGCATGGCGCGAATTTTATCAACAAGTGATGTTCCATTTCCCAGTTTTAGCCGATGGACCCTACCGCGAACATTTCAAACAATTTCCTTGGGACCAAAACGATCGGGCCTTTGAAGCGTGGTGTGTGGGCAAAACGGGGTATCCGATTATTGATGCGGCTATGCGTCAGCTTAATGAAACGGGATGGATGCACAACCGCTGTCGGATGATTGTGGCGAGTTTTTTGACTAAAGATTTGATTTTGGATTGGCGATTGGGTGAGAAATATTTTATGCAGCATTTGGTAGATGGAGATCTATCGGCAAATAATGGCGGCTGGCAATGGAGCGCATCCAGTGGCATGGACCCAAAGCCATTGCGTATTTTTAATCCGTCAACTCAAGCCCAGAAATTTGATAAAGAGGGTGACTATATTCGCCAATGGGTGCCCGAATTGAAATCCGTTGAGACCAAAGCCTTGTTAAGTGGGGATATTGACAAATCACTGCGCGATCGAATTGGCTATGTAAAACCGATCGTCGATCATGCTGTACAACAACGAAAATTCAAAGAACGGTATGCAAATCAGAAGGCGATCGGTTCAATTGAATAGTTATTTCTTGCAACTGTTGTGAAGATAGAGAATATAGTTTGTAGATAAATAGAGATTAGGTAAGTATTGATACGGGCATGACTTTGAAATCCTTGTATACATAGTAATAGTCCATCTCAATGAATTCTAAAGGAGTGTCATGGTTAGTGTAGAAACATTTCGCGGTTCTGATTCAGCGGTGGCTTCACTGCCTGTTTTAGAGTTTGATCATGTGGGATTAGAATATCTCGTTCATGGGAAGAAGGAATGCATTATTGAAGATCTCTCTCTCTCGATCGCCAAGGGAGAGTTTGTATCATTTGTCGGGCCGAGTGGCTGCGGAAAGACTTCTATTTTAAAAATGATCTCTGGATTGGCTCCCGCACCGATCGGCATTGTGAACTATCATGGCGTTCCCATTACTAAACCTATTCCCAATGTGGGTGTGGCCTTTCAAAGTCCGGTTTTGATGCCTTGGCGCAATGTCCTGGAAAATGTAATGCTACCCTTGGAAATAGTACAACCCTATAAGAAAGACTTTAAAACACGCAAACTTGAATTCGAGGAAATGGCAAATGAGCTATTAACAACCGTCGGATTAGACGGATCTCAAAAGAAATTTCCCTGGCAACTATCGGGCGGAATGCGCCAGCGGGCTTCACTCTGTCGGGCCTTAATTCATCAACCAGAATTGCTCTTACTCGATGAACCCTTTGGAGCGTTGGATCCCTTTACTCGGGAAGAAATGTGGGGCATGATGCAATCTCTATGGCAACGGGTGAACTGCACCTGTATCTTGATTACCCATGATTTACGGGAAGCTGTTTTTCTATCGGACACCATCTATGTTATGGCTCCAAGGCCGAGTTCGATTATTTACAAACTCAAGGTAAACCTTCCCCGTCCCACTACGATCGAAATGATGTTGTCGGATGAGTTTTATCATCTTGTTGCCGATCTGCGACGACATATTCGGCGCTCTTAGTTTGATCTTTAAGTTTGAGGCATATTGTATGACAAAGTTTGCGACGAAGTTCGATCGGTTTATCAGTTCCAAATCTGCTGGATTTGTTTTGCCATTTACTGTGACGGTCTTGATCTTTATTCTATGGGAAGTTTTGACCTATGCCCTGAAAATTCCACCCTATAATCTTCCAGCTCCTTCTGCAATTTTAACTGCGATGACCTTGAAAGGTCCGGCATTAATGGACAATGCGATACAAACCCTAATGACAACTTTGGTCGGGTTTGGATTGAGTGTCGTTACGGGTGTGGTGTTGGGATTTACAATAGGTTACTCAAAGATTGCCTATAAGATTCTATATCCCATCTTGGTGGGCTTTAACACTATTCCTAAGGTTGCCCTTGTGCCACTTTTTGCCCTTTGGTTTGGGATTGGAGCTGTTCCGTCAATCTTGACGGCGTTTTTATTGGCCTTTTTCCCGATCGCCGTTAATGTTTCCCTTGGACTCGATACGGTAGAACCTGAAATGCGGGATGTATTACGATCCTTGGGGGGGAGCCAAATGGAATTCTTTAAAAAGATTGGCATACCCCATTCAATGCCCTATTTGTTTGCCTCTCTAAAAGTTGCAGTCTCCTTTGCCTTTATTGGTTCAGTTATCTCAGAAACGGTTGCCTCGAACAAAGGGATTGGATACCTAGTGGTGAGTGCAAGTTCCAGTTTTGATATTCCTTTGGCTTTTGCGGGGTTATTAGTACTTTCAGTGATGGGGGTCGTTCTTTATGCTGTATTTGCAGCGCTCGAAAAAGTAGTGATTTATTGGGCGAGATAGGTTGTAAGTTCAATAAACAAGTCTAATAAAAAAGGGGCTAATTTAGCCCCTTTGTTGTGTTTAGGTAGTGACGGATCTTAGAACGTAAACTGTGTTCTAAGATTGCCTATGAATACAGTTGGATTTGTTGAGAAGTTGTTGGGATTGAAAATAGCATACATCGAAGGGACGATCGCTATATTCTTGTTAATGGGATAGTAGTAGGAAATTTCTAATTCCTGCTGTTTACCTCCATCGCCTGCCCCCGACAGAAGAAACTGTCTTCCACCCGTGTAGGTATGGGGAATCAAATAGGAAATCACGCCCAATGCGCCTTTCTTACCCAAATCAGGAAACCCTAATCCCATTTGTATCGACTGAACCGTAATGTCGCCACCCACGCGGGCTGCATCAACCGGATTGATCCCTGTTCTACCATAGGAATAGCGCCCAAAGATTCCCACTTGTGGCGTAATAGTCCAATCAAAATTGGCAACCACCGTATCTGCCGTCGCATCCTTCACCCTGCCCCCAAAACCGTCATCCGCATAGCCATAGGGCAAGGGTTCACCGACAGCACCGCCAATGAATCCATTGTAGGGACGTAGAAGCGATCGGGAATACAGGAGTCGGAAATTGGCTGACTTACTCGGTGAATAGGTCAATTCACTGACCAATTGATTGGTACTCCCAAATAACCCAACCGTTGGATTCGCCGCCGTATTGAATCCAAGAGCGGGATTAAGGAATTCAGTATTCTCTGACAGGTAGCCTGCCGCCAAGCGAAACTGTGGACTAATATCCCAAGTAATCACGGCCCCAGCACCCCGATCGACCGCAGCAAACAATGTACTACCGCTGGAATTGAAGCTGCTAGCTCCTGTTAGGAAAGAGGTAAAGCGATTACTGTCAAAATATCGATAGGTATTTAGTCGAGGTCCAACAGCAACTCGGATTTTATCGCTGAGGGGGAAGGTATAGGACATTTCCCGGATATAAACGGCATTTGATCCGGCCTGTGGTGTCCCGGTTTGGTCCGTGATGGGAGTTCCCCAACTATTGAAAAATCCAGCGGAGACCAATTGATTTGCAGGAGAACTTGCATTCCCCGCAACCAATTGAGTGACTAACGCATCTTTTCCTGTAAATGAAGTCGTCAAATTCAAGAATAGATAATTGCTAAGGGTAATATTGGGCTGACTCCGTTGGACTTGGGTCGGGACACCGCCTACTCTGGTTGGGGCAAGGTTTGGATTTGCACCCCCTTGCAAGAGCGATCGTTCTGCCGTGACTGGACTTCCTGCAAAAGCCCCAGTCATATTGATCCAAACTTGACCACTGAGTTTGGTTGTCGTGGAGAACTGTTGCTTTTCTAAGGTTGCAACTCTACCTTCTAAGCCATCAACCCGTCCTCGTAGGGTAGTCAATTCTGCGGCAAACTGTTCTTGTAATTTTCGCAAGGTTTCCAGATCGGACTTCTTCACTGCATCCCCTGTAGAAGCAGAGACCAAATCGTTGATCCGATCCATGCAGCTATTTAATCCTGCTGCAAATTCATAGCGCGTGATCGCCCGATTTCCCTTAAAGGTTTTATCCGGATAGCCTGCAATACAACCATAGCGTTCTACTAGAGATTGCAATGCCTGGAATGCCCAATCTGTCGGCTTTACATCAGTGAGTTGGGATACGGAAGTGACGGCATCAATCGCTGTATCTGTTTCATTCAAAGTCTCGTCTTTTGCAGACAGATCTCTAGCATAAAGATCTAATGCTGCTAGATCAACTTTTTCAGGTTGTTGTAAATTTGATTTCGCATCTGCTTTCACTTCTAAGGCGGATGCGGGGGCAACAATCACTCCGATCGTCGCTCCGATCGTAACTAGGGGCAGTACTGCCATTAAATATCTAATCAGCTTAAAATTGGACATGATTCCTCACACCTAAAATGAATGACTTAACTCAAAAATCCCAAAGGTCCAAATATACTTAAGGCAGGGGTTTCCGATCGGCTACTGGAGGTAAAAGACGCTGTTCTTTAGGAGGTAGAAAGCTTCCATCAAAAACCTGATCGAGCTTTGGTGCTTCTAAAGAAAACCCTTTTGCAACCTGCTGAATTGTTTTTTCTAGTCGAGCATTATCCGCACCACCAATACCGACTTGATCTACTTCCGGGGTAATGTAGAGCTTATCTAGGGCAATCTTTAGCCGCAACTTTTCAGAATTCGCATCCATAAGGGAATCCCCAGCCTTCACGACGGACTCTAATCCGATCGCAGGATTTTTAATTGTGTCCTGAAATCCTTGAATGTAGGCCGCGAGAAAGTTCTTGACTACATCAGGATTCTCTTTCAAAAAGGACTTCTTAACGATGATGGCATTACCATACAAATCCAAGCCATAATCCGTGTAGGAGAACATGGTGACATCTTCAGACTTTGTTCCCGCTTTTGCGAGTGATGGAAGAATTGTGGTTCTCCCAGAATTCCCGTGGAGGACGCTAGATGTGGTTTGAAGGCAATTGACAATCCTAGGGAATTTAGGTTGCTGGAAATCGCGTATACCCATTAAGGTCGAGAGTGAGGCGTTGAAAGAGACGATTCACATCA
>JAPLHZ010000112.1 GCA_026389365.1 Cyanobacteriota bacterium
AGACCTTAACCGTATTGAAAACTGTTGGGCTTGGCTAAAATCTCGTATCCGTAAACTCCTAAGGGATTCACCTAATCTTCATGATGCTATAGACTCCGTTCTTGCTCTTGCTGCGTCCTAACTTCACTGGCTATAGCTATACCCTTTTCTAACTCGGAACCTGTTAGATGGTTCTGCGAGATCTCATAAGCATCTTTTTCAGCATTCCATCTAGAGGGTAGCCGCTTGACTTCTGTAAAATCTCCATGAGCATCCAGAATCTGTGCGATCGCCTCAGCATCTTCAGCAGGTTTATCTAAGTTACTAAAACCTGGTCCATCGTATATTTGGATACCAATAACAAGTGCATATCTGGTCATGTGATCCGACTTCCATACAGAACGAGCAGATAATTGTGCCTACCCAGAGGTAACGTAAATATATTGTAGCTGAGTATAATAACCACGCCCACCTCTGTAAAATCCGCAAACTTTTCAAACTATTTTCTACAATCAAAGGTGAAACATGTCCGAACTCAAACGCCTCCTGATAGAAGATCAAGGCAAAGTGCTCGAAATCTATGTTGAGACTCCCCCTACCCCTGACCCTGAACGTCTTCCGAACATAGGTAAGCGTCCTGGTGAAAAGGGTGCAACCGATGACGTTCTTCTAAAAATGGCAGAAGTCCAAGAGAAGATTCAAGCCTATGCCAACTTTGCGATCGGTGCCTTTCAACACCTCGGTGGAGCTGAAGTCGAGGAAATCACTCTGAAATTTGGCATCAAACTCGGCGGTAAAACGGGTATCATCTTTACCGAAGGCTCCGCTGAAGGCGGCATGGAAATATCTGTAAAATGCAAATTTCCTAGCACTCCCCCTAAAGCCAAATAAATCTTCCTAAGATAAAGGCTGACAAACTGCTGTAGTACTAAATCAGCCATGCTACAGCAGCAACATTCATGTTATTGGTTCGATCGCCTAACCCCTCACATTAAGACCGATCGCTCCACCACTCATTTCAACCTTTGCAGGTACGCCATTTTCGATAAACTGAATCCTAAGCTCAGAATCAATCAATAGACTTAATCGGAAATAGGGTTTTGCTAATTTACAGCCCTCGCTAGGCAAGGCTTTGAATCTCTAAAAAACAATTTCCGATAATGTTTAATATTCCAACTCCGAGTAGTGAATGTTCTCTAGTTGCTAAAACATGTGTCGATCGGACTTCATGTCCAGCGATTCCGGCGTTAATTAAACAATTCCCGAGTTATGTTGTGGGATGATTTAGCAAATTGTGAATCTCAATCTCAGTGATACTTAAACAGGTAAGGGAGAGGAGTCTCCCTTTTTAATTGAATTACTTAGAAGAAGTTACATTTTTGCTGAGTAATTGCAATGCTGCGATCGCCCCTTGGGCATCTTTAGCCGCAATTTTTTTATTAGTGCTATCCATGCCGTCTTCGATCGCAGTATAAGTAGTTTTCGATTTAACTTTTACACCATCTTCAACTGTTTTCCAGGAATCTTCAAATTTTGCAAATTCAGTTTTGGCCAAATTAAAATTCTTCGCTTCGATCGCAGCTTTAGTTTTACCAATCACATCCTGCATTCCCGAAAAACCAGAGAGCTTTGCTACTTCAGTAGTCTTACTCGGTACGGTAGAGGATTGCTCGATGGGCTTTACTTCTGGACTGCTACAGCTTACTAAGGTCAAAACTGAAATGCCCACTAAGAGAAATTGCAGCGATCGCATTGTATTCTTCCTAAAAAAACGGCTCTATTAAGTATAAACTAAATGTGATTCAGTCCTCATAAGCAATGTGTTGAGCGTCAATATGCATCTCAATCGAGCCTTTCGTAAATATCACAGAACCCTTGCGATCGTCCTTTGTTTGCCATTGTTATTAACTATTTTGACAGGAATGGCAACCACCATGAGCGAAGAATGGTCACTCAATTTTGGCGTGAGTCGGAGTTTTATTTTAAAATTGCATACGGGTGAAATTTTTCATTTACAAGGATTTTATCCTATCTTAAATGGCTTGGGACTATTGGGGTTACTGATTACGGGTATTAGTATGTTACGAGTATTTCGCAAGACACTCTAGTTTCGGAAACGTGTTCAATTGATTTAAATTTTTAGATGTAGACAAGAAAGTTGCACAATGCACCGATCGCACTGCATTAATTACGATCAGATCTGCTTTAATTCCAGAAAAATGTTATTTCCTCATAAACTAATCCCCCAGAATCCGAAGTGGAAACTGAGGGACTATTCAAATCAGATCTTTAAATCAGAATTAAGTCATCAAGCCAGAACCCAATCCACCAACGTCCGCACCCCGTAACCCGTTGCCCCCGTTGGATTGTAATCCTTATCCTTATCCGTCCAAACCGGACCCGCAACATCCATATGCGCCCAAGTGGTATCTTTAATATACTGTTTCAAAAACACCGCCGCAGTAATTGCCCCGCCCGTTCTTGCACCAATATTTTTCATATCTGCAATAGGAGACTTCATACTTTCAAAATAGGACTCTTCAAAGGGCATTTTCCATAGCTTTTCACCACTAGATTCCGCCGCCGCCATCAATTGATCCGCAAACGCATCATCAGGACTCCACAGCCCCGCAATGTCATTCCCCAATGCCACAACACAAGCTCCCGTCAAGGTGGCCAGATCTACGATCGCATCCACACCTAGCTTATCCGCATAGACCAACGAATCGGCAAGCGTTAACCGACCTTCCGCATCTGTATTCATGATTTCAATGGTTTTCCCGTTCGACGCGGTGAGAATATCACCAGGCCGCATCGCATTGCCATTGATCATATTTTCGGTCACAGCACTAATGAAATGTACTTCCACATCAGGCTTCAATTGCGCGATCGCCTTTGCTGCCCCAAAAGTAGCACCCGCACCGCCCATATCGGTTTTCATCATTTCAATTGATGACGCGCCGACTTTCAAATTCAAACCACCGGAATCAAACGTTAATCCTTTGCCTACGATCGCAACTCGTTTGCGCGGTGTTCCGGTAGGCTTGTAAATCATATGAATGAACTTTGGCGGAATGTCAGACGCTCTTGCGACTCCCAAAAATGCACCCATATTCAATGCTTCGCAATCAGCCTTTTCTAGGATTTTTAGCTCTAAACTATAGGTTTTAGCCAACTCGATAGCCATATCAGCAAACGTAACCGAATCAATTACATTGGCAGGCGCAGCAACCAGTTCACGGGCAAGGAATACACCAGAACAAATAATATTAGCTTTCTCGATCGCCGCTTCTTGTCCCACAAATCCAATCAAACTTGCAGATTCAACAACAGTATTTTCGTCCTTTTCAGACTTAAAGCGCATGTCTTTATACAATGCTAATTCAATACCCTCTGCGATCGCTTGAACTGTCCCCGCAGGATTACTATTCACAACTGGCAGCGAAACACCGATAGTCTTACATTTCTCACGACGAGCAGCCTTCGCCATATTTCCGGCAACTTTACGAATGGCTTCAAATTTCAATTTGTCGGATTTACCCAAGCCAAATATCATTAGCTTTTTAAAGCCCATGCCCATTACTCGCGTCGCAATGCTACTACCCGATTTGCCTTTGAAATCAGCTTCCTTAATGATCTCCGAAACTAAACCGGAAAGCTTCGCATCCAACGCTTTCAAATCTTCAGTCAATTCAAGCGTATCTTCAAACAATCCGATCGCCAATCCTTCTCCAGAAAAATCAACCAATGAATCATTAATTCCTAAAATCTTCATGCGTCAGCCCAACTATTACAACTTGCGATTATCTTTATTGTAAGTTTATTTATGGCGAATGTGTTCATAGACATCAGCATAACGCTTCCCAGATGCCGCCCATGAATAATCAGCACGCATTCCCTGAATGGCTAACTCTCGAAATTTCGCAGGATTCAGGAAATACAAATCTAATGCCCGCCCCATAGCCGATTCCAGCGCAATAGTATCTGATTGATAAAATACAAACCCATTGCGTTCACTAATAGGCCGAGTTTCTTCATAATCCCAATCAAATACCGTATTGACCAATCCACCTACCCCGCGCACGATCGGCACCATGCCATATCGTAATCCAATTACTTGAGTCAACCCACAAGGCTCAAAATTACTGGGAATCACAATCATATCCGCACCCGCATAAATCAAATGCGACAGCTCTTCATTAAATCCAAGTTCTAAATGACAATCTGGATTATCATTCAATAGCTTTTTTTCGGCCCGAAATAAGTCATCAATCCCTGATTCTGTCGCAGAACCTAATAATACAAATTGAGCACCTCGGTCCAAGGCATAATGAATAGCATGGCTGACTAAATGTACCCCTTTCTGTTCATCCAATCGTCCAATAAAAGCCACGATCGGTTTTGTCTCATCATCCGCCAGCATCAAGCGATCGCGCAGCGCTTTTTTCGCCAACCGTTTCCCATCAAAATCATCCGCAGAATATGAAATTGGTAGATAAATATCGTCTTCGGGATTCCACATCACATAGTCAATCCCATTCAAAATCCCACCAAATTTAGATTGCTTGATTTCAAGAGTATGCCCAAGTCCACAACTAATATTAGTATGCCGCGCTTCCCAGGCATGATGAGGCGAGACGGTATTGACATAGTTTGAATAATTGATTCCGGCCTTCATGAAATTAATAGCAAAAGGATTAAAATTATCTTGAATCCGATCGTACTGCAAATAATAATCAGGACGATTTAGCCCCGTCGCCTGCAATGCCTGCACTCCAGAAATACCTTGGTGTTTAAAATTATGAATAGTGTAACAAATACGCTGATTTTCCATCCCATGATAAGCATATATTTCATACAACATCACCGGAATCAATCCAGTTTGCCAATCATGACAATGAATTACATCAGGACGCTTATTGCTCACCAACAAGAATTCTAATGCCGCTTTACTAAAGAAGGCAAATCGCATTGGATCATCATTTGAGCCATAATACAACCCTCGATTGAAATAGTTCTCTTCGGAATGTGGCTCAATGAAAAAACATAGCGCAGTATAGACCCATCCGCAATGGACTGTACATCTCACAATCCCACCATTCCAAGGCACTTGCAAATCTTTGTAGGCTGTATGTAATCCCCAAATATGGTCATAACGCATACAATCATACTTTGGCAAAATCAATTCAACAGTATGACCTTGAATTGCCAATTCCCGACTTAGCCCATATACAACATCTCCTAGCCCCCCAGCTTTAATAACAGGCGCACATTCCGAAGCAATTTGCACTATATACATATTGAGTATCTCAACCTAAATAATTCTAATTAAACATTCTCTAATTTAAACAAATCTTTTATTCAGACGGTATCGGTTCAGCCGCAGGCTTTGTCACACCCAATCGAACCTCAGAACAAAATGCGATCGTAGTGCTGCCATCAGAACGATTAGTTTTGGTATGTCTCAGCCGTACATTCTCACTTTCAAACCAAATTCGCTCTACCGTCACGGTCCCATCTGCTTCAGTTCTAAACGTAATTTCGTCCCCCTCAGCAAACGAATATTCGCTATAGGGCACCGCCACCCCAAAATATCCGATCGAACGATACATCCGCCCTACCGTCAAATCACCCGTCGCCACCATCACTAGCGATCCTTTTTGATTCTTAGTCTCGCCTTCAATATAGCCATCCCACTCCACTCTCGCCGCGCCCAATACCTGACTCAATCTCACCCCCTGCTTCTCACAAAGGGTCGCAATTGCTGCATCATCCGGCTCCAGCAATACCATCTGTAAAGTGGACTTACCGCTCTGCTGTGTGGTGCTGTCAATGTGGTGGCTACTTTTAATCGACGACCACTTCCCAGATGACTGCTGGAAAAACTCCCGAATATCCATGAATCTTACTGAGTCCCATGACTGAATTAAATTTCCTACGCCTCATTCTACGGGAGAGCGTGACGTTAGGGGAGATCTCTTGGGCAAGAGCGATCGTTTTCGGCACAAACCACCCGCGAATAAATGATTCTGTTTGCGAGTGGATTGTCGCGTAATATTTTTCTTAGAAGCCGCCTAAGAACTAGATGCTCTTTGATCTACGGCGCTTCCAGCCAACAGTAGCAACACCAGCAAGACTCAACAAGACTCCAGGTTCAGGAACATGTTTGATTGCGGGAGGACCAGCTAAGATGACCTCGTAGTTTCCAGTGTGAGAAACTTTATCGCCACGTTCAGTTAAACCGGATTCTGTTGCCTTGAAGGAATAACCATAATCAGTCAAACCATTATAGGTATACTTAAATACCTCACTCGCTTGAATGGTTTTCGTATTCAATTCGTCCTTTGCAGACCTCAATTGGGCTTGCTCTTTAATCACAACTTTGTCTGTAGATTTGATGTTTAAATATTGATCGATAGACTTCGTAAAGAGTGAATTTGCATTATAGTGTCCTGCCAAACCAATACTGACATCACCCTCTGGGGATTGATTTACGTAGGAAAGATTTGGATCGCTAAAGCGCTGAAAACCACCATTGCTCTTAAAAATGTTGAATAACGATGTTCCCACAGGAGATAACGCCAATGCTTCAAATCCGTTGTTCGTCAATGCTTGGTCAAACCAATATTTTCCAAAGGTCTTATTGCTCCCTTTGTATGCGGCTGTATCCCAATCGGATTGCGTTAAGCTGCTAATCCCGATCGCCCGACCACCGATCGTTCCATTCAAGGTCGTTGTTTTAGTGAAATCAAATCCCGCCTTTTCGCTGCTTGCGGCCAGTTCAACGTTACCCGTCGGCGATGCTGCGTTACCACTGAGGATGGTCTGTAATGATGCGGTGGGATTTACATAGGTCTCCGTTGCATTGGAGTCATAAAGAAGATAGTCCGTCGGAGCGGAGCCACCGATCGAAACATTTTTGATGCCAGTAGCGTAGGCGGGTGCAAGGGTAATGGCGCTTATTCCAGAGGCTAGGATCGTGGTGAGTAGAGCTTGATGAAGCAAATGAGTCATGGTAGGAAGTCCTAAGGGGTCAGATGAAGTGTCAGCATTATTCCAATGATCGACTTTATTTAATTGTTCCTTAGTACAATAGCGGATCGCCTCCTGAATGCTACGGAAGCCTGCATGAAGATTGAGTTAAGAGAATCAACTTTTATACAAACTTCAGACGAAGACGATCGCGCTAAGCCTACAGAGCGTCTTTGACCCATTGACTAATGGTGCTAACGACATCCCCGATCGCAATTTCCTGCGCAGTTTTTGTCGCCCGAATCACCACTTCGACCTTGCCATCTTTCAGCGCTTTCCCTGTGACAATACGGAAGGGAATTCCCACTAACTCCGAATCCTTAAACTTTACGCCTGCTCGTTCATCACGATCGTCCAATAAAGTCTCGACCCCTGCTGCATTTAGATCCCCATAGATTTTTTCCGCTGCGGCCATTTGAACTTCGTCATTTACATTCGGAACAACAACGATCGCATGGTAGGGGGCGATCGCAACTGGCCAAATGATACCGTCTTTATCATAGGACTGTTCTACCGCAGATTGAGCTAAGCGGGAAACCCCGATGCCATAGCAGCCCATAACAAAGGGTTTTTCTTCACCTTGTTCGCTGGTAAAGGTCGCATTCATGGCTTCAGAATATTTGGTCCCAAGCTGGAAAATATGCCCAACTTCAATGCCCCGTGCCGTTTGCAATATTTGGCTGTTGTCATGATGGGCACGATCGCCAGCAACTGCTTTACGAATATCGACAACTAGGGGCAGTGTAAATTCCGTTCCCCAATTTGCGCCGACTACGTGATAGTTTACTTCGTCCGCACCTGTGACAAAATTTTTCAATGCGGCAGCGGTATGATCTGCCAAGCGAATGAACTTGGGTGAAATCGTCTCACTGCCCTGAATGTAGTCATCGGCGATCGCAGGGGAAATATATCCTAAGGGTAATGCTTTTGCTAGCCATTTGGCCTGGGCTTCTTCATCAGGAACCACAAGACCAATGACAGTCGTGGCTTTGTAATTCGGCGCAAGTTTAGTCAATTCATTTTGCAATTTAACTTCATTTACATCCTGATCACCGCGCAAGGAAACAATAGCAGCAGCCGTTATTCCACTATCAAATGTCACTTGATACAATACATTTTTCAGAACAGTTGTGGGCGAGCATTTAAGCACTTTACATACTTTGACGATCGCATTAGTCCCAATGGTTTCACGTTTTTCGTAGGTGGTATATTGCGAAATTTCAGCGACGACGGGAAGTGCGATCGCTTTCTCTACATTGGCCGCATATTGCCCATCGTCGGTATAGAGAACTTCGTCTTCACCCGCTTCAGCCAACACCATAAATTCCTGGGAGCCAGAGCCACCGATCGCACCGGAATCGGCATCAACCGCCCGAAATTCTAAGCCACTTCGACGGAAAATATTGCAATAAGCCTCATGCATCCGCGCATAAGTTTCTTTGAGACTCACTTCATCGACATGAAATGAATAGGAGTCTTTCATGATGAATTCGCGTCCACGCATCAAACCAAACCGAGGCCGAATCTCATCGCGAAACTTGGTTTGAATTTGATACAGATTCACTGGAAGCTGACGGTACGATCGCACCATATCCCGTGCAACCGCAGTGATCACCTCTTCGTGGGTAGGACCGAGGCCAACTTCGCGACCTTGACGATCGGTCAAGGAAAACATGATTCCTTCAGCCTTGGTGTAAGTATCCCAGCGCCCAGACTCTTGCCAAAGCTCAGCGGGTTGAAGCTGTGGCATGAGTAATTCTTGAGCACCAGCGGCATTCATCTCTTCGCGAACAATGGCGCTAACTTTCTGTAGCACTCGCCACATCAGCGGCATATAAGTATAAAGACCACTCCCAATGCGACGAATGTATCCTGCTCGCACCAAGAGTTTGTGGCTAGGAATTTCTGCATCTGCGGGATCTTCCCGCAGTGTGACAAATAACATTTTAGAAAGTCGCATTAGGTGCCCATCACTCTTTAAACCGTTATTCAGTTTAAAGGAACAGGCCACTAAATTTACGCTTAAGTTTACGCTTTGGTAAAAATCTTCCCATCCTTAACCGTTACGGCATAGCTCGCGAGAGGTTTATCGGCTGGGCCTTTCAGCACTTTGCCACTATCATCAAAACTGGCCCCATGACAAGGACAGACGAATTGCTTAGTTTCAGCATTCCACGGCGTGATGCAACCTTTGTGAGTGCAGGTTGGATTGACGGCGACAATCGACTCTGGCTTTGATGGATTACCGCTAATCGCAAAGGGTTTGCCATCAATTTTGCCTTCAAAAGGAATCCCAGGTTTTAAATCTGTCAGCGAGGCAATAGGACGCATGGCAGCACCGTCTTCAGGCAATACACCGGGAACTGGTAAGGCGCTGGGTGTGGGGTTGGTTGTCACACTGGAGGAACAAGCAGCAAGCGCAACGGGCAATGAAGTCGCAAGTAAGCCAGCCCCAGCCCAAGTCATAAATTCACGACGATTCATAATTTAAGTCTCTCTAGATCAATAGTAATTACTCAGGCGGGGATAGACGAAGTGAAATCGCCTATGAATAATTGAATGAGTAGATCCCAACTATTATGTCCCTGTCTGCGCAAGAGTGCATCCCAACTATTATGTCCCTGTGTTATCAACTTGTGCAAGGTGCAAGGTTGATAACTATCTACGAATACGACAGAAGCTTTCGACCCCCGATTCTGAGCGGAACCCACCCGATATCCTCTATTTCAATTTCCTCATCCGAATATCCCGTTCTGCTTGATTATTATCAAAAGGAAGGTTGAAGTTATGGATGAATCGTAAAACTGAATCTTGGTGGGACTTCAATCGGTCTAATAAGTTTTTTGGTTTACTCTGCTTTTCACGACCTTTAGATTTTTGGGCATTCTCTAGTATGAGACTGTGCAAAATTTTGTGAAATCTACTATACTGTAATGCAAGTAAGCACTTACATGATTTTATTGCTTTAAAAAGGGGTTTCCATTGAACCAGCGCACCGCTCAAACGCGCGATCGGTTACTCAAGGCGGCAGTTGAGGTGTTTTCCAGCGCCGGAATTGCCGGAGCAACCACCCGTGAGATTGCGCGGGTAGCGGCGGTTAACGAAGTCACATTATTTCGCCACTTCCAGAGCAAAGAGCAGCTATTAAGCGCAGTAGCCGAGCACATCACGACAGCCCAAGCAACGGTATTCGCCGATCAAGCCGATCAATCAGAATGGACCGAGGATCTAACAATAGCTTTAGGTCGCTACGCTCGGTTCCATGACGAGATTTTGGAAGAATATTCAGCCTTGATACGAATGTTTATTGGGGAGGCCGATCGACATCCTAATGAAGCACTGCAAGTCTTACCGCAGTATTTCATGCCGCTACGGGTCAAGTTGATTGATTATCTCCAAGGCTGCATTACCCAAGGCCGCGTGCGTGCTGATCTGGATTTGCTCTTAGCGGTTGATCAATTCACGGGGATGCTGCTCGCCGGGATGTTGCGTCGCTGTGTAATTCCGGTCGATCGAGGATATGGGCACGATCGCTATGTCGAAAGCTGTGTCGATTTATTTGTACAGCATATTCAGGTCAGACATGATCGGGCCTAAATTTTCGGGCCTAAATTTTCGGGCTTAAATTTTCGGATTATTCCCAACAAGTGTTTCAGTTAGATATCGGAAAATACCATGAAAAAAAATCAATTACTTGATCCATCAGTGCGCTCAATCAGGACTCAATCAGACCCGGCAATAGACGTGGTGGAATCTCTTTCTAAAGAGAGCGAGGCTTTAGTTGAGTTGTCGCCATCCAATCAATCCCCATCTGATCAATCAGTAGCCGATCCGTCCCCATCTGATCAATCAGTAGCCGATCCGTCACCATCACCTTTAGCTAAGCAACGACTACCGTTAATTTTCGGTGGATTGATCTTGGTGATTGTGGGAGCGGTATTTGGTGGGCGTTGGTGGCAGTTTCAGCAAACTCATGCTGAGACGGATAATGCCCAAATTCAAGGCCATCTCTCCCCGATCGCGGCCCGCATTTCCGCAACCGTCCAGAAGGTACTAGTCAAAGAAGGGGATCATGTAGAAGCGGGACAGGATTTAGTCATTCTCGAAGATCAAGATCTGAGTCTGAAGGTGCAGATGGCTCAAGCCCAACTCGCTAACGCCAAAGCTCAACTAGCGGGTGCCCAGGACACAGTGCGCATCACTAACCAAACCACCCCCACACAAGTCGCGCAGTCTCAGGCCAAACTCGCCGCAAGCATGGCTGGGATTAATGCAGCCGAAGCCGGTGTTGCCCAAGCCGAGGCCCAGATCGCGACCCGTCAGGCCGCCATCACTCAAGCCCAAACCGCTCTCAACAAAGCCGCTGCGGATTATCGTCGCTACAATTCCCTTTACAAAGAGGGGGCCGTATCAGCACAGCAAAATGATACCGCCCGCGCAGCCTACGAGAACGCCCAAGCCAGTTTGGTCGCATCAACTCAGATCGTCCAGGAATCTGAAGCCGGATTAGTCACCGCCAAAGCCCAACTGCAAACCAGCCAAGCTAATGCCAATGCTGCAAGTGGGCAAGTCAAGGAAACCCAAATTTCGGGGCAAAACGTGACGGTGCAGCAATCTCAACAAAAGCAAGCCCAAGCCCAGATTGCCCAGGCTGAAGCGACCTTAGCGCTCGCCAAACAGCAAATTACCTACACTGTGATCAAAGCACCCGTCACTGGTGATGTTGGTCAACTGACGGCTCAAGTGGGTCAGAAGATTCAAACGGGTCAGCCGTTGCTGTCGATCGTGCCCCTACAGACCGATACGGTATATGTCGAAGCCAATTTTAAAGAAACAGCCTTAGGCCGACTAAAAGTAGGAAATCTTGCCACCGTTAAAGTCGATGCCTATCCCAATGAAACCTTTGTCGCCCACGTGGCCGGGATTAGTCCTGCGACGGGATCGAGTTATGCGTTGCTACCGCCGGACAATGCCACGGGGAATTTCAATAAAGTGGTGCAGTGGGTTCCGGTGCGGCTGGTGTTTGATCCGCAGGCTGATCCACGGCATAAGCTCCGCCCTGGTCTTAACGTGTCTGTGAGTGTTGAGACCCTCCGTGTTGATACGGCAAGTGTTGAGGCAATCGATAAACCGCCGAGCATACAATCAACATCCACGCTTAAACCGTAGGCATTTTTATGGCGACTAATACAGCGTTAGGACGATCGGATACAGGTTATGTGCAGGGTCCATTGAAATGGGCGATCGCCTTTACTGCGGCCTTGGGCGCAATGCTAGAGGTGATTGACACCAGTATTGTGAATGTGGCGTTAACCGATATTCAGGCAACCTTAGGGGCCACGGTGAGCGAAGTCGGCTGGGTCGTAACGGGTTATGCGATCGCGAATGTCGTGCTCATTCCGCTGTCGGCTTGGTTAGGGGATTTCTTTGGTAAAAAAACTTACTTCGTATTTTCATTGGTTGGCTTTACCTTGGCCTCAATTGGCCTCAATGTTGTGTGGTTTTTCGGCAAACCTTCAGATGTTGGTGGTGGCGCGGATTCTCCAAGGGCTTTGTGGGGGGGGATTGCTGGCAAAGGCTCAATCGATTTTGTTTGAAACATTTTCCCCAGCAGAACAGGGATTAGCCCAAGCAGTATTTGGGGTGGGGGTGATTGCTGGACCTGCGATCGGACCGACCTTAGGCGGATATTTGACCGATGGGTTAGGCTGGCGGTGGATTTTCTTTGTGAATTTACCTGTCGGCATCTTAGCGGTGGCCATGGCCTTGATATTTTTGCAACCCGATGTCAAACAGCTATCATCAGCTACGACTCGATCGGTGAGTCAGCAGCCTGTTGATTGGTGGGGGATTGTTCTGCTTGTGGTGGCGGTGGGTAGTTTGCAAACGCTCTTGGAAGAGGGGCAAAAAGAGGATTGTGGCAATCAAATTTCATTATTACATTGACCATTAGCAGCGTTGTGGGCTTAGGGTTATTTATTTGGCGTGAATTACGAATAAAGTATCCGGCAGTGGACTTACGGGTATTGCGATATCGTTCTTTGGCGGCGGGGAGTTTGTACTCTGGAATATTAGGAATGGGTTTGTATGGGGCATTGTTTGTTGTACCGTTATTTACCCAAAGTGTGTTGGGATTTTCGGCCACCCAAACAGGATTATTGTTAGCGCCAGGAGCCTTGTCTTCGGCGATCGTGATGGTGTTGTTGGGGAAAATATCGGGCAAAGTCGATCCACGAGTATTAATTGCAACAGGGGCGATCGGGACATCCCTGGTAATGTTTGATTTATCCCGAATTACTTCTGAATCAGGCGTAGATGATTTATTCTGGCCGCTCCTCTTGCGAGGCGGTGTCACGGTATTTATGTTTTTGCCCTTAAGTTTAGCGACGTTAGGGAATTTGCCAAAGCAGGATATTCCAGCGGGTTCAGGATTTTATAACTTGACTCGGCAACTGGGGGGCAGTATTGGTATTGCTATTTTGACCACATTACTCATGCAACGTGAGGCGTTTCATCGGGCCATACTTTTAAGTAAGTTGACCGTCTATGATCCCGTAACAACCCAGCGAATCAATGCATTAACGCAGGGTTTTCAGCAGCATGGAGCGGATGCGGCGACCGCTTACCAACAAGCCTTGGATGCACTACAGCACAGCGTCGCACTCCAAGCCGCAATTTTATCCTATGCCGATGTCTTCCGCTTTGTTGGGGGAATCTTTCTAGTTTCCTTACCACTCCTATTCTTTTTAGGGAAAGGCGGCGGAACAAAACCACTGATCGGTCATTAAGCATGAGTGGCGTTAGGAGAAAGGAGATTAGATTAACGATCGATATTCTGAATACATTTGCTTAATGTGTTCGTGGGTGTGAAGACTATTATAGTTTTTCCCGTAACTACTCAGACACTAGGCGTAGTTCGGAGATGCCTAAAAGGTTCTCAACAAGGCTCGAAACTGCTACGATCGAATCCCCAGCCTAGTAGTTTTGAGACTCTCGTCATGTTTCACATTTGTAGAACACTCAGTTTACCCTTGAATGAGATTGAGATTAGTGCCATCCGATCGCAGGGAGCGGGCGGACAAAATGTGAATAAGGTGGCGAGTGCGATTCATTTACGGTTTGATATTAAAGCGTCATCCTTGCCCGATCGGTATAGAACCCATTTGACATCTAATCCTGAAACCAGAAGCCTTGCAGCTAGCTGGTTTTCTTCATTTTCTGGCAGAAAGCGGTTTTGCTAGGTAGGCAAGCTCTACCACTGATCGCAGAGTAACGGCTTCCTTCAAAGCCAAGTATCACGGGAAAAGATATCAAATGGGCTCTATAAGGAACGATTGCTTAATTTGCGCGATCGACGAATTACCAATGATGGAATAATTGTTCTAAAATCTCAAGAACATCGTAGCCAAGAACGCAATCGGGCTGAGGCATTTAATCGTTTACGAGCATTGATCTTGAGTGTGGCGGTCGTGGCATTACCTCGGAAATTAACGAAGCCAAGTCGCGGGCAAGAACGACGACGATTAGAAGACAAAAAACATCGATCGGACGTTAAAGCCTTACGAAAATCAGTTGAAGAATAGATTGTTTTAGAGATGTTTCAGAACGGTACTTTTGAAGCTAAGTTCAACCATTTTCCCTCATACCAAATTGAACAATGCGTCGCATGGAGATGAAGTCTGGTCTGGGATTGGAGGATCTGGGGTTGAGTGCCATAGAGACGATCGCCCAAAATAGGATGATTCAGTCCGTTTAGATCAGCGCAATGGACTCGAAGTTGATGGGTGCGACCTGTTAAAGGAATCAATTTAACGCGCGATTCTAAGGGATTGAGTAGATTGAATTTTGTTATGGCAGATTTACCCTTACTCAAATTAACCGATTGATAGGGACGATCGCTTGGATCACCCCAAAGGGGAAGTTCTATTGTTCCGGAAACCGGATCGCATGGATTTTCTAGAATTGCTTCGTAGATTTTTTTGACGCGGTGCTGTGCAAATTGTTGTTGAAGGGTTTGGTGGGTGAGGAGATCTTTCGCAAACAATAGAATTCCAGAGGTATCTTGATCTAAGCGATGAATGGCGGTGATCGTATCATAGGTCTGCTTTAAATATCTCAAAACACTCTCTTGCCGATCGCTGGTTCTACCCGGTACTGAAAGAAGTCCAGCGGGTTTATCGATCGCGATAAGATACTTGTCTTCATAAAGGATCGTCAACGGTATGGCCAGTGGGCGCAGTGGGCAATTTTGTAGATAGTTTTGGAGTTGTTCAGATAGAATTTGACGTTCTTGCTTAATTTCTTGAATCCGCCGATCGGCATCAAGAAGCCGAGTTATTAGGGGTTCTAAGGTTTGATTTCGGGCATATTTAAAATTACGCCGATCGAGACCTTCCTGTTGACTTTCCTGATTGAGTTGAAGAGTCAAATCGTTTTTTGGGGATTGCGATCGAGATAAATCTCTGATTTGTTTATTGATTTTCTGTTGTTTTTGAAGATCTTTCCATTGGTTTAAAAACGCTTGAGAAAGAGTTTTTAAATGTTGACGTTCTGGCAGATCTTGAAGGACTATTAATTCTAGCTTTAATGCCTCAAGCTGTCGCAATATTTTCTGTTCATCTACAATAGAATCCATTAATTTACGATCGTTTCTATAAATTATATTACATCGATTGCAAATTAATAGATTCATTCAATAGAATCTCTCAAACCGATCTAAATCCGTGCCACCAGAACACTCTTCTCACGCTGAATCGGCAAACAATTCACTGAATCCAACGTCGCACAATAGGCCATATCTTCCTGGCAATTCAAGCGAAGCAATCGCTGACCATGACTGGCATGGTTCAACAATTCTAGTAAATCATTCTGCCAAGTTTGATATAAAGCTATTGCTGCGATCGTCTCATCATTTCCTGCAATATCAGACAATGACACCCCTAACTTATCCATTAGCAAATGAGCGATTGCCCCAGCACACACCGTATCTTCTAACGCATAGGTGCCTTCCCAACCCGCGCCCACAATCCAAATCGTTTCAGGCTTAGTTTCCACTAAATACTTCACCACTTCATGACGATTGATCAGCGCAGCACCCAGAACAGTCTTGGAATCCTGTACACGCTGAAATGCCCGAGTCCCGTTAGTCGTACTTACAAAAAGACGCTTACCCGCCATGCCTTCTGCCGTACACTCTAGGGGCGAATTCCCAAAATCAAATCCCTCAACCTTGCTTCCCCCACGTTCTCCAGCCCGAATCCGCTTCGCCGAATCCCAATTCTCGCTGACTGTCATCAATGCATCCAGATCGCTAAAAACTTGGACGGCCTCAGCCCCTACATTCAATGCGGTCACGATCGTCGTCGTAGCGCGCAGTACATCGATCACAATCGAACAATCAGCAGTATTAATAGCAGGCGTTTGCTCGGGCGTATGATAAACGAATAGCTTCATGATGTCGGTAAAATTAGGAATTCCTGATAAAAATAATGACCACTCAGAGAGCTGAGTTCGTCCTACACAATAGTCGATATACGTAACCCATGCGTAATATTTCTCCACTAGTTGCCATCAGCTACAGACAATTCAATTCGTTACAGATCAATTCGTTACAGACAATCCAATTCGTCTCTGTACAAATATAATTTAATGGCTGATCCCACTCATCCGCTTCAAAGCGTTCGACGATTCCAAGGTCAAACGTTACTCCTACTGTAGGTATTGATCCCCATTTAGCCTGGGCCAATAATCGATCGTAAAACCCACCCCCATAGCCAATTCGGTTCCCCCTCCGATCGCATCCCACACAAGGCACCAATATCACCCCCACATCTTGGGCCTGAAGCACATGTGCTGTTGCCTCGGGTTCTAAAATACCAAATGCACCTACCACTAGCTTATTTTCCGGTTCCCAACGGTGCCAGACCAGTTGATTATCTACGCAACGCGGAACACCGAATGAAATAGCGCGGGATCGTAACTGGGGCCAAAGATCGCTCAGATCGGGTTCTTGACGAATACTGAAATAGCCAAGGACTGACAGGTGGGGCGGCGACGGAAGATTTTGTAAAATTTTTTCACAGATTAAGGCATTACGATTGTCCCAATCGGTCGAATTCATTGCAACTCGACGGCGCAGAAGGTCTTTACGAAGAAGAGCTTTATTCATACTTTTCTCATAACATAATGCTAGTAACCGATCGTAAATGATCGATCGTTTAGTGAAATGGCTACAATATTTACGGCGGCGAAGTTAAATCCATCTTTATTTCTTACTCAATATTCTTTAATCTACCCCATGCCATGAAACTCATTGTTAAACAAGACACTATCTTTAAGCAATATGCGGTGGACTCCAGTCAGCTTGCCAGCAAAGATAAGGTCGCCGTCCGATCGGGCCAAAGCTTTGAAATCCACTCCTGGAAGCCAGCAGGCAAATTTCATTGGAAAGTCGCACTAGTGGATCAGTTCCTCGGGAATCCAGCTCGGAATACTTGGTACGTCTTTACTCCCCACATCCAACTGATTGACAGTCGTGGTAACGCAGCTACACCCCCGGCTGAGCCAAAAATCCCGATTCCCAAGCCTGCTACGATCCGTTTACCTGCAAGCAAAAAACTTAGTGTGCCCTATCACTATCAACTTAACAATGCGGAAAACCCACGGGGAGCTTGTAATGTGACCTGTTTTGCAATGGTGATGGATTATTTTAAAATCCGCAAAAAAACCAATGCAGTTCAGTTAGAAGATGAACTGTATCGCTACATGATTGACCAGAATCTCAGTCGCCATGATCCCGGTGATTTGGCAACAATGGCCCGCGCCTATGGCTTAAGAAACGATCTAACATTACGAGGCAGTCAGGCAGATATTCGTAAAGCGATCGCCGAAGGAAACCCCTGTATCATCCACGGTTACTTCACCAGTTTTGGCCATATTGTGACCGTTCTTGGCTACGACTCCACTGGCTTTATTGTCCATGATCCCTTCGGGGAGTGGCATTCCTATGGGTACGAAGAAGGTCCCTACGGCGAGGAATTACATTACAGCAATACCCTGATTCAAGGCACTTGCTCACCAGAAGGCAATGACCACATGTGGATCCATCGCCTATCACTAGCCTGATTACTAGATCGATAAGGATTACGCTAGATCTCGCGGCGGCAGATTTAGCTCGCGACCTAGGGAGCCAATGGGAAGGCAAAGTAAATTGTCCCCTTGGGTCTTGATCATGCCTTTTTGACGCAATTTACCCATAAGGCGAGTCACAGTGACACGAGTTGAGCCGATCGCACTCCCAATCTGAGCATGAGTTAAGGTAAACGGCAGGCAATAGCCATCTTCTGTAGGTTCGCCATATTCCTCAATTAATAATGTCAAAAATCCTAACAGACGATCGATCGTACGACGTTGGCCTAGGGTGCTAAGCCAGAGAAGCTTGCGTTGGTGCTGATAACGAAAGGCATCCATCACTTCTCGACGAAAATGAGGCCAGTTCTCTAAGTCAGGCCAGTACAGCCACACAACTGATGTCTGATCAACATGGGCGTAGCTCTCAAGTGTAAAAGGCGATTGGGCAATGACTTCAAAGGGTTGACCAGCCCCAACAAATCCTAAAAACGCTTCTTCTGGAGCCATTCGAGCAGCTCGGGGTCCTGCGGCTGAACTCACTTGTGCGGTTCCTACCAGCCGAACAGCCCCGCGCTGAACCAGGTAGAGCAAACCGGGACGGGTAATAATCTTCTCATCTTTGCTGAAGGTCCGACATCGGTAGTGCTCCTGTGCCCAATCAATGATGCGCTGCCACGTCAGAAACGGGCGAGAATTGTCGGATTGAGCTGTGGCTGAATACATAGCTGGATTCATATGAAGGGTTGGAATCGCCTTATGGCACAACGATAGTAGTAGCAAAAACGATACTAGCAAACGTTCAGTAATTAAACTTGTGTTATGAATGCTAACAGCCTACGTATATTCTCACAGATTCGGCTTCATAGTGCAATCTATCCTCGGGGAAGTATTGCGGATATTACGGAGACTAGTGCTTCGATTTGGCCGATCGAAGAGGATAAATTCCCTTTACTTTCCCGGATAGATATTCCCTTAAAACGGTTGTCGGGTGTCAACCCGTTACGATATCAATCCGCAATATCTTTAATGTTATCCGCACGTCTAGGTCAGTCTTTCGAGACAATTGCTCAAATTATCTGTGACCGTGGACGCTCTGGAGTTCCGCGATTGAGTGTGGGGAATGTTGGATGGATTACATTAACGTGGGAGACAGGTCCCCTTTACGAAACATTAGATCGCATCTTTGTAGAAAACCTGTCGATGTCATTGAATCCGTCATTGAATCCATTGCTACCTTTTTGTTTATGGCAGACCCATTCTCGATGCCGATCGATCCGATCGCAATGCAATCTATCATATCTAAAAAGCAACGATCTAGATCAGCCCATGCCTGAATCCGCCCAACCATTACTTGAAGCCCTGATTCATCTGTTGGATCGACTAGACGATCCTCTGCGCCCTCTGATGGGCAAGGCATTGCAACGAGAGATTCATCAGATTTGTCAATGTTTTGATCAGGTTCATGGACAGGTGCCGATATTTAATCCCCAGCTATCGGCATCCGACTCCCATCTTTTTTATCGGTTGTTGGGCTGGCTTCAGGCACTGCTCGCCCGTTGTAGCCATATTGAGATGCAGTCATGAGGCTAAGTGAAATGGGACCGAATCTTATTGATAAGTAATTACTATGGATTTTTTACAGAACAAGGGATGACAAATCTAGATTACTTCTATATATTATAGAGGTGTGAGGAGCGAACTAAGAAAAGGGCACCGAGACGAAACACGGTCAGTCGTCGGTGCCTTTTTCTATGCAAATTTTTAAAGCAGTCTGAAGTTTTAGCAACTGCCTTTTACTCAAGAATTTACGACAGCAAAAACCGTTGAAGTACTTGAGCCACCCCGTCTTCATCGACATGGGGAGCCACCCAATCCGCAGAGTCTTGAACAATAGTGGGTCCACCACTCATAGCGATGCCGATGCCTGCATAGGCCAACATTTCTAAGTCATTACAATTGTCTCCGATAGCCATGACTTGATGCGCGGACAGCCCTAAAATTTCTTCGGCCAGATGTTTCACCGCAGATCCTTTATTGGATTCGGGATGAGCTGCTTCTAGGAAGTGTGGTACGGAGGTCGTGAGGTAGAGGTCTTCAAGATTGTGACGATCGCGCAGGTCCCTTAGACAGGTTTGAACTAGTGCTTCGTCGTAGCTAATCGCTAGAATTTTGGTCGGGAGCGCGTCTTTAGAAACAATGTCCCGAAAATCACCCACGATTGTGGGTTCGGTTTCACAACGATCGCAGTAATCTTGACTATCTGCCGATAACTCTCTTAGGTGAAGCCGATCGTCTATGTAAAAATGGACCGAGATGCGATCGCGCAGATGCGATTGTTCATAATAGTCCAAGACTTGCAAGGCGAGTTCGGGCTGGAGTTGGCAATGGCGAAGACGTGGCTGACCAGGCTCCTGAATCCAGGCTCCCTGATAAGCGAGTAATGGCAAGGTGGATTTGACTGCCCTATGAAATCGCTGGGCGGATTTATACATGCGGCCCGTGGCAATAGCGACTTGAATGCCTCTAAGTTGGACAGCGGCGATCGCCTCTAGGACGGGCTGGGAGATTTGGTTCGATCGGCCTGCAATAGTGCCATCAATATCAAGAATAAGTAGCTTAATTTCTTTTGATTGCTCTAGAAGAGTCGCTTCTGGGGGCATAACGGATGGTGTCTCTAATATTACTACGCGTTTGTTTTGAATTCCGAGAGACCCACTAGTGCGATCGGTCTTACTACGAAAGCCCTATCCATCAGGGATGAAAACAGAGATGAAAATTTGTTTTTATCGTGCGCGCTGAAGAATGATCATTCCTTCGCCGACGACAGGATTGCGGGCAATGAGGCTGCCTTCGGTGTCTTCCAGCCTGAGGTTGCTATAGCCTTGGCCTTGGGTTGTGACCAGAAGGCTGTTGGTGAGTTTAGTTTGGGTGTCTTCGGTACTTTGGTACCAGGCATCGCTGAGGGTAATCGTCAGATTGCGTCCGCTGGGACGGATACTCACGATCGCTTGGTTCACTAATGAGTCGGCGATGATGTCGAGATTTTTGCGTAGTTGTAGGCGACGAGAGGATTCAGGATTTTGAATTTCGGAGGGTTGGCTAACAGGATTTTGGCTTACAGGCTTTGGGGGGGTGGATGGGGCGATCTCCGTCTGAGGGATCGTCTGATTGGGAGATGCGCTGGGAGTACTGATACTGCGATCGACGATCGGCAAAGATGTACTGTCGTAGCTACGTTTTGGACGATTAGATGCACGGTAAGCAGGCGCTTCAGATGGGCGATCGGTGGGTGAACTACCACTTATGTTGCGATCGTTGTCCGGCTCATTACCGTAGGGCTTATTGTAGGCTGATCGATCGATCGCAGGCCGAGTGTTGCGCTCTGGAGTTGCGGCTTGGCCAGAGGGTAAGACTGAGAAAAACCAGAGAACTAACAACAATGTTCCGGCAAAAATTCCAGAGAGGGTGCGATCGCTCAAGCTTTGGAATGATTCGGGTAGCCGAGGCTTGACGATCGCGATCGTTTTTTCCCAAATCGGTCGGATGGTTGTCCATATCCGAGAGGTCAGTTGGGTAACGGGTGTCCAGTCAATGGGTTTGACTATGGGTTCATTACGATCGCGGGCGGTTCTTTCTTGGGTTTCGAGCTGCTGAATCCACCGATTAGTTTGAGCAGTAACTAGTCTCAGGGTCGCCAAAGCGGTGGGGCGCAATTGAATTGTGGTCCGAATAATCCAGGCGAGAATAGATTGTAGGGTGTCATTGATTCGAGGATCGATTTTAGGATTGACCGTGGACGACGATCTACGATCGCTCGATTTTCCGGGTGCGGAGTCGGAAAATTTAGACCCTGAGAATTTGGACTCGGGCGGAGCAGCGGACTTCATCGGCGGCTCCAAATTAGGGGTATTGTCGGGTGGTTGGGGTTGTTCTGTCATGTCGGCTACCTTTTCCAAAATCTACCAATCTTCCAGATCCAATTGCTAAAGGTATTTTGGGCCAGCCATGGCTCTAGCAACGTAATTCTTCAACTATATTAGAACTTAATGAAGGCAAAATTTTAGGATTGCTCGGTTTTGAGCTAGGACCATCATGGTATTTAAACGAAGACAGTTTTTGACCCTAGCGGCATTCAGTGGCTTTGGAATTGGAGCAATAGGCTTTGGACTCCGGAGTCTAGCCGTGAAGAAAGACGTCAATCCCACTAATCCCACCAGTCCTACCCTCGTCCCGACATTAAAAGACAGTCTTGGCCCACTTCAACTGCGGCTAATTGCCACGGCTGATTCGGGTTCAGGTGATAAAAATCAGTTTGCAGTCGGACGAGCAATGGCGGACTATCACACCCGATCGCCCTTTCAGCTTGCAATCCTCGCAGGTGACAACATTTATAACAGCGGCGAAATATCGAAAATCAAAGAAGCCTTCGAGGAGCCTTACGGGGAACTTTTAAAGCGTGGGGTCAAGTTTCGGGCTTGTCTTGGAAATCACGACATTCGCACTGAGAACGGAATCCCTCAAGTTAAATATGCTGACTTCAACATGGACGATCGTTACTACACCTTCACCCAAGGCCCAGCGCAATTCTTTGTCCTAGAAACAAATACTAATGTGGATTGGAAGACCCAAATGGCTTGGCTGACTCAGCAGCTCGAACAAAGCAAAGCCGCCTGGAAAATAGTCTACGGCCATCATCCGATTTATTCATCCGGCGTCTATGGCACAAATGCTGAAATGGTCAAGCGATTTTCGGCAGTATTTAAAAAACATCGCGTCAATCTGTATGTCAACGGCCACGAACATCACTACGAGCGCAGTCGCAATATAGAAGGCACCACCTATCTGGTCACGGGTCATGGCGGTGCGTCGCTAAGACCCGTTCGGATGTCAAAATCGTCGGAGTTTGCAGTGTCGAGGTTTGGGTTTAGTACGATCGAACTCTATCAAAATTCGATGGTGATTCAAGGCATCGGGACAGACGGAAGCGTCTTCGATCGTGGCATTATTCCCCAGTGGGCCTAGTCCGTGAATTTAATACGGTGAATTTAATAAAATAGAGAGTCGATCGTCACTCTAACGATCGCAACAGATCTAACAGATCCATTGGTCTACAAATTAATTAACCTAATCTAGCTAAATGCATCTGCTTCACCAAAAAACCAGCGGATGCCTCCGATCGGCGCTTATAAATTGCAACTTCTTGAACTTGGTCAGAAGCAATAGGACTGAGTTTACGACCAAATTCAGCCGCAAAGTTTTGGCCATCTAAAAATTCACTGGTCTGGATAGTGACTTTCAGGCAAGTACCTTCTAACTCCACAACCGAAGTCAGATCAGGCCGATCGCTCAAAACATCAGCTACAAATTTCTGAATCTCTTCAAGATTTCCTTCCTGAGCCAGCATAAGAGGATCAATCACAATCACCTCGGCTTCTAGCTCCGGCGGAACTTCATTGGCCAGTTCAAACCGATAACTCCACTGTGGTTTCGACTCCGCCGCGCACTTGCCATAAATCTGAAGCACCGCAATGGATTCAATCCCTAGCATCTTCACCTCATGAATAATCTGGGCCGTCACCCATTGTTGTTCGGGTACCTCGTCCGCTTCCACCAAAAGGTTTAGACAGTCTGCCGCACTTGCCGCCTTGACTTTTAAGGATCGCGATTGGAGATGGTGGGTGAGTAGCGCCGCGATCGCACTGGGATTTCCTTGTTTTGCAGCATCTAAAACATCAGACAGAAACTCCGGAACAATGAGAAATAGGTGTGAAATACGTGAGAAATAGGTTGAATTTTAATCAATTTTCTAGATGCCAGCATGTCCAAACCCGGACAGAATCCCTAGACAAAATAGAAAACATCGTTGATTCTCACATTTTACTCATCAAAAGGCACCGCCAATTTGTTACCCTATTCCGAATAGTTTTAGGGAAGAACGCGTGGAAATTCAAATTGGCAGAGGCAAAACCGCTCGTCGTGCATATGGATTCGACGAGATTGCTCTCTCGCCAGGATCAAAAACACTGGACCCTAGTTTAGCTGATACAAATTGGTCGATCGGTGGAATCGATCGGGAAATTCCCATCATTGCGAGCGCCATGGACGGAGTGGTGGATGTCAAAATGGCAGTCGAACTCTCAAAGTTAGGGGCACTAGGCGTTTTAAATTTAGAAGGGGTACAAACACGCTACGAAGACCCCAACCCCATTCTGGATAAAATCGCCAGCGTCGGCAAAGATGAATTCGTCACCCTGATGCAAAAGCTGTACCAAGAGCCAATCAAGCCCGAACTCGTCGAAAAACGAATTCAAGAAATCAAAGCCCAAGGTGGAATTGTCGCTGTTAGTGCAACTCCCGCCGGAGCCGCTCGATTTGGACTAGTAGCTGCCAAAGCAGGTGCGCAGCTTTTCTTCATTCAAGCCACCGTAGTCTCGACCAATCACACCTCTCCCGAAGATATCGCCCCACTAGATCTAGCCAAATTCTGTCAGGAAATGCCAATTCCCGTCATCTTGGGCAACTGCGTGACCTATGACGTGACCCTAGAACTGATGAAAGCTGGAGCCGCTGGCATTATGGTAGGGATAGGACCAGGCGCTGCTTGTACCTCTCGCGGCGTGCTGGGTGTGGGGGTTCCTCAGGCGACCGCTGTGGCCGATTGTGCAGCAGCGCGGGATGAGTTTTTCAAAACTACAGGCACTTACATTCCGATTATTGCGGATGGTGGATTGGTGACAGGGGGAGACATTTGTAAATGCATTGCCTGTGGTGCGGATGCGGTGATGATTGGGTCGCCGTTTGCCCGATCGGCAGAAGCTCCCGGTCGTGGATTCCATTGGGGCATGGCAACTCCAAGTCCAATTTTGCCTCGGGGCACCCGCATCAAAGTGGGCACCACCGGAACGCTTAAGCAAATCTTGCGTGGTCCGGCCATCCTTGATGACGGCACCCACAATCTACTCGGTGCGCTCCAAACTAGTATGGGAACCTTGGGCGCAGCGACGATTAAGGAAATGCAGCAGGTGAATGTGGTGATTGCACCATCGTTGCTGACAGAAGGGAAGGTTTACCAAAAAGCTCAGCAATTGGGAATGGGTAAATAGCGGATTTGTATTCGGTCTAGGATCGAAAATTTTGAAGTTATCTGCAACATATTTTATTGATATGTGAAGATACCTTGAGATTTCCAGAAACTCATTGCGATCGTATTTTGCAACTACGGATGGTCTAAATCATCGAAATCCTCACAGAGCAAAGCGATCGGTGTTTTACATAGGTCGATTTATCACCCTAATTTTTCTATACAGTCAACTGTATTGAGTTGGAAAAATTAGATTAAACGTCATACAATGAGGGGGATAGCGGAGATGTAAAAGTTTCCGTTCACTCCTCACACCACACTCCGCCTGAACTTTGGTTCAGGCGGTTCTTTTTTGGAACAGAATTGGAACAGAAATGGAATGACCCAATGAGCACAATCGTCCCCTGTGCTACAATTTATTCTAAACTTTAGGCGCAGGATTCACAGCATGTCAGAAGCTACGCAAGTCACAGATGCCTCCTTCGATTCCGAGGTATTGGAGAGCGAGGTTCCAGTTCTGGTTGATTTTTGGGCACCCTGGTGCGGTCCCTGCCGAATGGTGGCACCTGTGGTCGAAGAAATTTCCAAGGAGTACGACGGTCGCGTCAAGGTCGTCAAGGTCGATACGGATAAGAACCCTAGCGTTGCCAACAAATACGGTATCCGCAGCATTCCAACGTTGATGATTTTTAAAGGCGGTCAGAAAGTGGATATGGTGGTGGGCGCAGTTCCCAAGACTACATTGGCCAATACGTTAGATAAATATCTGTAGAGAGTTATCTGTCAAGAACCGCCTGTCGATTTATGGGTTGGCTATTGAGTTTGAGCGATGCATCTCCTTGAGGGAGGTTTATCTTGAACGTATTCAGTCAAGTTTGATAAACAAGGGATGGAACGATCGTTCCATCCCTTGTTTTTATATTTATTTTGAATTCTTCTTTAAAAATATTAGTTTATAAACCTTCAATATCTAACCACTTAACTAGTTAAGGCTGGATCGCGCTATCTCACAGACACATGATGCCGCAGATCCTAGGTCATCTCCCTATTGAAAATACGATTAACGGTGTGTTTCATGCAGCCCAACAACCCAACCCCCAGTCGCTTTAGCCGCCTCAGCCGATCGTTTAATCTTCAAGACACCTACCCTTGTCCGATTTGTCGCAATGGCACGGTACAGAACATGGTCATGATGGAAACACTATCTTGTAGTTTTTGTCGCCATATTTTTAGCGCTGATTTGTCATTACAAATTCTGCGAGTTGAGGATACGTTCCCAAAATTGACTTGGATTTGGAATCGCGATCGGTGGAGAACCCAAACCCCTAGAGATTCGGATCTGACTTATTTAGTCTGGTTTACCAGTGCTTTTTTAATCATCATTCCAGCCTTAATGATCGGGCTACCTGCTTATGTTTTTCCACCCATCGGCGGATTACAATTAAATTCGTTCTCAATTGTTTGGGGTGAAATGACGTTGGGCCTTCATAGCTTGATTGCAGCCTGGTTACTGGTGGAACATTATCAATTACCATCCTATGTCGCCGCCAAAATCACGCTCGATCGTACCATCGAGCAATTGAAAGACCGGATTAAAAATCAATTCTCAATGCAATAGAGAATAAGAAAGGACATCTCTGCCGATATAGTTGATCTAATGCCCAATTGAGCGACTTCCATGCCATATTTCCTACAAGAACCCTGGATCATCGCGATCGTTATCAATACTGCTCTTCTACTCCCCGCCTATCTCTCCCCCAAAAAGCTTCTTACGCCTGAAGGTACGCTCCATGCTTGGGTGTTGGGGATCTTAATTTTTGGCTGCCTGGGATGGCGGGGCTATGCTGTGATGATGGTCTATTTTCTGGTGGGTTCTGGTGTGACGCGCATTGGCATGGCCGAGAAAGAAGCAGCGGGCATTGCGGAAAAACGATCGGGGGCGCGAGGTCCGGAAAATGTATGGGGATCGGCGTTTGTGGCGACGATTTGTGCGATCGGGTTTTGGATGTTGAAGGTGTGGAACTACCGAGAATTGATGCAGGTCGGCGGACAAGTGGAAAAGCTGCCTTACCATTGGGCCATTACATTACCGCCGCTTCTTCTCCTCGCCTACACCGCAAGTATTTCAACGAAGTTATCGGATACGGCGGCGAGTGAAGTGGGAAAAGCCTATGGAAAACGAACATTTTTAATTACAACCCTGAAACCAGTACCGCCAGGAACAGAGGGAGCCGTGAGTCTTGAAGGGACGATCGCGGGAATTATTGCGTCATTTTTGATTTCGATCGTAGCTTGGGGCCTAGGCATGATTCCCCATCAGTCTCCTGTAGGAATTGTGATTTGTATGGTGGCAGCATTTGTGGCGACCAATGTGGAAAGCGTGATTGGGGCGACGATTCAGGAAAAATATCACTGGTTGACGAATGAGCTGGTGAATGTGGCAAATACTGCGATCGGCGCAGGGACCGCAATTATTCTGGGATTAGTCTGGTTTCAGATTTATTAGTAAACTTCTGGAATTTAGACACGTAAAGCTGAATTCTGGATCATGCCCCTAATTCACTTGAACATTGACTGCCAAAATTTATTACCAATTTTGCAGAAGACGTTGTCCTAAAAGAATATCCCTTTGCAGGGATTACAATATATCCATTAAATGTTATTTAGCTATGGGCAAATTTTATGAGACCTCCTGTCAAAACAACTCTACTCAAGACGACTTTATTAAGTGCGATGAGTACTGTCGCGATTTTGATACCGATTGTGCTTCAAGCAAATGCAGCGATCGCGGGGGATAAGATCTACAAAATTGAGATACGACAAACCAATGCGACCTCTCACACACTAGAGGGTGAAAGCTACAAAAAAATACGAGGTCGATCGGAATGGGCCGTTCTGATGGTCAACGAGGACGGAACTGTCCAACTCAAACATATGATTCGCACGACCCAATCCTATGGGGTGAGCACTTGGTCAGATCATGTCGTCACCGCACTCAACGTCTGCCCAGTTATAGACAAGCGTAGCGCTTGCGGGGGGCTAAAAGGCGATCGCTTTACATTGCCAAAAGGGAACAGTATCAAGGACTTTCAGTTTGAATTCCAAGTTCAAGAGAACAATGGTTCCCAGGTTAGATTTGTGCAAGTGCCCCGAGACTTCATCGCTGAAGAATTACCTGCTGTTGACAATTCACGATCGCGATCGGTCCGAAAATAAGTCACCATATGAACTAGTCCTTCACTCCCAAGTTCGCGATGCAATTCTCTAATGAATGCTCTCCAGCCCTCGCTACGGGCCTTCCCATAAGACTTCCTACGGGCATGTTGCGATCGGTGCATCACATTGCGCTGAATGTCGCTGATATGAACGCCTCCTGTGATTTTTATGGCAACATTTTGGGATTGCATCGGTTGGTGGGCGACGAAGTTCCGACAACCTTAACCGCACTGGTCGCAGCGGGAAAGGTAACAAACTTCAAAACCCCGGACGGCATTATTCTCGATCTATTCAGCGAACCAAATCTACGATCGCCCCATCCGGATCCCACCCAGCAATTCACCCGAGCCAATCATCTGGCCTTTGATATTCACTCAGAAGAGTTTGATCTTGCGGTGGATTGTCTGATTGCAAATCAAATCAAAATCGACAATGGTCCAGTGTCTCGGCCAACAGGTCGGGGAATTTATTTCTATGATCCCGATGGATTTATGATCGAAATCCGGTGCGATCGTATCGATGAGATCTATATTATTAGTTCAATTTCAGACTGGCACAGTTCCCAGACTCTAGGGATTCACACAACTCCAAGTCTCAAGAGTGAAGGGTTCATCCACAGCTCCACACGAGAACATATTCTTTGGGCTGCGAATAAACATTACCTGGGCAAGACTGATCTGTTATTGATTGCGATCGATCCTCAAAAAATTAAAGCGCCTTGGCGATTCGATGTGGTTAAAAATATCGGTAACTTTCCACATATTTATGGCGAACTCAATGTTGATGCGGCAATTCGATGGGAGCCGTTCAGACAAAATGAGTCAGGACTGTTTGAATTCCCTTTTTAGAGCTTTGATAAATAAAATTGTTAGAAACAAAGAAGTACCAGAGGTCAACAGAAGAGGCGATCGCACCAAATGTTGACCTGGTAGTTCAGAAGCTAAATCTAGGCTTCGTCTTCTTCAGTTGCAGCCGTTGGAGGATACACAAATCCCTTAGCGCGTCCTGTTAAGACCGATTTGCCAAGAGATAGTGCGCGAGCAGCTTGTACGTCTGCTTTACGGACCCAAGTTGCACGACGTTGGTCGCGTTTTGCGTTAGAAGTTTTCTTCTTAGGACACGCCATAATGTTTGTGCTTGAAATTAGACAACCTTGTAATAGTAGCAGTGTTTTACACTTAAATCTGAATCCAGGTCACATCTGTTTCACTGATGCCCCGTGTTTTAACTCAATCCGAATCAATCAAACGACCTTAGCGGTTGTTGACCGTTTGTATCGTTTATGGGGGGGGAACCTCCTAAATCCTACGGATATGATCCCTAGTTTCTCCTCCTGAATGGGTTTAAATCCTTTACAATAGTTAATACTCAACTCTTTTTCTAACATTAGCCCCATGACGATCGCACTCTCTCTCGAAGTCGCTCCTAGTCAATATTGGACGTGGCGAGAATTTAAAATTCATTACGTGCAAGCCGGAACTCGCAACGATCGCCCCCCGCTATTGTTAGTTCACGGCTTTGGGGCTTCGACTGATCACTGGAAAAAGAATATTGCGGTGTTGAAGAACGATTTTGAGGTGTATGCGATCGATTTGTTGGGGTTTGGCCGATCGCAGAAGGCTGACACTGCCTACAGTTCTGACCTGTGGTGTGAGCAGTTGAGTGACTTTGTAAAAGAGATTATTGGCCGTCCAGCGATGATAGTGGGAAATTCGATCGGAGGTTATGCTGCATTGGCCACAGCGTCTCGGTTTCCAGACCAAGCAGCGGGGGCAATTTTGCTAAATCCAGCGGGTGGATTTAGCGAAGATTATGCTAGACAAGAGGAGAAGAAAACGCCCATACAGCAAGGGATGGGTTCGGTGATGAAAGGACTGCTTGAGCAGGATTGGTTTGGCTGGGCAATCTTTAAGTTTGTTCAAAATAAAAAATATATCCGCAAAACCTTGCTGCAAGTCTATGTAAATAAAGACGAGGTGACGGACGAACTGATTGATGATATTTACCGTCCCGCTTGTGATGAAGGTGCGTCCAAGGTGTTTTCCTTGGTCTTCCGATCGCCCAAGGGGAAGCCTATGGATGCATTACTCGAAACTATGACCCAACCGCTTTATATTATTTGGGGTGAGAAAGATCCGTGGATCGGCGACCCGGTAGTGCGAGGCGATCGCTTTAAAACCCATTACCCAAGTGTGAAACAGGCGTATATTAATGCCGGACATTGCCCTCATGATGATGCCCCAGCAGAAGTCAATCGCCTGATTTGCGAATGGTTGGCTTAGTGGAATAATCAAAATAACGGGCCTAAATTAGGGAGCTATATTAAGATGGATACGACAAGAATGGATACGACCATGCCGACTCCGATCGATGCCATGGATACTAAAGCATTCAAACGAAGTTTAAATAATTCTGACAATTACCATCGTCGAGGCTTTGGAAATACCAATGAAGCGATGGATGTCATGAATGAGGAATATCAAAGTGATCTGATTGCTGAGATTCGCGATAAGAATTACGTTCTCAAGCGTGGCAATGTCACAATTCACTTAGCTCAGTCTTTTGGCTTCTGTTGGGGTGTGGAGCGTGCGGTAGCCATGGCTTATGAGGCAAGAACGCATTTTCCCGGCGATCGGATTTGGATCACTAACGAAATTATTCATAATCCCTCTGTCAATCAACGACTAAAGGATATGAATGTTCAGTTTATTGAACTTGAGAATGGTGAGAAAAATTTTGAGCCTGTTGCCCATGGGGATGTGGTTATTTTGCCTGCATTTGGGGCGAGTGTTCAAGAAATGCAATTGCTTAACGATCGGGGTTGCACCATTGTAGATACTACTTGTCCCTGGGTTTCCAAAGTTTGGAATACAGTTGAAAAGCACAAGAAAACGACTCACACTTCTATTATTCATGGTAAATATAATCATGAAGAAACGATCGCGACAAGTTCGTTTGCAGGGGTATATTTAATTGTTTTGAATCGCTCGCAAGCCGAATATGTTGCAAGCTATATTCTTGATGGCGGCGATAAATTAGAATTTTTAGCTAAATTTAAAAATTGTATGTCGGAAGGGTTTGATCCCGATCGGGATCTTGAGCGGGTTGGCGTTGCGAATCAAACGACGATGCTCAAAGGCGAAACCGAAGAAATTGGTAAAATCTTCGAGCGCACCATGATGAAAAAATACGGTCCTGCTCAACTGAACGATCGGTTCTTAGCCTTCAACACCATTTGCGATGCAACTCAAGAGCGTCAGGATGCGATGTTTGAATTGGTGGAAAAAAAGCTAGATTTAATGGTCGTGATTGGCGGTTATAACTCGTCTAATACAACCCATTTACAGGAAATTTCAGTCGATCGAACTATTCCATCATTTCACATTGACAGCAGCGCTCGGATTGGTCCCGGTAATTGTATTGAACATAAACCATTGACAAGTGATTTAGAACGGCTTGAGAACTGGTTATCTGATGGAGAGCTAGTCGTGGGGATTACCTCTGGCGCTTCGACACCAGACAAAGTGGTTGAAGAGGTGATTCTGAAAATCTTTGAGCTTAAGCCTTAGGGGTCAGAATTAAGATTTGGATTTCCCTTGATCGTCACCTTGAGGATAACTTGGGGAATTCATTGGGGAATTCAGTTGTAAATGCTCGTAAGGGTAGAACTCACGCTAAACTGAAGTCAGGAAAAGTTTTGCGAAACTAGCCTCTATTCAATGCGTTAATTCATTTAGAAATACACTATGATATTCCCCGGCTCTATTGTTCGTGTGACGAACGTGAATGATACGTACTATGGCTTTCAAGGATTGGTGCAGCGCGTAACGGATGGACGAGTTGCGGTGCTTTTTGAAGAAGGACCGTGGGATAAACTCGTGACGTTTCGGATGTCAGAACTTGAAGGCGTTGAAGTCGTCTCGGCGGCTAAGAAGGGTAAATAATGCGTTTGCCATTGCCAGGGTTTGAAACTGCTGTCCGAACCTCGCCTCACTTTGCCGAGGTCGTTGAAACCGCTACCACGGAGTTTTTGTCGCAATGCATTGACCCCGAGGACTTAGGGTTTCCGGTGATGCCGCCTTTTGGGTCGTGGGTTCGATCGCGGGACGAAGAGTCTGGCAATACCATTTATGCCGTGGTCTATCATGCGACGACCGCTCCTATTGATGGTGTTCATCGAGCGCGGGCATTGGGGATGTCATTGGAAGAGCTACGCGAACAGCAGCCTCAGATTTTTGCAATGTTGAAGACGGAGTTCCGATCGGCGATCGTCGGTTATGAACTCCCAGACAAGAAATCATACAACCGCTTTTTTCAACATCTGCCACCTCGTCCGCCACAGATTCACCAAGGGGTGCACGCCTGTTCAACGGAAGAGGTTTTAGAATTTACCGAATCAATGGATTTTTTGCGAACCTTATTACAGGTGTCCGGCGCGCCCGTTGAAGCGTTGGTAGCGGCGACGTTGCGAGAAGTGTATCGCTTGCGTAAGGCCGATCGGAATTGGTTGGTGGCGGCGGGTCGGATGTTGAATGTGTTGTTAAAAGATGATTACGACAGGTTATGTATGATTTTGGGACAGGTCCATTTGTAGAATGAAAATTGCTCATCGGTCAAGTCCAAAACGGGTTTGAGGTCGATCGTGTCGCTTGTCATCATACCGGATACACTATTTAGAGTTTGCTTAAGATGAAGGCTGAAGATTGTTCGCTATTTTGAGTCCTATTCCATTGCACGATCTTTAGAGGGTATTCCTGTGCGCGTGTTCACGACTATTGCGGCGTTGTGTTGTTATTTGGCTCAATGCCGATCGTCGTCTGAGGGCACGATCGGATTTGTGCCGACAATGGGAGCATTACACGCTGGACATATCAGTCTGATGCGACGCGCAAGGCAGGAAAATCAGTGGGTTGTGGCGAGTGTTTTTGTCAATCCATTACAATTCAATCCGAGAGAAGATCTCGCTCAATATCCCCGATCGTTAGATACCGATCGTGATCTTTGCGAAGCAGCGGGGGTGGATATTTTGTTTGTCCCGACTCCGGAAGAACTAGGGATTCCGATCGATGGCTCGGCTGGAATTGAAACCGACAAAACGCTGGTTGTTGTGCCCGATTCATTTACATCAAAGCTCTGTGGTGCGACGCGTCCGGGGCATTTTGATGGAGTTGCCACAATTATTACAAAATTCTTGAATCTAATTCAACCCAATGCGGCCTATTTCGGTCAAAAAGATGGTCAGCAGCTTGCGGTGATTCAACATTTTGTTAACGATCTAAATTTTCCGGTCGAAATTGTTAGCTGTCCTATTGTTCGCGAAACCAGTGGGCTAGCAATGAGTTCTCGTAATGCTTATTTGACTCCAGAACAAACCATAACGGCTACGAATTTATATCGTTCTCTACAAAAAGCCGATCGTCTTTTTAAACAAGGTCATTATCAAGCGAATGAATTAATCACTAGTGTAAGTTCTTCACTCGAATCACAGCCTGATATTCAAGTTGAATATATTGAATTGGTTGAACCCATAACGTTACAACCCTTAAATTACATTACTGAAAATGCGCTACTTGCGATCGCGGCAAAAGTTGGGACTACTCGCTTAATTGACAATATTTTGCTTCGGACTCGCAAACCCATTATGGCGATCGATGGTCCGGCGGGCGCGGGAAAATCGACGGTCACAAAGAAAGTCGCTCAAACTCTAGGATTATTTTATTTGGACACGGGGGCAATGTATCGAGCGATTACTTGGCTCGTGATGAATTCGGGAATTTCGATTATGGATGAACCCGCGATCGCTGAACTCGTTGGCACTTGTCACATTGAACTCACCCCTGAAAAAGTCGAAATTAACAATCAAGACATTACCTTGGCCATTCGCACTCCTGAAGTTACAGCAAATGTATCCGCTATCGCCGCTCAATCCGCTGTCCGTAAATCCCTCGTCCGTCAACAACGGGAATACAGCCGTCGGGGTGGGGTGGTTTTGGAAGGCCGTGATATCGGTACCCATGTGTTTCCAGATGCTGAGGTGAAAATCTTTCTCACGGCCACGGTGGAAGAACGATCGCGCCGTCGCCAGAAAGATTTGGAACGTTTAGGCCAACCGATTCCCAGTCTTGATGAACTGATTGAGACGATCGCAGAACGCGATGCAAAAGACAGCACCCGAGCGATCGCGCCTCTTAAACAAGCGATCGATGCGATCGAGGTTATCACCGACGGTATGACGATTGATCAAGTCGTCGATCATCTAGTCAAACTTTATCAAGCCCAAGTCCAGTAAGCCCAAGTCCAGTAAGCCTAAGTCAGCATTGCACAACACCGAAACAAGGCAAAAAAAGGGGCAATATGCCCCCAAGTTGAACCCACATGAATGAAAAAATACAGCGTATTTAAGCTATCGCTTTAGTACGCAAGGCCCATGCTGCGTGTCGTCTCAGCACCCAGGTAAACCCGGATACTTAAGAAGTCTGTTGGGCAAGCCGTTTCGCAACGTTTGCAACCAACACAGTCTTCAGTACGAGGAGACGATGCAATTTGACCTGCACGACAACCATCCCAAGGGACCATTTCAAGAACGTCCGTGGGACAAGCTCGAACACACTGGGTGCATCCGATGCAGGTGTCATAGATTTTGACGGTATGAGACATAGTATGAAAGGCTCCAGATCAGTGCGCTTGCAACATCTATAGTCCGGCGGACTCGCTTAGAATTCGGTCATACCAAAGGTTATGCCTTTAATTATGATCCTATTTAAAAGCCAGACATTAGGATCACTGCTTAGTTTACTCGACCGGGTTCGGGCGTTTTCGGATGGTGTTGCAAAACTTTGCATAATTCTCAATTCAAAGGGCTTAAGCCTTGCTGATAGCGCATCTTGAGTTATTTTACGTAATGTTTTGTATCAGTCGATCGCGGCATAATCTTATTTGTCCACATCATCAGCTAGTAAATTAACAAAAAAAGTCCCCCATTCTTCTCAAGCGGTGAAGCTAGTCAAAGAGGTGAGGGCGTTGTTAGAGTGCATCTTACACTCACGTTATTCCTTAAGAAGGCGATCGGTCCGGATGGAATTTAATCGAATTCGGTAATGGGAGTTGACGAAAGTGGTTTTTGGGTAGGAATGCCGATCGCTCTCGGATAAAACGGGTGGGTCGGGAAAGATTTGCGTAGAATCAGGCAAGTTCGACGGCTTTCGGTAAGGGGTGTGAGGAAGGTTTCGCAATGGAGCAACTCCGAGCCTAGCTGTTCGAGTGCAGCCTCAAGTTCATCCTGTTCATAGTCAGTCCATTGGCCACGATAAAGAATGGCCGTGCCGCCAACTTTTAGCAGCGGAATGCAGTATTCGGCGCAGACGGTTGCAGTGGCCACGGCCCGAATGGTGGCAATATCGTACTGCTCACGATGGCGAGAATCCTGACCTAGCGCTTCAGCTCGTTCAACAAAACAGCGAACATTGGGCAATTTTAGAGTTTGGATGGTTTCGTGGACAAATTGAATTTTTTTACGGGTGGAGTCAACAAGATTAAAATCCCAAGTGGGTTGGGCGATCGCGAGGGGCAGGCCAGGAAACCCAGCACCTGTCCCGATGTCGATTAGCTTAGGCGATTGATTTGGCGACTGATTTGGGTCTAGGTCTAGAGGGGTGCCCGGAAAAAATCCACGCAAGGAATCCCACAGATGCTTTTCCCAAAACTCCTCTGGACTGGTAATTCGGGTTAGATTCAGCCGTTGATTACCGCTAAGGACTTCAGTGTAAAGCTGCTGAAACTGAGACTGTTGGAATGCACTGGGGGTCCAATTTAAGGTGGATTGCCAGAGGGCTGAATTGATAGGAAGAGAATCCATGGTGGAGGCGATGCGACAAAGTGCAGGTACGATCGAGCGAAGCGTACTGCAATGCGCGATCGATATATCACTATCTCACTCTGTTACCCTTTTGCACCGATCGAATTTGCCCTGATCGGGTTTACGCTGCTCAAATTTGTGGTCATCAGTTGGGCCTTGAGTTGAGCAACGGGAATCTCATGCAATTTTCCACCCGAAATCTGCCACGCACAGTCCGCAATTTCCAACAGTTCAGTCGCATCATGAGACACCACGAGCAAGGTCCACTGTGTTTTTAGCTCAGCTAACAAACTCACAAGTTGCCGTCGCATTGACCAATCTAGTCCAGCAGTCGGTTCATCAAGGAGCAAAATGTGCGGTTGCCGAATGAGCTGGACAGCCAAGGCGAGACGACGTTGTTGGCCGCCACTGAGGGCATGGGGGGAGGTTTGCAGGGAGAGATCGCCAAGCCCGACTTCGCCTAATGCTTTACGGACCCGATCGCTGCTGAGATCTGGATGGCCGAGGCGGAGTTCTTCGAGGATTGTGCCGCCGCAAAAGTGTCGTTCTGGAAACTGAAAGACAATGCCGCAGAGCTGTTGTAGGTAGAGTAGATTGAGTTCTTGTTCACGCCAAAAAATAGATCCGCTAGAAGGTTCGGCCAGCCCCGCGAGAATATCCATCAGTGTACTTTTTCCGGATCCGCTTGGCCCCACAATTACTCCAAGCTGTTGAGCCGGCAGGTCTAGATCAATTCCTGAAAGAATGGGCTGGATTGAGGCGGTGGGATGATAAGACAGATTTCGGATGTGGAGCATGATGAGGCTTGAGGAGCGATCGTCGCCGATGGATGGAATTAATGTAGAGCTAAATTCATGTAGACCTATTGAATAGAGCTATTTACCAGTGTAGACAATATTTCTGAAGACGATCGATTATATGGAGACATGGAAGAAGAATTACGGACATCCGATCGGCGATAGGGAACTCCTACGAGAAATTAATCGTCCTTAGGCTTTAGAATTCATTCTTAGAGTTCTGATTAACATTCTTGCCGTCCAAGATGGACATCTTTATATGACACGCCATAGTTTTGTTTCTCAATCATTTGCTGTTCTTGCGCTGGGTTCGGTGATGCTGGGGACCGTTGCCGCTGCTCCATCTTGGGCCAAGGATCCGTTTGGTCGTGATAAACCGATCGGCGATGCGACAGAAAAGGTGTTTCGAGCAATCTTTGATGAGGGCAACTACAAAAAAGCGGAAGGTCTGTTGCCTGCTGCCGAAAAAGCAGACCCGGATGAGCCGTTGCTTTATGCGCTAAAAGCGTCGCTCTTATTTGCTCAATCTTCCAAACAAGATGACACCAGCAAAGGAGATACGGACGGCTTTGCAAAAGCTGCCATCCGAACCCAGGAAACGGCGAAAAAGCTAATGGAGACGGATAAACCACGAGGTCAATTGTATTTGGCTGTGGGAAATTTTCTAGAGAGTGCCCACGTTATTGCAACGAAAGGCATTGTCCAAGGAACGCCGGATGCGCTGGGTAAGTTGACGAATGCATTTCAGGCATTGGGGGAATCGGAAAAACTCGCGCCGAATGATCCAGAGTTCAACCTGCTGAAAGGATCTATGGATTTGATGCTGGCGATCAATGTCAATCTACCACTGTCAGATTCGGGGGCAGCGATCGCTCGCATTGAGGGCATCAAGCAACCGAAGTATGTGGCCGATCGGATCTTGGCTTGGGGTTTTCGGGATATGAAACAACAGGATAAGGCTCTGGCAGCAGTCGATCGGGCGCTTTCGAGTTCTCCTAGCGAAAATCCTGAACTGTACTATCTGAAAGGACAGATTTTAGTGCAACAGAACAAAAAACCAGAAAGTGTTCAATGGTTCCAGAAAGCCTTAGCCAAAAAGGATTATTTAACGCCGTCGCTAATTGGTCAATTCTGTTATGACCTGCGCGGGGCCGATCCTAAAGCTGCTGCAAAAACTCCGGGCTGTCCAGCCAATTAGATCCACGTCAGCCGATTCGGTACATCCGATACATTCGAGCGGTAAGATAGATTGCGTCAATCCATGAATGCCCTGCGGGGTTAGTTTATGGATTGACGCTAATTTTTTATGTCCTATTGTCGATCGAATCCATGAAAGTTTCTTTTCGCGAGTTTGATTCATTTAATGTTTGGATTTGGGTTCAGTTTCCCATGATGCCATCTGAACTAGAACGGCAGTATCTTGAAGAAGTCTTCAATTCTTGGTTTTATTTAGGGAAATTAGGCGCGTTCAATGCTGAAAGCCTGCAAATTCAGGATGCGGGATTGGAGGTCAGCTATATGACCTACGATGATGATCAGTCGGACGAGTCGATGATGGCGCTGATGCATAATATGGGAGAGTTTGAATACGAAGGGCTGTGGGCGCGGGCTTGGTTTGATTTGGGCACGAGTGATGCGATCGCATTAGATATGTTGGTGAATGCATTGCGTCAGTTGAGTAAGGATTTTACGGTGCTGGATCAGGTGATTATTGGCGGCGAGAATGAGGATTGGCCGATTCCGGAGGGTGCACGATCGGAGGCGATGGTGGATGGGTATGATGAGTGGAATGGGTAACTGTGATGGCTAATAATTTAGTAAATGAGTATTCCGGTGTGTTTCCGCCGCCTTATATTCGGACCATTGCGATCGCATTGATTCGTCGGGATGATCAGGTGTTGATGGCGGAAGGATTTGATTCAACAAAAGAAACACCGTTCTATCGGGCCTTGGGCGGAGGGGTAGAGTTTGGCGAATCTAGCTGGGTTGCATTGGTTCGCGAGTTTCAGGAGGAGTTGAGTACTGAAATTATTAATCCAAAGTATCTAGGTTGTTTGGAAAATATTTTTGAATGCTATGGAAATCCCGGTCATGAAGTCGTGTTTGTCTATGAATGCGAGTTTTCCGATCGAAGTCTTTATGAGCCTAATGAAATGATTTTTGTGGAGGGCGATCGGAAGAGAATTGCTAAATGGGTAAAGATTTCAGAGTTGCGATCGGGACTGCTTCGAGTAGTCCCGCAGCCGTTTATTACCTATTTGTGAACGATTCAGACCCGATCCCCATTGTGAGGGGGGAACTAGAATTAAACTTTAAATCTCGCTTTTTAAAGAGAACTTAAATTAAAACTCTTAGTCCCCCTTCACAAGGGGGATTTAGGGGGATCGGATCTTGGGATACTACTAGATCAAACAAACCGTATCAGAACAGAATCTAGCAATTTGAGTCACTTTTACAGGCTCAACCTTCCAGATGTCAGTACAGTATTCACGAATCGATCGATCGCTAGAGAACATTCCCATACGAGCGCTATTCAGAATCGACATTCGAGTCCATTGTTTTTGATCAAGATACGCCGCAGCAACCCGATCTTGGCAATCAATATAGGACTGATAATCGGCTAACAACAAGTAAGGATCTTGATTTAGAAGATTGTCCACGATCGGCTGGAACAATGTGCAATCGCCATGGGAAAAGACTCCAGAAGAAATACGATCGAGCACTAGCTTCAACTCAGGATTACTGTTGTAATAATCTCTAGGGTTGTAGCCGCCTGCTTTCACTTCATCGACTTCTTGAGCCGTTAGTCCAAACAAGAAGAAGTTCTCTTCACCGACTTGTTCCATAATTTCGACGTTTGCCCCGTCCAAAGTTCCGATCGTCAATGCCCCATTCATTGCAAATTTCATGTTTCCGGTACCAGAGGCTTCTTTGCCGGCGGTGGAAATTTGTTCTGATAGGTCAGCAGCAGGATAGACATTTTGGGCAAATTTGACATTGTAATCTTTTAGGAAGACTACTTTAATCCGATCGCGCACCTCGGGATCATTGTTGATGACATCGGCGATCGCATTGATTAGTTTAATAATCAATTTGGCCATAAAATAGCCAGGAGCAGCTTTCCCCCCAAATAGGAAGGTACGCGGCGTGATTTCAATGTCAGGATTAGCTTTAATCCGATCGTACAGCGTCAAAATATGTAAAATATTCAAATGTTGACGCTTGTACTCATGAATTCGTTTGGCTTGAATATCAAAGATAGAATTCGCATTAACGGTTACGCCGTAGTCAGCCAGAATACGATCTGCAAGATCTTGCTTAATGGAATGCTTGATTTGTTTCCAATCTTCGCAGAACTGAGGATCATCAACCAACGGTTCTAATTGCTTGAGTTTGTCTAATTCAGTAATCCAGCCTTTGCCAATCCGATCGCTAATCAGCGTACTCAATCTAGGATTGCTCAAGACCATAAACCGACGGGGAGTTACGCCATTGGTTTTGTTGCTAAATTTCTCCGGTGAGAATTCATAAAAATCTTTGAGAACTGTTTGCTTCAAGAGTTCTGAATGCAATGCCGCTACACCATTAATAGCATGACTGCCGACACAGGCAAGATTGGCCATCCGCACATACCGATCGCCCGACTCATCAATCAACGACATCCGCCCTAATCTAGCCGGATCATCAATGAATTTAATCCGTACAGCATCCAGAAAACGCAAATTGATTTCATAAATGATTTCCAAATGACGTGGCAATAAATCACCGAACAATTTAACCTGCCAACGTTCCAATGCTTCAGGAAGCAACGTGTGATTGGTGTAGGCAAGAGTTTTTTGAGTGATTTCCCAAGCTTTATCCCAGCCTAAAAATTCTTGGTCAACCAATAGACGCATTAGCTCAGCAACCGCGATCGCAGGGTGAGTATCATTCAATTGAACGGCAAATTTTTCATGGAACCGATCGAGTTCAACATTTTGCCGCTTCATGATCCGAATCATGTCTTGTAATGAACAAGATACAAAAAAGAACTGCTGTTGTAATCGAAGCACTTTTCCTTGAAAGCCCTCGTCATTCGGATAAAGAACTTTAGTGATGTTTTCAGAGATTACTTTGGCATTGACGGCACCATAGTAATCGCCAGTGTTAAAGGAGTGAAAATCAAAGGATTCCGGGGCTTCAGCTTTCCATAACCGCAGTGTATTCGCCGTATTAACTTGGTAGCCTAAGATCGGCGTGTCGTAGGGCACTCCAATCACCTGCCAGCTTGGAACCCAGCGCACACGGTAAACGCCCTGAGTATTCTGATAGGATTCGGTATGTCCCCCAAACTTGACATCAACGCTCCATTCTGGACGGGCAAGTTCCCAAGGATTACCGTTTCTCAGCCATTTATCGGTGATTTCAACTTGCCAGCCATCCCGAATATCTTGATCGAAAATCCCAAATTCATAGCGAATGCCATAGCCGATCGCTGGAATCTCTAACGTCGCGAGTGAGTCTAAATAACAAGCGGCTAATCGGCCCAATCCCCCATTACCCAAGCCCGGTTCTTCTTCTTGGTCAATCAAAGAATCAAAGTCCAAGCCCAATTCCTGGATGGCCTGCTTCATCTTGTCATAGAGACCTAAATTAATTAGGTTATTTCCCAAATGTGGCCCAAGCAAAAATTCCGCTGAAAGATAACAAACAGTTCGATTTTTCTGTTCAGTGTAGGCCACTGCCGTACTGTTCCAGCATTGTAAAATCCGATCGCGAACCGTGTAGGCCAGCGCCATGTAGTAGTCATTTCGCGTTGCAAGCGTAGCAGGCTTTCCTTGAACATAATACAGGTTTTCAAGAAATGCTCGCTTAAGGCTTGCTATTGCAGTCCCTGTGCGATTTTCTTCTGCCTGAATGAGATCATTTTGTGGCTGCATATTATAGGGGTTCAAAGTTAACTGGAATCACAATTTAGTATTGCACTGTATCTTATCTGTAAGTTAAATCTTATCTGTAAGTTAAATCTTAAAAAAATCTGAATCTTCCGAATTCTGATTATCGTACTTAAAAAGTTACAATTCTTTGTAACTTTGTTAAACTTCTTGTTAATATAGTAATAGTTACAATTGATACGGTAAAAAAACTGTGGATTCCGGCCTTAAGGTTATGTCGTCTGAAAACTCGGCAGAAAAGACAAATTCGTTAATTGCTTTCCGTAAACAGACTGAACAGCAGAGAGCATTGACACGGGTGATTAGCCGGATTCGGGGATCTTTAGACCTGAGCGTGATTTTTGAGACGACGGTTACGGAAGTACGAGAACTATTAAATGCTGACCGGGTGGCGGTGTTTCAGTTTGACCCGAGTCGCAATTGGGAAGGCGAATTTATTTCAGAATCCGTGAAGCCCGATTTTTTGTCAGCGATGTCCGCCAAGGTTTATGACCATTGTTTCGGGTCACAATATGCGGCATTCTACGAAGCTGGGCGAATGCAGGTGGTCGATGACATTTCAAAGGCAAATCTTAGCCCCTGTCATGCGGACATCTTGGGACAGTTTCAGGTCCGATCGAACCTAGTGGTTCCTTTGTTGCGCGTGGGGAAACTCTGGGGATTGCTGTGTGTACATCAATGTGATGGACCTCGAAGCTGGGCAGAATCTGAAATTGAATTCGTGAGTCAGATTTCCGAACATTTTGGCGTTGCTCTCCAACACAATCAATTACTTGAAGATGCTCGTTATCAGACTGAGCAACAAAAGGCGTTGGCTAGCGTTATTAATCGTATTCGTGAATCTTTGGATCTAGACACCATCTTCAGTACCACTGTGCTTGAATTGCGGCAATTGCTGAAAGCCGATCGGGTTGGGCTGTTTCATTTTGCTGGTGATGGTAATTGGGAAGGCGAATTCATCGCAGAAGATGTCGGAGCAAAGTGGAAAAGTGCCCTGAATTCAAAGGTTTATGATCATTGCTTTGGCGATAATTTTTCGGATCACTACGCTAATGGCCGAGTACAAGCCATCCCTGATATCAATAGCGCTGGGTTGAGTAGTTGCCATATTGATATTTTGGCTCAATTCCAAGTTCAGGCCAATCTAGTTGTTCCAATTCGTTTGCGTGAGACTCTCTGGGGTTTGCTCTGTATTCATCAATGCGAAGCTCCTCGCAAATGGCAAGACTCTGAAATTGAATTCATTCGTCAAGTTGCCGACCAACTCGGGGTTGCGCTTCGTCAAGAACGAGTGGTTAAAAAGGTTCAGGAACAAGCCGCCCAACTGGCTCAAGCCGCAGAACGCGAACGTTCGATGAATCGTCAACAACTTCTAACCTCGACCATTGAAAAGATTCGGACTTCGTTAGAATTAGATGTTGTATTTAGCAGCACAACCACCGCTGTGCGAGAGTTACTAAACGTAGAACGTGTCGCCATTTATCGCTTTAACAAGGACTGGAGCGGTAAATTTGTTGCCGATTCAATTATTGACAATGGATCAGATCTAAGAATTCCGCCCCTCTCCAGTTTAGTCAAGCTGGGTCAACCGGATGAGACTGGAGAATATCCGCGCAACGAGACCTTTGTGCCAATTCCACAAGGTGAAAAATTGTGGGGATTACTCGTGGCCTATCAAAACTCTCAGCCGCGCTATTGGCAAAATGAAGATGTAAATCTGTTGGCTCAAGTCGGAGTCCAGCTTGGCGTTGCGATTCAGCAATCCGAACTTCTGTCGAAAACAAAACAACAAGCCCTCAAGCTATCACAAACTGTCGCTGAGCTTCAACAAACGCAAACCCGCTTGATTCAAGGTGAAAAAATGGCTAGCCTGGGCCAATTGGTTGCAGGCATTGCCCACGAAATTAATAATCCGGTCAACTTTATCCACGGTAATCTAATTCATGTGGAGCAATATACTCAGAATTTATTAAAAACCGTTGAACTCTACCAGACTCTGTATCCAGATTCAAATGAGGTGGTAGATGATGCCTATAAAGTGCTGGATTTGGAGTTTGTGATTGAAGATTTACCAAAAACGATCGCATCCATGCAGATGGGAACCGATCGGATTCGGGATATTGTTTTGTCATTGCGTAATTTTTCTCGGATGGACGAGTCCGATTGTAAGAAAGTTGATCTGCATCAGGGTTTGGATAGTACGTTATTAATTTTAAGCCATCGTCTCAAAGCAAATGGTCCTCAGCGCGCCACTATGCTTGATAAGCATTACGCTGATCTAAAATTGATTAAGTGTTATCCAGCCCAACTCAATCAAGTCTTTATGAACATCATATCTAACAGCATTGATGCGCTTGAAGAGATGACGACAATCGATCCTGACTTCATGCCAAAAATTACATTAACAACGCAAATGCTAGGTTCTGATCAAGTCACAATTACGATCGCAGACAATGGTCAGGGAATACCCGATAAGGTTCGATCTCGAATTTTCGATCCATTCTTTACCACCAAAGAACCTGGCAAGGGTACAGGTCTTGGGCTTCCGATTTGCTATCAAATCATCCATGAAAGACATGGTGGCACCATTGAATGTCAATCCACACTCGGATCTGGAACAGGGCTATTTCATTCTGAATAGAAGTTTAAGTGTGTTAAGACTAAAGCTAGCCAGTCGCTGAGCTTGAGCCATATTTTCAAACCCAAGATCACGATATAAATTGAGGGAAACATTCCGCGCAATGGCCCAAATTTGAA
>JAPLHZ010000103.1 GCA_026389365.1 Cyanobacteriota bacterium
GGCGTTTTCCCGCACTACGCCTTGTATCAGTCAAAGCTGAGAAGGCTTCGACAATGGCGAGTTCGGACATGAAACCCTCAAGTTTAGGCGAGATTAGTTGACTAGCATATCAGTGCCTAGACGAGAATGAAATAGCCCTGAGTTGTCATGGATTAAATAGTTGGTCTGTTTACTGTCCCGCATTCAATTTAAACAAATTATCCTATGAACCTGGCTGCCCCTTCTCCCAGTGCGACACTCTCGTCTTCGCTATCTGGTTTCGACTACGAAATATTGTCTCTTTTGCCCATGGGCTGTGCAATTTTTGAGGCCAATGGAACCTGTTCCTATCTCAATCCCATGGGACAAACGCTACTCGGATGTTCTCAATTCCGTTGGAAAAGCCTGAAATTTTATCAGCTTGGAAGAACTTCGGCTGATGCGCCGGTTCGCTATTCTAGTAAGCAGCTTCCAGTCAGCCGCGCCCTACGGGGAGAAACCGTCAAGGTCAATGACCTAATAGTCTTGTGTCAGGGAAGTGAGGTGATCTTAGAAATGCAGGCCGTGCCGATGTGGAAAAATCAGCATCGACGCGCGATCGTAACATTCCAAGATATTACCGCTCAGTATCAAAACCTAATTCGTTTACAAGAGCAGGCCAATTCGTGTCGGAGTTTAATCAAAACGATGCCTGCCTCGTTTCAATACAAGATATCGCCTGATGGTAAGACCCAGTTAATAGACATTAGCCGACATTTCTGTACAACCTATGATGTCAACAGAGAGTGGCTGTTAGCCGGTCCGGAGAATCTATGGACATTAGTGACATCGGAGACTCGCGAAGCGATGCGGACCGAAATGATTCGTTCCTATGAAACAATGACACCTTGGATTCATCAAGCTGGTTTTATCACTTCATCCGGGCCGAAATGGTTTCAGGGCTATGCAACACCAGAAAAGCTTAGGAATGGTGATGTAGTTTGGTATGGATTTATGCTTGATATTACAGCGCAACGGGAGGCTAAACAAGCACAGGAAGCGAGTGAACATCAATTAAGATATTTAACTGAAACTTGCTTGGGTGCTAGCTTTCGTTATTTTGTTAAGCCTGATGGATTTTCAGGGTTCTGTTATCTCGATGAGCAAATTCAGAATCTCTATGGTTTGGGTCGTGATCAATTGTTGGAAGATCCACATTTGGTCGAAACAATTGCGCATCCAGAAGATCGTCAAGTCCTACAAAATCTCCTAAAGCAAACGCTAACCCAACCCCAACCGATCGATATGGAATATCGGATCGTTACGCCACAAGGTCAAATCAAATGGACCAAGGTATATGCCCATTCTGAATTGCAAGATAATGGCGATTGGATTTGGAAGGGCACCATTTTAGACATTAAACATTATCGGAAATTATTTTTTAGAGATTCAAAGCCTTGCTAGGCAAGGGCTGTAAATTCGCAAAACCCTATTTCCGATTAAGTCTATTACTGAACGCAAACAGGTTCAGATGATTCTGGAGGACTATAACAAGACACTAGAGCAGGATGTAAGTGAACGAACCCTAGCACTGGAAATAGAAATTCAGGAGCGAAAACGGGCAGAAATGTTGGCGAAACGAGCAGAATTAGCCCTCAGACAAGCGAATCAAAAATTAGAATCTTTGGCGACGTTAGACGGATTAACTCAAATTTCAAATCGCCGCCGCTTCGATGAATTTTTACAACATACTTGGCTAATGACGATGCGAGATGGACGGGAGATGTCGGTAATTTTATGTGATGTTGATTACTTCAAAAATTATAACGATACTTACGGCCATCAAGCTGGAGATGTTTGTTTACAACAAGTCGCAAAGGCTATTCAGAAAACTGTGCAACGTAGTGGTGACTTAGTGGCGCGCTATGGAGGCGAGGAGTTTGTGATTGTTCTTGCAAATACTGATGCAGAAGGTGCCGTAAGTTTGGCGGAACGAGTAAAGAGTGCGATCGCTTCTCTAAAAATTCTTCATTCCACATCTGATGTTAGTTCGTATGTAACCATAAGTATGGGGATTTGTACTATGGTTCCCAAGCTAACGGTGTTGCCTGAAAGTTTAGTTTCTTGTGCAGATAAGTCTTTATATCTTGCCAAACGTCATGGACGTAATTGTATTAAACATTATCAGAAATTATTTTTTAGAGATTCAAAGCCTTGCTAGGCAAGGGCTGTAAATTCGCAAAACCCTATTTCCGATTAAGTCTATTGTTTCTGAAGTGGGAATTGTCCAAGAACTAGATACTCCACCTCTTTAATGTCGTATTTAATAGCGTATTTTAATTACGCAAAAAATTACATTATCCTACCTCCTAAACATACCGAAATATTATCAAATCACTAATCTTCATATGGAAAGTAGCCCGATTGATTAGACATCGATCGGACTACTTTTGTAGAAAACTTCTATCCAATCCGAAGTTTGAATTTACACACTTGCAGCTTCTCGTCCGGCCTCTTGTTGTGCTTGGGTTCGATTAAGACTGCCGTTGGTGACGGTGCTATATAAACGGTTTAGGGCATTGATATAGGCTTGGGCCGAGGCCACGATGATGTCGGTGTTGGCCGATCGTCCAGAGAAGATACGCTCTTCGTGTTTCAGGCGAATGGTCACTTCCCCGATCGCATCAATGCCTGCTGTTACGGATTGAACTGAAAATTCAATTAAATCATTCGGAACTTTCACCACACGATTAATCGCTTTATAAATTGCATCGACTGGACCCGTTCCGATCGCTGCATCCATCAACTCCTCGCCCTCGGGGGTCCGAATCCGAACAGTGGCGGTCGGTTGGGCATTATTACCACAGGATACTTGAACCATTTCGAGCCGGAACAATTCAGGCGGCTGTTGGGTTTCATCATTCACAATGGATTCAAGATCCCAATCGGTTGTTTCTTTTTTCTTATCAGCTAATTCCTTGAATCGAACAAAGGCTTTATTCAATTCTTGATCCGCTAAGTCATAACCCAGTTCTTTCAAACGGGTACGGAAGGCATTACGACCGGAATGTTTACCCAATACAATTTGGTTGTCATTCAGACCGATCGACCGGGCATCCATGATTTCATAGGTCTGGCGATTTTTCAACATACCATCTTGGTGAATCCCGGATTCATGGGCAAAGGCATTTGCACCGACAATCGCTTTATTCGGTTGTACCAACATTCCAGTCAAATTCGAGACGAGACGAGAGGTCCGATAAATTTCTGTCGTATTGATTCCGGTCAACGGCGTTTCAGAATCGACCGATCGACCCAAAAACGGATTGAAATACTGTCGCCGTACATGCAACGCCATCACCAATTCTTCTAATGCCGCATTGCCTGCTCGTTCTCCAATGCCATTAATGGTGCATTCCAATTGCCGCGCACCATACTTAATCGCTTCGAGAAATGATGCAACGGCCAACCCTAAATCATTGTGACCATGAACTGACAGAATGGCTTGATCAATGTTCGGTACATTCTCCTTAATTCCGCGAATCATATCGCCAAATTCACTGGGAGTCATATAACCCACGGTGTCGGGAATATTAATAGTGGTGGCACCCGCCGCGATCGCTTTTGTCAACACCTCATACAAATAAGCAGGCTCCGATCGGGCTGCATCCATGGGCGAGAATTCTACATCGTCCACAAAGGATTTTGCATAGGCAACCATTTCCTCGGCGATCGTCAGCACTTCCGATCGGCTCTTTTTGAGTTGATATTCCAAATGAATATCGGAGGTTGAAATAAACGTATGAATCCGTGAATGCACTGCGGGTTTCAACGCATCGGCTGCGGCCTTAATATCGGCTGGAATCGCCCGCGCCAAACTACAAATAATCGGGCCATTTTCCGTGCCAATCTGTTCGGAAATCTTTTTCACCGCCTCAAAGTCTCCTGGACTGGCAAAGGCAAACCCAGCTTCAATCACATCCACCCCGAGCCTTGCCAGTTGACGAGCGATCGCCATCTTTTCTTCCCCATTCAGGGTGCAACCGGGCGCTTGTTCGCCATCACGCAAAGTCGTATCGAAAATAATAATGCGATCGTCGTGGTTTCTCATGGCTCGTTGTTAGGTTCGAGGTAAATAGTTAGAAGTTGTCGAACATTGAAATTATTATAGACGCTTTTGGCGATTATGTACTACAAAAATTACAAGGCACTACGATATTTCTTGGACGCTAAATCTAGAGTGGTCTGATGATGGATTAATGATGATGGATTAAATCGCATTAGATAATGTGAATGCGTGGTCACAAAAATAGACTGGGTAAATGATTAACTAAGTCTAGACCAAAAATAAAATCATCTAAACGCCTCTACCCCAAATCAATCGTTCTCCCTAGTTCTGCCGATCGTTTCGCCGCTTCTGCCACCTTCATCGTATACAAACTCTGCTGAGGCGTCACATATAGAGGAGCTTGATCAAACAAATGATCCAAGACCATGGCCATATCACGAGAGAACAATCCTCGTCGTCCCGGCACCTCAATTTCACTACTGCCCTCGGATTGAATCAACGTACCCCGATCGCCATCAAACACTAAAGCCCCAGTATTGCCTTGAATTTCAAGTTTACGCTCCGGCACCCAAACTGATTCACCTTTGCCATACACGATATCTAGAAGCAATCCATTTTTAAATAAAAACTGCCCCGAACATAGGCAAGAATTGTAATAAGCCGGATCGATCGATGGCTGATAGGTGGCTCTGGCATTCACACTGGACACTTCACCAAACAAATGAGTAAACCGATGAAGCCGTGACAAGGCACCCATTAACGGAAACCCAAACATCTCATGATTGAATGTCCATTTCTTTGGCGCTGGATGCTGCGGGACAACCGTTGTATAGCGTCCATAGAAGGGCTGACCGATTTTTGGTAAATGAGAAATCAAGGACTGATGCATTCCGCCCAAGAGTTCAATATGTTCAACATGCAACAGGCAATTTTGATTCTTTGCTAATGCAATTAAGGACTCCGCTTCAGAAACTGATAATGTCAGCGGATATTCAACCACGACATGTTTTTTAGCAAACAACGCGGCCCGTACGATCGCACCATGTTCACTATTCAAATTTGAAATTACCACCAAATTCACATCAGGTGAATTAATCAATGCCTGCCAATTCTCAAAGGCCCGAGTTTGATGGGTTTCGACAAATTTTGTAAGTTTATCCGCAGTGTTTCCCGCGACTCCGACCAAGGTAGCCCGAGGCTCTGCATTGACGACCTCCGCCCGGACCTTCGCCGCATAACCTGTTCCCACTAGCCCAATTCCGATCGTTGCCTTCAGTTGAGTCATTACCAAATTCCTATAAATTCCTTAAGCTCACTTTAATACGATTATTTGTTTTTTAGCTTATTTAATTTTAGAGGCGAAAGATACGATCGGACTGTCTTAAAAACCTTACCCAAGACCGATCGAAGCTTACGCCACAGATAAGAGGCTAACCCCTTTGAGGCTTTCTCGAATTTGTAATAGAACAAAATATCAACAACATCTTCAAGTGTTAAAGGCCGGAGATAGTTCACCACCCGATCGACCAACCGATCGGAATCTGCTAAATACTTTTTCAATCCTAGCTTTTCAGAAATTGTCCATGATTTCAAAAAAACCTGATGCATTTCCTGTTGGTAGCCATCAAAATTTTGCCCCGTTCCTTTCAGATAACGATCGATATACTTCACCGAAATCTCGCTACTCTCCATCGCATGACGAATTCCCTCACCGCCCAAGAAATTAATCGTCGAAACTGCATCACCAATGGCAATCACGGAACCATCAACATACTTATCTTTCAGCCCTAAACTATAACGAACCGTACCACCATGACGTTCAACAATGGAATACTCTTTAGGTTTAATATGTTCATCAATAATCAATTGAATATAATGCTTTAAGGGTTGCATTTCTTTAACAAATTCATGTGGCAAATTAACAATTCCCGCTCCCACCTTCAGTCGCCTATTGCCCATGGGGAAAATCCACGAATACCCTTTCGGCATCCATTTATAACCTAAGAAAAATGTCAAGGCATTAGCACTCCGATCGTAAGCTTCATCATCCACTTCAATCAAAAATTCCACACCCGTTCCGGTGATCAATTCCGGTTGATCCTTTAGATTTACATACATTACCGATCGATTTGGCCCCGTCGCATCCACCAACAATCGCGTCTCAATCACCACATCAGTCCGATCGCGGCGAACTTTAACCATAGTCCGATCGCCTTTTTCATCAGCCACGGTTTTGTGACTAACATACAAACAATTCAGCCACAGTTCGCCTCCATGGGAAAGCGTTTCGTCAGCTAAAAACGATCGCAACTTAGCAAAATCTAGAACACTTCCTTGAATTTGAGACGATCGCCATGTTCCAATTTGATTTGACGTAACAATAAAGATTTTATTCCAAAAACTACCCACAACAGATTCAGGAATTTGATATTTAGCTAATGTTTCATTTGGGGTTCCAGAACTCGAAAAACTATTAACATTAAAATCCTTATAGCGCTCGATGAGCAACACACGATGTCCCAATTGCGACAGCTTCCGCGCACAATGCCCACCCGCTGGCCCCGCACCCACAACCACAACATCAAAAAAATCACATGCCGCTTCCATACTCGTCACTCTGAATTGCCCTTAGATATTGTAGGCTTGAATTAGATAGGAAATAGATCGTCACTAGAATCACTAAAGAATCACTAGTGTTTTAAAAATCACGATCGAGAACTATAGTCCGAGAGCTTCCGCAGGGCATAATAAAAGCCAATTACGCTCACCAAAATTACTAATATCTGCGGATAAGCTGCAAACACCATCGCCAACTGCAACATCAGAAATACTAAAACAACCACACCCGGCATCAAAACAAAACCATATATCCGAGCCTTAGTTGCTAAACTCAACCGATCGAACCAGGTTTTCGATCGCATTGCATCATGAAAAGTCGATGCGACGTTCCACACCTGCGGGTCAGGCGATCGCTCAGATTTACTAGAGGGTGATCTATCGGGCGTTCTAACCTCTGTTCTACGATCGACTCGTCTTTGTCGAAGTTTTTGCTGAGCTTGCAGCAGTGGAACCAACGTTTCGTAAGCCAGATTGAGCTGTTTTAACTTAGCCTCAGCGCGCTCCTGTAAACGAGGACTGTGGGTAAACCTGTCAGGGTGCCATACCTGTACGAGATCCTTGTAGGCTTGCTTTGCATCCTCCAGCCTCACCGGAGGTACCAAGTCTAAAACATTACAACACTGGTGATAGTCCATACCTAAATCATTGATTTAAAACCGTGCGCCATTACGATCGTACCGCGCAACTCCCCACCGCGCACCAAAATGCAACCATGAACAATAATGTGAACAATTGGCACTTAGCCTTAGAATGGAAGTAGCTATGTCCAAACCGTTGTAGATCCTCCAGTAGAGACCCCGTGAGCGCAAGAAGACTGAACGACGGAGAAAAGAAAATAATTGTGGGCCTGTACCGCGAATCGGGTGAGACAGCCATGAGTCTTGCTGAGCAGTTCGGAGTAAGCAACACAACGATTAGCCGCATTCTGAAGGCAGGAATCGAAAGCGTCGAATACGATCGCCTAATTCAGCAAAAGCGCCGAGGCGTTGACAACACCCCCACTCTCGACATCGCAATTCCAGCTCTAATAGAGCCACCCGAAGCTCTAGCGACTCCTGAAGTTCTAGCGACTCCTGAAGTTCTAGCTATCCCCCAGCCGGAACCCGTCATAACCGTTCCCGAAGAACTAGATGCCTCTGGCAGGCGTTTGCGTCGGCGACGGACAACATCACAACCCATCGTTGAGTCCGACACCCCAATCAGTGAACCGATCACCAGAGAGATAACCACCGAAAAGCAATCCATTGTCAGCGTGGTTCCAGCATTCGTACAAAATTTCCAGAAAAATTTCCAATCTCCCGATCGCATGAACGATCGTTTCCCAAGCCTGCATCCCATCTCGACACCAGCCATTGCAAAATCTAATGCAAACGTTGAAGTAGAACCCGACTTTGAGCCAGATATTGAACCAGAACCGTTACCAGACCGCCCTATACGGAAAGTCATTCAGGTCGGCGTTGCCAAGCGTAGACCAGTGGAAGAAGAAGAGGACGACGACATTCTTCCTCCAGTCACCGAAGAAATCTCCGCAATATTAGATGAGGACTTTGGTGAAGATGAGGAGGACGACGACGAGGATGATAATAGTGAGGAGGAGGACGACGACGACGGAGAAATTTATCCTGACGCAGAAGCTCAACGGGATTTGACGGCATTGCATGTTCAACAATTCATGCGGGTCATTCCCCTAGACCAAGCGTTAATGCCTCGGATTTGTTATGTGGTTGTCGATCGATCGGCCGAACTAGTGGTGCGGCCCTTGAAAGACTTTGGCGATATGGGTCAAGTCCCCATCAGCAGCGATCAGACCATGACACTCCCTATTTTTGACAATCCTCGCGGGGCTAAGCGGTTTGCAAATGCCCGAACGGAACGGGTCATTAAAGTCCCTGACAGTCAGGTTTTTCGTAAAACATCTGAAAATTTGCTCTCTAAAGGAATTACATATCTATTCATTGAAGGGCAACTCTACAGTCTTTAATACAGCTTTATTGGAAACTGTAGACAAATAAAAGATAGACAGATAAAAAAGCGAACTCAGTTAGAGTTCGCTTTTTTATTAAAAGAAATAATAACTTAAAAGTGATGACTTAAATTCATTACCCTAAAATCACGTCCGACGACGGGACGATCGGCGTGAATGGCTCAGATCATATTCCAACGTCGCTCCAATCCCAAATAGAACAGCCGCAAAGATAAAAAACACTTCCAGCAAACTTCCACTACTGTAATTCTTAGTGACCAAAGTAGCGTACTTCACCGACATGTCAGCAATGTACAGACTAAAGGCCGCAAACGCGAGCATCCGCCAAGACTGGGAAGCACGTCCACCCCAAAACGCCGTCAGCAACGCTGTCGCAATCACCACGAGACAAACATCTGATGCGACATAAATCCAATTAATAGCGCTCTTGTAAGGTCTCAGAAAATTGTCGATTTTGCCAGCCCACTCTGGCATCGTATTCGCTGGAGGTTCTGCGACAGGAGCCGGAACTTTGATAGTGGATGGGGTAGCTTGTGGTGTTGGCTTGATTTGCGGCGTTGGCTTGATGCTGGAAGAAAAAGGCACCATTGCAGGAGTTAATTGCGCTTTACCTAGTTCTGCAATTTGATTTATACGTTCTTGTTGTTCCGCAGCAAATTGGTCAAAACCGCTACTAAATTCGTAGTCAGACGGTACCGATAATGTAGGTACTGTACCAGGAAACACTATTGACGGTGTAGGTTTATTATAATCTACTAATGGTTTTTGAGGACTACCGTCACCAAACACAGTCGCTTGTGGTGTTGGCTTGATTTGAGGCGTTGGCTTGATGCTGGGCTTAGCAACAATGGGACTTGGCTTAATTGTTGGGGCCGCCTGTGCGATCGCGGGCGCTTCAAAAAAGTTTGAATTTAAGCCAGCACTGGGAGCATCTTTACCGGCACTACTGACAAATATCGCAAAGACAATACCCAATACTCCCACGACCATAACCATCGCCCATTGCAGTGGTTCTAAATTTAGCTGGCGCTTAATAACCGCCATGACCATGCCATAAATCAGAAAAAAATAGCCCGGAACGTAGAACAAATCTCCTAACGACACATCAGGACTCTGCCCTAGCACCACTTCCCAGTAGCCGAAGAGAAAACTGCCAATGCAGTAACATGCCAACCCAATCCCTAGTCCCAGCCACACATCCTTTCCGCTGACACTATTAGAACCCAATACATTCCGAAAACAGAGTGCAGAAGCAGCAAAAAAGGCAACAATCTCGAAAAATGCTGTGATAGCCAAATAAGTCTGACTCGGGTCAGGGGAACCCTGAGTCAGAAAGTACATGGCAGCTAGAAAAGACCAAATCGCACCAGCAATATAAATCGGCTGGGACGATCGCGCAGAGGTTGAGGAAGACTTATCCGATCGACTCATAGGAATTAACTCAAAAGCAAAGGGCTAGAATGACGAAAATTTGAAACCTGTATACTGCCACAGAATACTGACACAAAAACCGTTACTTCCACAAAGAAGCAACAGGCGATCGCGCGAGCCAATCTAAGAATGCAGTGCGATCGATAGCGGGAAGATCTTGGAGCGCATCCAAAGCATTTCGGACAAACCCAGAATTGCCAAAATACGCCTGCCCGAGTCGATGAGTTTCTTGCAGCAGGGAAATAATTTGAGTTTCTCGCCAAGGGGGTGACTGTAAACTATTCAAAGGATCCGCCGTGAGGACTTGCTGCACCTCATCCGGCGTCATCGCCCCTTGAAACCGCCCTTTCTGGAATATCCCAGCAACATCCCTTTGAAATGCGTTCCCCTGCTTAGCCCCCATCAGATCTTCAATATCTAGATAGGTCGTTTGAAGCATCAGGAGAGATGCCTGAATCAAAAGGGGCGAAACTCCCTTCTGAACAGGCATTCCAGACGGAAGAATGTCAGAATTAAGTTGATCCAGACGAATTTTTCCCCAGACACTATAGCGCTCCGGCTCTTCAAGCAAGACACAAGCCTTACCTTGATGGTCTGTCAAATCTCTCCAAAGCGATCGGGCATCATCTTCTTGGTGCGCTTGAAACACACTAAGTAGACGAAACGTCATGCTCTGATAGGTCAAGATTGGAATCTTCTGATCTTTTCGAGGATGTTGAATACTGGATATTTCAACATCTTGCCGCCGCAAAATAAACATGACATTCTATGAAACTGTGGGCTACTGGGATTAGCTCCCCCTTTTATATGCCAAAAGGCTGCACTTGACACATTCCGGCTACAAGTTTTTGCATTTTTGGAGGAGATGATAAAATCAGTCTCGACTCTGGCGAATTTGGATTACTATTTATAATAGTTGAAAATTCAAAAAGTCTATCTCTCCTCAATCCTCCGAAAAGAGATTGTCAACTAGAGCAAATTATCAACATTCTTGAGGATCCTTAGCTCAGTGGATAGAGCAACCGCCTTCTAAGCGGTCGGTCGAAGGTTCGAGTCCTTCAGGGTCCGTTGTAACTTTGCATTGACCATTTATTGAAATTATTAACGTCATCATGACTGAACTGCTTAAGAACTGGATTGAGACCACGATGGCGAGTGCGGGAAATTTTGGGATTGCAGTGCTGATGTTCGCAGAAAATATCTTCCCACCGATCCCGTCGGAATTAATTATGCCGCTGGCAGGGTTCACCGCTCACACTAAGCCAGAGTCAGGACTGACGGTGACATCGGTGATTATTGCTGGAGTTTTGGGCACGATGGCCGGCACGATGCCTTGGTACTACTTAGGCGTTTGGTTGGGTGAGGAACGATTACGGACTCTGGCCGATCGCTATGGCAAATGGGTGGGGATGACAGGAGAGGACCTCGATCGGGCCAATCGCTGGTTTTATCGTCATGGTGCAGTGGCCGTGTTTCTAGGACGGCTAGTACCGGGCTTGAGAACTGTTATTTCCTTGCCCGCCGGAATCGCTCGGATGCGTCTAGCTCCTTTTTTGGCCTATTCCACCTTGGGCAGTACGATTTGGATTGCGCTTTTGACGGGCGCGGGCTATGCCTTGGGTCAAAATTATGAACTGGTAGACCAATACCTGGCCCCAGTCTCAAAAATTGTCGTGGTGAGTTTGGCGGCGGCTTTGGGCGTATGGATTTGGAAAAAGAAGCGTCATAAAACCTAGGTTTTATGAATTCGCAGATAAACTTGGGAAGAAGTTGCGAGCGACCATCCGGATTTCTCTAAAATGAAAGCGCAAACTGACCTAGCCACTTCCCAGTCATTAGAGAATTTCATGCATTCCATCCTTGTTGACTCGATCGCCGTCCATCTCCCATCCATCCATCTGATTGCCAATGGCTTTTTTGAGACTACTAATTTAAAAAGTCTGTTGACAAATCTCAATCAAACCAGCCCATTTCTCGGGCACTTATTGATTTGGGGGATTATTTTTGCAGAATCAGGGTTGTTAATTGGCTTTTTTCTTCCGGGAGATAGCTTACTGTTTACCGCAGGTTTCTTGTCGGGAGTTAGTCTCGTGCCGGGAGAGCCAACGCTGCTAAATTTGGGCTGGTTGTTGATAGGGTGCTTTGCCTGTGCCGTAATCGGAGATAATGTAGGCTATGCAACGGGATCGCGCTATGGGCGCAAACTATTCCAGCGAGAAAATTCTCGATTTTTCAAGAAAGAGCACCTAACTATGGCCCACTCTTTTTATGAGAAACATGGAAAAATGGCCATTGTTTTGGCTCGGTTTACCCCAATTGTGCGGACCTTTGCCCCTATTGTTGCTGGCATTGGCGCGATGAATTATCGAACATTTTTGTTTTTTAATATCATTGGCGGCTTTGTTTGGACCTTCGGGTTGTTGATTGGTGGACATTATCTTGGGAAGTTGATTCCCGATGTAGATAAATATTTACTGCCGATTACAGTTGGGGTTATTTTGCTATCATTCCTGCCATCTGTTATTCACATTTATCAAGAGCGCAAGGCAAACCGCCGTTGAGTATGCCATTGAATTCCTCCCACGCAATATCGACCACGATCTCGGCCAGCGCTCCACGCAAACCGGGACGATCGCACTACTGGCGATTAATGCCCTTAGTTCGTCGTCAGAGAAAGACCTTATTTCAGGCTCTACTGTGTACCATTTTATACAGTGCAATCTGGCCTGTTCTAGCCTATAAGTCTCAGATTTTATTTAAAGTAATTGGCCAAGGCAATAAACCGGGTGATATTGACCCCATCATCGGAATTATTGATCTCATTATTTTTGCGGTAAGTATCTTTGCCTTGCAGAAGGTAGCTCAGTTTGGTATGGATTCGTTGATGGCAAGAGCGTCACTTGCCGTTGCATTTGATCTACGTAAAGAAACTTTTTCTAAATTACAATCCCAAAGTTTGAATTACTTTGAGACCTCGCAAACGGGAGACTTGAGCTACCGAATGACAGAGGACATCGATCGCATTGGCGAGGTCGTCTATAAAATTGCCCATCAGTTTTTACCCTGTGTGTTGCAATTAATTGGGGTGCTGGGCTACATGATTTATCAGAGCTGGCAAATGACGCTGGCGACGTTGATTGTGGCTCCGATTTTGGCCGTGTTAATTGGTTGGTTTGGCGAACGGATGCGATCGTTTTCGAGTAGTAGTCAGCAGCGAGTTTCAGATTTGTCATCGTTGCTAGTCGAGACCTTTAGTGGCATTCGATTAATTAAAGCATTTGCTGCCGAAGACTATTCCACGACAAGATTTGCCGCAGAAGCAGAACGGAACCGAGAGGCAAAATTTAGCACTGAACGACTTCGGGCAATCGAATATCCTGTTGTTGGATTTCTTCAAGTCCTAGCGTTTTGTGCGTTGTTTTTTCTGGGTGTTTGGTTGATTGCAGGCGGGAAATTAAAGCCGGAAGAATTCGGTAGTTATTGCATTGCTGTGACGATGTTGATTGATCCAATTAATTTATTGGCCAGTAACTACAATGAATTTAAACAGGGCGAAGCGTCGGTCGATCGGATTTATGAGCTAATTGATTTGAGACCTAGCATTACTGAACTGTCTGGAGCAACGGATCTCCCCGCAATCAAAGGCAAAGTCGAGTTGCGGCAAGTGAGTTTCTTCTATGAATCCGATCGGCCTGTATTGCAAAATCTAAGTTTAACGGCACAACCCGGACAAGTGATTGCACTGGTGGGCGCGTCTGGTGCTGGGAAATCGACATTAGTGAATTTGATTCCGCGATTTTATGATCCGCAAGACGGAATGTTGTTGATTGACGATCGTGATATTCGCACTGTGACCTTGAAAAGTTTGCGCCGTCAGATTGGAATTGTTCCACAGGAAACGACATTATTTTCTGGGACGATCGCGGAGAACATTGCATTTGGTCAAATAAATATTGATTTTGCCGCAGTTGAAGAAGCCGCAAAGGTGGCTAATGCGCATCAATTTATTAGTCAATTTACTCAGGGTTATCACACTTGGGTGGGCGAACGCGGGGTGAATTTGTCCGGTGGTCAACGGCAACGCCTAGCGATCGCCCGCGCTGTATTATTAAATCCCCAAATTTTGATTCTTGATGAAGCAACGAGTGCCTTAGATTCTGAGTCTGAAGCATTGGTTCAAGAGGCATTAGAACGGATTATGAAAGGTCGAACGGTGTTTATTATTGCCCATCGATTAGCAACAGTACGGAAGAGCGATCGGATTTTGGTGATGGAAAAAGGGGCGATCGTGGAATCGGGACGACATGAGGAATTGTTGGCGCAAAATGGTCGATATGCCGGGTTTTACGCTAAACAGTTTTCGTGATTTATTGACGAGATGTGACTGGAAATAATCGGATCACGTCAGTAAATCACATCTTTAAAAAGTCTCCCACTCAGCCCTCACGATCAACTCGTTCTAATTGCCATAGGATTTGATTACTTTCTTCCCGAACCCGCGAAATCAACCAACTACGCCAGACCCAATCTTCTTTTTTGGCCCCGATCGTCTTTGCTGTCAATTGTACGATTGTTGCCAATTCCTGAGTCGTTAACAAATAATTGCCCTTCGCGACTTCATCAGCAATTCTGAGCCGTTCAATCGTCTCTCGTAAATTTTGCATTTCAGAATCCTCTTTAATTTCACTAACGTTTTCAATTGCTTTAGCGATTACGGGGGCAGGCAAATCTTGAGATGAATCAAGTTCATCAAGTGCAAAAAGCGGAAGTCCAACCCCATTGATCGGTTTAGCTTCTGACTTAATCTCAGGCTTGATTTCAGGTTTAATCTCAGATTCAATCTCCAACTTAACTTCAGGCGGAATCTCAGCCTTTACCTTCACAGCACTAGCCGAAAATTGTCGCAGCGGAATCGGAGAATTGTGAGAAAACGATCGGGCAATCACATCGCAGCGTTCATTCCCTTCATCACCCGAATGTCCTTTGACATAGCGCCATTCGACTTTGCTAGAATGCAATTCATCCAGTTTTTCCCAAAGATCTTTATTCAGAACATCTTTTCCCGCTGCCGTCTTCCAGCCCTTTTTCTTCCAGCCTGAAATCCATTTAGTAATACCATTTTTGACATATTCACTATCGGTATACAGAAGAATTCCTTCCTTCTGACCCGATGCAATGTAGTACTCCAATCCACCGATCGCCGCCTGCATTTCCATTCGATTGTTGGTCGTAGCAGGAGACCGATCGCCCAACTCCTGAATACCGCCGCCTTCAAAATATACAACCGTCCCCCAACCTCCAGGACCGGGATTTCCAGAACAAGCACCGTCGGTATAGATACGATCGATTTTGGCAATTGACTGATTCATGATGACAAAGGCTAGACTCTGAGCAGAACATCTGAACCATTATCTACTAAAAGATGTGTAATGGGATCCGGGTTAAAAAATCGCGTTAAGCGGATTGATAAGGACGAGTAAGGAAACCTAGATGTAACCTTCGTAAAATGAAAAAAATATTTTGCGGCCCCATAATTTGAACATGATTTCAAATTGTGTCTTAAGGCAAGAATCTGAATCGATCGCACAAGGTATGATGGATGAAACTCTGAACCCAGTTCTGAACCCAGTATAGGTATTGTTGTGTTGTCGCCCCTCCTAACCGTTCGAGATATTTTGGTCCGGTGGTGGTCTGATTTCACACTTCAGACTAAATTAATGGCGATCGCAACCCTTGTGGTGTCACTGGTGATGAGCGGTCTAACGTTTTGGGCTGTAGACACCATTCAATCGGATGCAGAGATTAACGATACTCGGTTTGGCAGTGACTTAGGCTTGCTGCTCGCGGCCAACGTTGCGCCCTTGATTGGGGAAGACAAAAAAAGTGAACTGGCGAGTTTTTCCCAGCGTTTTTACAGCAGCACCGCCAGTGTTCGTTACATGATCTACGCCAATCCCAAAGGTGAGATTTACTTCGGAATTCCCTTCAGTGATGTCGAAGTCCAAAATTCTCTCATCATCAAACGTCGCATTCAGCTTCCCGAAGATTTTTCTGAGCGCATGGATTTGCCCATGGTTCGACAACATCTTACGCCCGACGGTGAGGTGACAGATGTCTTCGTGCCATTGCTATACGAAGGGAAATATTTAGGCGTTTTGGCGATCGGCACCAATCCAAACCCCGCCACGATCGCCTCGTCAAATCTCACCCGTGATGTAACAACCGCCGTATTTGTGTCGATTTGGGCCATGGTGATCTTGGGCGCGGTATTTAATGCCTTGACCATTACTAAACCGATTCGCGAATTGTTGAATGGTGTGAAGAATATCGCTAAGGGAAATTTTCAGCAGCGGGTTGATTTACCCTTGGGTGGGGAATTTCTGGGGCTAATGTCTAGTTTCAATGAAATGGCCGAGCGACTAGAACGTTATCAAGAACAAAATATTGATGAACTAACCTCCGAGAAAGCCAAACTAGAAACCCTCGTGTCCACGATCGCAGATGGCGCGATTCTCCTGGATACGGATTTTCAAATTTTGCTAGCCAACTCCACTGCCAAGCGAATTTTTGGTTGGGATGGATCGATCGAAGGTGAAAATGCCCTCTACGCCCTCCCCACTGCTGTTCAATCCGAACTCACCCGTCCGTTATATCAAATTATTCGAGGTGAACTCAAAGAAGGGGCCGAGTTCACCATTACGCTACCGGAGCCGATTTATTGCACCATTCGGATTTTGTTGAATACAGTCCTCGATGGAACTAAAGAGAATCTTCGAGGAATCGCCATGACGGTGCAGGACATCACTCGGGAAACTGAGTTGAATGCGGCCAAAAGTCAATTCATTAGTAATGTTTCCCATGAGTTGCGAACTCCATTGTTTAATATCAAGTCATTCATTGAAACCTTGTATGAATATGGGGATGCCCTTGAACCCGCGCAACGACAGGAGTTTTTACAAACTGCAAACCATGAAACCGATCGGCTGACCCGACTGGTCAATGATGTCTTAGATCTAACCCGGCTTGAATCCTCTCGGACCTATACTTTGGATGCACTGGACCTAAGTCCGGCAGTTGAACAAACGCTTCGGACCTATCAACTGAATGCGAAGGATAAAAATATTGAATTGGTTCAGGACATTGAAGCAGATTTACCAATAGTGACTGGGAATTATGATTTGATTGTGCAAGTTTTAGCCAATTTGGTGGGGAACGCCATGAAGTTCACCAAATCCGGTGGGCGCATTGCCATTCGGACCTATCTGACAGATGAACACGATTTGGAAAACAATGCAAAACTGGTACGAGTCGAGATTTCAGATACCGGAATTGGGATTGAACCCGAGGCTCAGGCCAATATTTTTGAACGATTTTTCCGAGTCGAAAATCAGGTTCATACTCTAGAAGGCACGGGCCTCGGGCTATCAATTGTTCGCAATATCATTCAAGAAAAACATCGTAGTCAAGTAAATCTGATTAGCGAAGTGGGCGTTGGGACGACATTCTGGTTTGATTTGAATGTGTATGAAAATCAGCCTTTGGATGTGACCGTCTCCAATAGTCAAGCCCCTGACGAGTCTCCTGTTTTACAATTAAGTTAGGAGCTGAGTTAGGAGCCATGTACTTCTACAGGGGCACGACCCTAGACACCACTTGGCTCAAAGCTGTAGACCAATTGCGTTTCTAATGGTCCTTCCAAGGTCGATCGCACATCTGCCATATCCAACGATCGGCGGTCAATCTGAGATTGTAATCCAGCCAAAGGATCACGACCATCCGATAACAACAGCGCTATCTTTTCGATCGTCACCCATTTCGCCAGTTGGCTGACCAGGTTAGTAATGGACTCGGTAGAGATATTTTCTGGGTCAAGGAACCAAGTCTGAGATATTTCTTCGCCCCGTTCGGTCCCCAGATTCACGACTAATCCTTTCTCCGTCCCCAAAATTGATGCCGCCATAGGTCGCACTTCTTCCTCCAGCATTAAGCCAAAGCCGCGTGACAAAAATTTGACTTTTTCAAGACGCTCGTACCGTTCTGCCAAGGTCGGTGGCTCATCTTTCCAATCGATCGCTAAGGTCATTAAGTAGTTGCCTACCAATAAGTGGCCCATTTTCTCCGCTTTAGTGGCTAAATAGCTCGCATTGTAATCCGTCGCCTCAATCAACAACGGCACCCGATCGACCATCTCCAGCCCGTAGCCTTTCAAGCCCGCAATCTTACGAGGGTTATTGGTGATCAACCGCAGCTTACTAATCCCCAAATCATTCAAAATCTGTGCCCCTACACCATAATCTCGCAAATCCGCCGGAAACCCGAGCCGCTCATTCGCTTCAACAGTATCTAAACCAATGTCCTGCAACGAGTATGCCCGCAGCTTATTGATCAAGCCAATTCCGCGTCCTTCTTGACGTAGGTAGACAATTACGCCCTGACCTTCCAGTTCTATCATTTTCATGGCGGCTTGGAGCTGCATTTGACAGTCGCACCGCAAAGAACCTAGGGCATCGCCTGTCAAACATTCAGAATGAACCCGCACCATCACCGCAGAATCGGAAAAGTGGTCAGGATTTCCCTTGACGATCGCCACATGTTCCGTACTGTCCAGAGAATTGCGATAGCCATAGATTTGAAACTGTCCATATTGTGACGGTAGATTCGCCACAGTTTCGCGTTGGACAAAACGCTCATGTCGTAAACGATAGCTAATCAAATCTGCAATACTAATCAGCTTAAGATTTTTTGCTTTGGCATAGGTAACCAGATCAGGCAATCGTGACATCGATCCATCAGGATTCTGAATTTCACAAATCACACCCGCTGGATACAACCCGGCCAGTCGAGATAGATCTACAGCGGCTTCAGTGTGACCCGCCCGCTTCAGCACTCCGCCGTCCCGTGCGCGCAACGGAAAAATATGACCAGGACGACGCAAGTCGTTGGGTTTGGTTTTGGGGTCTATGCTGACTTGAATGGTGCGGGCACGATCGTCCGCCGAAATTCCGGTGGTGACACCTACTTCGGGGGAGGCATCAATGCTGACGGTGAAGGCAGTTTGATTACTATCCGTATTTTCACGGACCATCAACGGCAAATCCAACTCATCCAACCGATCACCCGTCATGGCAAGGCAAATTAAGCCGCGTGCTTCGACTGCCATGAAATTAATCATATCGGGGGTAGCGAACTGCGCGGCGCAAATCAGATCGCCTTCGTTCTCGCGGTTTTCATCATCGACAACAACAACAGATTTGCCGATTTTCAGATCAGCTAGAGCAGATTCAATGGAGTCAAACACAAAATTAGTGACAGGATTGGGTTGGGGTAGCCGGATTAAGTAGTTCAAAAGGGAACACCGTTGAGAGTTGGGAAGCTATTGGTCTATGGGCGGGATACAGAGTCTGGATCTGGGCCAAATATTGGCTTAATGTTTATATAAATTGACTTAATATTTAACCTAGATCAAGAAATAATCCTACTTCATCCGTATATGTATGGATACAAATAAGAAGCACCTCCTCAACTCTAATGAGTAGGATCGTTATTCTATAGGCTTTCCAGTTGAAAAGGATAGCCCTAGCACAATTTCTTCCTTAACTGTACTTCCTGCAATGGACTGTGACCTTCTGTATCCAAACAGCAGCATTCAAATGGGATATGTAAGCTATATGTAAGCAGGGATTGAGTAAGGATCGATCCTGGGCCAAGACTGTTACGTCCGTTGGAGTTGTTCTGCGACGACTTTAATTCGCTTGAGCTGAGCGATCATATCCGTCTGGGTGAGTGATAGGGCAAATCTGTTGAAGCCAAACCGTACGAGTGGATTGGGAATTTCAAATGTGAAGCAATTTGTCAAGCGTGTTACTAGCCGGGATTGACTGGACATTGAATCACCTACCGCATCACTTAGTGGGTCACCTACGGGGTCACATTGCCAACGATCGGTTCCCACAAAAAATCCCTCAAAATCCCACACAACTAATCCGGGGGCGCGATCGCTAACGATGTTGTGCAATGTGGGCTGTAATCCAGATTTCAAAAATGGAATCATCACCACAAACTTACTCTTGCTGCCAATTGCTGTAGACCAAGTGCCGCCATCAGGTTCGCAGGAGAGCATGGGATTAAGCCAACGCGTCATCAGGTCAAGTTCTGTAATGCACCGTTCGACGGTGGTGGCTGTGGCGGAGATGAGGATGGAGTTCTCGAAGTAGCGAGGAGGCTCTTTCATGGCGGTTAAGGGCATAAGTTTTGAGAGTATAGGGTTTGATGCATGAAGATCGGGAGCATGTCAACCTTTTAGGTATAAAAATAAGTCTTGTATAATCAGGGTTCCAGCCAAACTTCGGGAGTGTATGGCCATGACCCCAACCGAAAAAGCCCAGATTAATGAACACGTACAAGCCATTGCTAGGATTTTGTATGCCGATAAAAGTCATCTTCAAGGATATGAAGCGGAAACAGGCTCACAACGTCTGCACCTATCTCGAAAAGCATCGTCACCGAATTATCAACTACGCTTACTATCAACCTGAGGACATTTGTTCCATTGGCTCTGGTGCGGTCGAGTCGGCGATTAAGCAAATCAACCGTCGGGTGCAAATCTCCGGGGCGCAGTGGCAAGCAGAAAATGTGCCGCAAGTCCTGGCTCACCGTACCGCTTACGTCAATGGGTTATTCTCTCTAAAAAAGTGACATGCTCCCAGTCCATGTTGTGGTTCATATCTCCGTTTTTAATTACACCATGATCAATACCCCCATTTTTTATTGCCCCGTGATTCATGGTAGCGGCAACGATCGGACCTGGCTACACTGACTCTTCTTCTTCGATCCTTGCTAGTTCTATCTGCCTAGTTTGTTCATAATTCTCGATCGAACTATTCAGCCAACCGTACCGCCTTCAGATCAGCGACGATCGTCTTGGCGGGGGAGGCGATCGGATAGCGAGTAAGTTCAGCTTCATTTACAAATCCGCTATCTCGCTTTTTTGGTGCTACTGCGTTTGGCTGGTGTCTGGTTTTGCCTCTCGGCAAGAATGCGCTCTAGCAATGCCGCTGCGGGTTCATCGTTGGGGTCTTGTGGGACTAACTCACCCCGGAAAGCTTTGGAAAGGGTGGCTTGATCCAACCGATCGAGTAATTTGCTTGCCTTCTGATATTCCTGTGCCATCAAATCGATCGCTTTGAACAGTTTTTCGATTTGTCGAACAATTTCTTTTTGTTCTTCTATCAGAGGTACTGGTATTGGAATATCTTGGCAGATGCGTAAAGTCAGGTTGAACTGTCCCGCCGTTGCTTTAGCCTCTTGAATACACCAATTCACTGTTTTCTCAAAAAGTAGGTAATTTGAGATAAACCGATTTAGTATCTTCGGTCTCGCACGAAATATAGCTATTGCCTGATTAATATTCCATGCAGGATATATTTCTGGAACAATAGATACTTTTCCCAGTGGAGGACCAACAATATTCATCAAAACATCACCTGGATAAACCCTGGAACGTTTTAAGAACTTTTCATGTGTTTCTAAATCAACAAAAGTTGGATCGATAGAAAAGTCTAAAGTAGCATCGAAAGTTAGGTTGTAGACCTTGATAAAAGGTATGCCTGCATCAACACTGCTCATTTTATCTTTGGAAGGTGTTGTGCCTTTTGTAATGTGCTCACAGACTTCACTCATTTGGTGCCATTGCCATTGATGAGGAATAGACCAAAGCCCACTGCTGATATACTCATCAACTTTTTCCTGTCTCCAACTTGCTGTCAAATCACCTCGGAAAGCAGCGGCTAATATAGCTTGTTTGTAACGATCGCACAGCTTAGGAATCCGCTCCAACTCCTCACGAGCACTACGACTACGGGCAAACAGGCGATCGAGCTTAGCAACAATGCGGCGTTGTTCATTAAGAGGAGGGATAGGAATGAAAGAATTTGCAATATCCCCTAATCTAAGATATTTAATTACAGATCCCCGATTTTTACTTGCTATTTGTTCAATTGCCTGTTTGAGCGCATAGAAACAGTAATCAAAACTAATGCCAATAGGCTCAATTACATAAGTTCTTTGATATACATTAAATTTGCCTTTATAGCGTTTAAGATTAAAAATCCCATTCCCTGCCAAGAGTATTGCTTGAGTGTCAAATGCATAACGATCAATTCTGCTAACTTCTTCAGCACATGTGAAAAATGGATAAGGCCCGTCTTTTACCGCTGCGTTTGCATCTAATTTCCCAGTTTGTATAGATGTCAATTTTCCAATCTCTACTTTTATCCAACCCCTCGGTAATTCACTCACGCGGCTGCCTCCTCTTGAGACTCTTCCTCTTCCAGTTCCTCACTGTATGCCTCAATTCCTGCCAAAGCATTCCGTAAGTGTGTGGCAATAGCGGCGGCAATCTCTTCCGGTTCGGTTAGCTCGTCTTCTGGGTCGTTGCTGGTATCCCGCAGCCATGCAATATCTAGATTGTCATTACGATCGGCAATCTGCTCACGGGTAAAGCAACGGAACCGCCCTTCTTCGCCTAAATTGATGCGCGGTGACAGTCCCAATGGATCATCCCCAAATGCCGCTTCAAAGGGTGCAAAATCCGCCACGTTGAGCAGGCGGTTTTTACCAAAGCTGTTCATGTTTGCCCGCAAGTCATAGACCCAAACATTTTTGGTATTGCCCCGATCGGTCTTGCCCCGCGTGAAAAACAGCACATTCGTCTTCACACCCTGCGCATAAAAAATCCCCGTCGGCAAACGCAAAATGGTATGCAGATTGCACAACTCCATGAGCTGCTGTCTGAGCTTCCGCCCCATATTATCCTCAAACAACACATTATCAGGCAGCACCACCGCCGCCCGTCCCCCTGGCTTCAGAGCGCGGTAAATATGCTCCACAAACGCCAACTGCTTATTAGAAGTTTCCGCCGTCACCGAAAAATCAGAGCGCGTCGGTCGTCCACCGCCCTTCTTCGTCCCAAACGGCGGATTCGTCAGAATCACATCAGCTTTACCCAACATTTCCCCATCCGGTGACAAACTATCCCCACACCCGACCCCACTTTCAATCCCATGCAACATCAAATTCATCAGACAAAGCCGATGCGTATCGGGCACTAGCTCCAGTCCTTGATAAGCGTCGTTGCGCTGAAACCGTGCCTGCTCCTGAGTCAGCGTGTAGAGATCATCCGTCTGACGCTTAATATATTGATCCGCCGCCACCAAAAAACCACCCGTCCCCACTGCTGGGTCTTGAATGATCTCCCCCGCCTGAGGCTTCACCAGCCGTAAAATGCAATCAATCAACGGTCGCGGCGTGAAGTATTGCCCTGCCCCCGACTTCTTCTCAGCCGCATTCTTCTCCAGCAACCCTTCATAGAGATTGCCTAAACCTTCTTCCCGTGCCGAAAACCAGTCCAAGCGATCGATCGCATCGGTCAACGCCTTCAAATTGGTAGGCTTCCGCAGCCTAGTTTGAGCATCGGTAAAAATCGAAAGCACGATCGGATCGATAACCTGCTTCTGACTGCCCAGATCGAGCAAAAGCCGCTTGTAAAACTCTAACTGTTCCAACCCTTCTCGCTGGTGCAGTTCACTCCAGCGATACTCCGTCGGCAAACGGTTGTCGCGCCCTGTCTCCGTCAGCATCTTCAGAAACAACAGATAGGTCAACTCCGTGACATATTCGTTGTAGGTGATCCCGTCATCACGCAGAATATTGCACAGGTTCCAAAGCTTCGCGACAATGTCACGGGTGACACTGCTGGGACTGATTAAGCTGGGACTAATTAAGCTAGTAGTCATTACGCTGTCTTTCGCCACAATTCCTCGTTTATATCGCCTAAAATCGCTTCCAGCTTCCCATCAAAAATGCGGTTGAGCCGATTAAACCCGCCATCTGCCTGGAACGGTTCTTGATCCAGCGCAGCACGATCGACAATCACCTCACGGGCAACCTGTTCCCCAATCCGCTGCAACCAGCGGCGCTGTGGTTCAGTCCATAACTGTTTGCCCATCATACGCTTCATAGCGCTTCTAACGCGATCGGCATAGGGCACCAGCGGATCACCTAGCGCCGCCTGACGGATAAAGCCTACGATCGAGGCCGCAATATCCTCGCTTCTGGCATCTTGCCACGCCTGCCGCAAGTTGGTCTCGGAATAGCCCATTTTATCAAGCTCCAGCCGTAATTCGCGGAGTTGCGATCGGGTCAGGTCACGCGGTCGCTGCAACACCACCGTTAAGGCCACTATCTGATTGACGTTGTTTTGGACGTAGGCAGTAAAGCTATCCAAAAAGTCATCCGGTCTCTGCCCAGTGCCATACCCACGGGTCACAGCAACCACCTGATCAGGCTGGTGAGAAATCGGTAGAAAACTCCCCTTCCCGCCTTCCGGGTTCCAATCCAAAATCCGCCCAATACCGGGGCGCTCCCTGACCCAGCCAGCCATCTCCGGCAGGGGAGTCGCCCTAAACCGCTCCAGCGTCTTTTCCGGTGTTTCACCAGTCTGAGCCTCATAGCTCTCCCTAACTTGGTCAGCCATCCGCCGCAATTTTCGACCTAACTTAACCAATATCTGATCCCGAATTTCAGCGCGGTGATCCTCCTCCGTTACCTGGGCAAACTCATCAAACAACTGCTCCAGGGTGATGGTGGGGTTGACTACAACAGGCTTCATCTCAGTCAAATTCTGCAACTTGGCATAGAGGTCAACCGCATCAAAAATACGGAAAGTCTCTTTTCCAATGTCAGGACATTGACGGGTTGCCCGTCCCAACATTTGCTCATACAGAATTCGGCTGTTCACCCGCCGCAAAAATACCAGATTGACGATGCTAGGCACATCAATCCCCGTAGTCAGCAGATCAACCGTGACTGCAATCTTGGGCATAGCATCATTGCGATATTCCTTGATCAGCGTACCCACGCGATCGACACTGCCAGTAATCTTGCGAACAGCGGCATCCTCAATCTCGCCGTAGGCATCTGTCATTGCTCGCTTAACCTGGTCAACCACAATATCGGCATGGGCATCGCTAACCGCAAAAATCAGCGTCTTCCCAGGAAGATTCGGATCAATATGTCTGGCTAGCTCCTGGGCTATCACCTGATTAAAAGGAATCGTGATGACCTTTTTATTAAACTCGTCCACATCAAAATGTAGATCGTCAGGCGCATGGGTCAGGTCAACCGTGCCAGTGGCCGTGTCAATCACTTCCATCTCTTCCCCAGACACAAACTGAATCCCCTTTTGGCTCAAGGTTGTTGTAATCCGCACAGGAGGTTCATGATCAATCAAGTAGTTGTCAATCACAGCGTCTCGATAGGAGTATCTAAAAATCGGCTCCCCAAATATCTGCGCAGTATGCAAAGCAGGCGTAGCAGTTAAGCCAATCTTGACGGCATCAAAATACTCTAGAACACGGCGATACTTGGAAATATAGTCATCCTGGCTCCGAAAACTTAGCTCGGCATCCGACATTTCTCGATCGAGCAGATAGCCTCGATGACATTCATCAATCAACAGCAAGTCATACTGATCCACAGGTGGCACATTGGCGGGTTCACTGGCATACAGAACTCGGCTCACCAGCCCCTGAATCGTGCAGATGTGAACCTTAGTTTCTGATTCTGGCATCACCTCTTTCAACCCTTGCAGCCCAAAAATATCGGCAAAGGTCTTAGCCGTCACCACCTTAGTCGCGCGAAACTCATCCGCCGACTGCCTCCCCAAAGCACTACGGTCCACCACAAAACAAACACGGCGAAATCGCTTGGTCGTCAAGAGGCGGTAAAGCAGGGCGATCGCCAGCTTAGTCTTGCCAGTCCCCGTAGCCATTGCCACCAACATGCTGCGGCTATCCGATTCCAGGGCTTGTTCAACGGCTTCGATCGCTCGTTGCTGATAGGGACGCAAGGGGAAGCCAAATAGGTAAGGCAGGGTTTTCAGAGCCGCGTGAGCCGCCTCACGATCCATGCCTAGCTCAGCTTTCAACCCATCCGGCGTTTTCCAGCCATCTAAAGCGCGGCGGCGGTTGGTGGGTTTGCGCACATCACGAAACCAGATGCCGCTTTCCGTCTCAATCTGTTTTAGATAAGGTCGCCCGTTGGTCGCAAACACAAAGGGAACCTGGAACTCACCCCATGAGCCGCCCGCGACCGCAGCAAATCCATCACCCGCCTGAAACCCCTTAGCGTATCGCTCCGCCTGATCGATCGCCGCCGACACATTCTTGCGTTGGCGCTTGGCCTCAATAAACCCCATACAGGTTGTGCCGATAAACAGCGCATAGTCAGCAATCCCGTTAGCCGTTGGCCATTCGGCGATCGCTATATTCTGACCTTTGGTGGGTCTTACACCCTTTCCATAGCGTAAGTTGCGGGTATCCGCCAACCAGCCTGCATCCTGCAATTGCCGATCAATAATTGCCCTAGTCTCATCCTCATCCAAGTCAATCCTTGAGGCCGCCTGATCAGCCAGGGAAATAATCGCGGCAGTCTGTTGCGCGGGTCTCTGTTTGGAAGCGGTTTGGAGTGACGTTAACTGAATTTCAAGGGCTGATCTTGCCTGTTCAGACTCACTCGCAAGCTGCTCCCACAACGAACGTTCTTCCGCTTCCCGACGGGCTTTCTCCTCGGCACTCATCACCGCTCTAGCCTGTTCCTCGGCTGTTAGTTTTGCCTGTTCTGCCTCGCTGCGCGTTGCCCTGAGTTCAATCCGCAAACATTTCAGCTTTGCTGCCAACTCGGCTGTCACATCAACTGGATTGGGCGGTGGCACAAACACACCTGCCTTAAACTGGCGATCGCCTCCAAAAGTGCAATGAAACCAAATTCCTAAATTACGAGCCATCTTCAACGTGGTTAGAGCTGACTCATGGTTGCCCGTATCCTGATGAGTTGCTTGGTTGCCGACCAGTCTGATTTGATGAAACAGGTCGGTGACTTCCTGAGGCAAAACCCGTTCTAGCTTGAACCGTCGCAATAGATCTGCTTGGGATTCCTCGGTAGAAACAAACAGCCCTGTCTTAGCGGCGGTCAATTGTGCCAGCACTTCAGCAAACTGACGTAACTTCATCAGGCAGGTACTGGGGTCATCTCGGAAATAACGTTCAGCCAACGCCCCAAGCCGGACGAGCTGCACGTCATGCGATCGCAAAAACTGAAAATTGGCTGATTCTAGGCTCATACTCTACGCCAGTTACTGTCCTGAAGATTTTCTATCCATACCTTACTCATAATTCTTCCCAAAAATAGTTGGTCAGCCCCTACCTCTCTCATAAAGCTTCAGAATTTCCTTCAGGACGAAAATTGTGTGCGATCGTTCCGGGGTGTCTCCGGTCGGGGTGGCGATGCGATCGCTTATTGAGGAACTGACACAATCAAGAGGGCGATCGGGTTAGTCCAGAGCCAAAACGCTGATGCCAATAGAAAAAACAGAATTGTTTTAAGAACTTCTCACAAAAAATATTTTTAGTTAGCACAATCATAGGCCATACCAGCGAGGAAATCTGCTCTGGATTCAGGCGACTTTCCCCCGAAACCTGTGAACGATCGGCCTCGCACTTATCGGCAGAGATGGCTATTTATAGGCGGTTGCCACAGGACAAGCCGTTGACCGTCGCATTGATGAAGACTTTGATTTTGAAGACCGAACCTAATGCTCGCGTGCAAAGTTAGCGGGTTTTCCCTTGACGTTGCCTAAC